>CANJWD010000015.1 GCA_947478475.1 Enterobacterales bacterium
ACACTGCTTGCCTGCAAAAATGCTTTATACAGTTCTTTCGTACATTGATGAGGTGACATCTGATAACCCTGCGCACTTTTCCCTTTTCATCTTTCTACCATTTTTCTTCGATGTGCGAAACTTGTGTCATTGTCTGAGTCTGAAAGCTATTGGCAATATTGAACCATAATGGCTGATAGCGCGCTGCTGCGTAACATCAGGTAGTTACGATCAGGTAGTTACGATCAGGTAGTTACGATCAGGTAGTTACGAGTGATGCTCCCGATTGCAGACTGTGAGTTCACGGCTCATCTGGAGCATCTGTCTCTGAAACGCTACGTTGAGGCTTATGGCGGGAAATTATGCCTCGAAATTGCCAGATAGCTATACGTGCAAATTGCCAGATAGCTATATGTGCACGTGCAGACAGCTATACGTGCATATTCATCACTTCCTGGTAGGCGCTTATCAGACGGTTCCGTACCTGGATACCCAACTGTAGTGCCACCGAGGCTTTTCTCAGATCGATCATGGTGTCATTAAGGCTTACCCCGGGCACGCCCAGTTCAAAATTTTCGGCCTGTTTACGTGCAGCATGCTGCTGCTGACTGATCTTATCGAGAGAGGCTCTTAACTCGCCAGCAAAGCCGCCGACGTCTGCCGGTAGTGCTTTTGCCTCCCCCGCAGCCTGTGACACCGTGGCCTGCATCTGCTGTAGTACCGTTGCAATACTGATTGTTTCACTGCCCGTAATCACTATGATGACCTCGCTGAAAACGACATTTCGTTTGAAATTATTAAGGTTATTATTAATAAGGCGTATGGATTTATTGAACAACAAATGTCACAATTGCGCTACGCTATCACAACATTATTTAACTAAAGCGTGCAAATAGCGCTAAAAAATAGGGCTTATCGGGCAATCAAAATAGTGCTCTCTGGCAAATAATCACGTATCCCAAAACGGGATGATGAGTTTTTTCCTGCACCAGGGAGTCTGTTTTGCTTCGAGATGAAATGAACATTAACGATGAAATGAACATTAACGTAGAAAGTCCTGGCAAGGAATGCGCATGAACGCCTCCATCACTGATACTGATAATCGTGAAAACGGTTTTATGACACTTATCAACCGGCTGCGTGCTAATCCAAAATTACCTCTGCTGGTAGCAGCTTCCTCGGTAATTGCCGTTGTTGTCGCGCTGTTATTATGGACTAAACGTGCTGACTATCAGGTGCTTTACTCTCACCTGGGCGATCGCGACGGCGGAGATATTGTCACTGAACTGGTGCAACTGAACATTCCCTACCGTTTTACGGAAAATGGGGGTGCGCTGTTAATTCCTGCGGAAAAAGTTCATGAGACCCGTCTGCGTCTGGCACAGAAAGGATTGCCAAAAGGGGGCTCCGTAGGATTTGAACTGCTGGACAACGAAAAATTTGGTATCAGCCAGTTTGGCGAGCAGATCAATTATCAGCGGGCACTGGAAGGTGAACTGGCCCGTACCATTGCCACACTCGGACCGGTACAACAGGCCAGGGTGCATCTGGCACTGCCGAAACAGTCGCTGTTTATCCGTGAACAAAAATCACCCACGGCATCAATAACGCTACTGTTACAGCCGGGCCGGGCGCTAGATGATGGCCAGATCAACGCCATTACCCATATGGTATCCGGTAGTGTTGCGGGCCTGCCGCTGGCCAACGTCACTATTGTTGATCAAAGCGGTAATCTGTTAACACAATCGCAAAACAGTGGCCGTGGTTTAAGTGCCACGCAGTTAAAATTTGTCAACGAGGTGGAAAGCCGCTATCAGCGCCGCATTGAAGCAATTTTATTACCGGTGCTGGGAGCCGGTAACGTACATGCTGAAGTGACCGCACAGCTGGACTTTGCCACCCGTGAGCAGACGATAGAAGAGTATAAGCCGAATCAGCCCCCGAATCAGGCGGCCATCCGTTCGCAGCAGCTCAGTGAAAGTGACCAGACAGGCCTGGCGAACGGCGGTGTGCCGGGTGCCCTGTCTAACACGCCAAACGCTCAGTCTGTGGCACCGATAGAGATCCCTCCCCCTGCTGGCGCCAAAACCAGTCCCACTCTGCCTGGCACGGCTGTTGCGGCTAAAACGGCCGCGACGGCGGCGTCAGCGGTTGCTGCCCGCAGTAACAGGGCAGAAAAATCGGAAAACAGTCGCCGTGACCAGACCATTAATTACGAAGTGGATCGCACCATACAGCATGTTCAGCAGCAGGCGGGCAGCGTGCAGCGTCTCTCCGTTGCTGTGGTTGTTAACTATCAGGGAACGGATAAAAAAGGTAACCCAAAACCACTGAGCAAAGAGCAGTTAGCGCAGATAGAGATCCTGGCGCGTGAAGCGATGGGATACTCCAGTGCCCGTGGTGATAGCCTGAATGTAGTCAATACACTTTTTACAACGGTTGAAAATACGATGTCTGAACTCCCTTTTTGGCAACAAGCCCGCTTTTTTGATCTGTTGCTTGAAATGGGGCGTTATCTGTTGGTGGTACTGGTTGCCTGGATTGCGTGGCGTTCTATCGTTCGGCCTCAGTTGTTAAAAAGAGAACAGGCGCTTGAGTCGCGGCAGCTGGCGCTTGCTGCCACCATGAAGGCGGAGGGTGAAGCGCAAGCGCTGCCTCCGAACGAACCCACGGCGGAAGAAAAATTGCTGGATAAACGATCCAGGCAGCGCCTGAGTGCTGAAATGAAAGTGGAAAAATTGCGTGAGCTGGCACGCCGGGATCCCAATGTCGTGGCACTGGTTATCCATCAATGGATAAAAAAGAAGGAAGAAAAAAAATGAACCTGACTGGGGTCGAAAAAAGCGCCATTTTGTTGATGACGTTAGGTGAAGATCGTGCCGCTGAAGTGTTCAAGTGTATCCTGCCTGTTGAAATGCCAAATATCATCATGGCGATGTCGAAGATAGGCCCGATAGAGCAAGAGCAGCTTGTTTCAATATTGCTTGAATTTGAAACGGAATCTGACAAGTACACATCGTTCAATGTTAACAGCAGCGACTATCTGCGTTCGGTGCTGAATAAAGCCGTGGGTGAAGAGCGTGCCGGAAGCTTACTGGACGATTTGCAGGGACCGCAACAGGTCTCTGGTGGCATGGATGCGCTGAACAGGATGGACAGCCTTACCGCGGCTGACCTGATTCGTGATGAACACCCACAGATTATCGCCAGCATTCTGGTGCACCTGAAACGCAGCCAGGCAACGGATATTCTGGCGTTATTTAGCAGCGATCTGCGTAACGATGTCCTGTTACGTATTGCGACATTCGGGGGAATACAGCCCGCCGCACTGACCGAGCTCACCGAAGTGCTCAATAACATGCTCAGCGGTCAGAATACCCGGCGCAACAAGATGGGTGGTGTGCGCACTGCGGCTGAAATGGTCAATTTGATGAAAAAACCTCATGAAGAAGAGGTTATGGAAGCGGTACGCAGCTACGATGATGAGCTGGCGCAAAGAATCATTGACCATATGTTCCTGTTCGAAAACCTGATCAGCGTAGACGATCGCAGTTTGCAGCGTCTGTTGCGCGATATCGAACCCGACGAACTCCTGGTGGCACTGAAAGGAGCCAACGGCGCACTGCGCGATCGCTTCTTCGCCAATATGTCCAGGCGTGCAGCGGATATTTTGCGCGAAGATCTGGAATTACGCGGACCGGTGCGTATGTCTGAAGTGGAAACGGCACAGAAATCTATCCTGTTGATTGCCCGCAGGCTTGCTGACAGTGGCGAGATAATTATTGCCGCCGCCGAGGAGACTTATGTCTGATCAGATAAAATCCCTGCCATGGCAGCGCTGGTCGCTTAACGATCTGGCGCTGCTCGCCCCGCCGGTAGCGTCTTCGCAGACGGCGATGGCAGAGCAAGCGACGGAGGAAGCGCTGGAGGAAAGAAAGCGTACAGAAGCAGATTCCCAGCCATCGTTGCAGGCTCTGTATGGACAGTCCGAGCAGCAGGGCTGGCAGCAGGGGTTTGATAAGGGAAAACCAGAAGGGTTTGCCAGTGGCTATCAGAGTGGTTTCACCAAAGGTGAACAGGAAGGGCTCGTTGCGGCGCAACAGCAACAACAACCGATCACTGAGCGTTATCAGCAGCTGATCACTGAGTTTCAGCAGACGCTGGACGCGCTTGATGCGGTGATCGCTTCACGTCTGATGCAGCTGGCGCTGACTGCCTCCAGGCAGATCCTCGGTCAGTCAGCGATCATCGATGGCACGATGTTATTAAATCAGATCCAGCAACTGATTCAGCATGAACCGCTGTTAAGCGGTAAACCTCAGTTGCGGGTGCACCCGGATGATTTGGCGCTGGTAGAAGAACGCCTCGGTAGCACACTCACCGCCCATGGCTGGATCCTGCTGGCAGACCGGCAGTTACATCCGGGTGGCTGCAAAATCAGTGCCGAAGATGGAGAGCTGGATGCCAGTCTGGCAACGCGCTGGCATGAGCTGTGCCGCCTTGCCGCACCAGGAGAAGTGTAATGACAGCTCGTCTCGGCCGCTGGATAGCGTCGCTAAATGCCATGGAAGAGCGGATCAGCCAGTCGCCTGCGGTGCGTTGCTATGGGCGGCTGGTTCGTGCCACCGGCCTGGTACTGGAAGCGGTCGGCCTGAAGCTGCCTATTGGTGCGGCCTGCCTTATCGAACGCACTCAGGGTGATGTGATAACCGAAATCGAATGTGAAGTGGTCGGTTTCAACGGTCAGAAAATGTTTTTAATGCCGCTGGAAGAGATGGAAGGAATTGTGCCCGGCGCCCGCGTCTATGCCCGTAACGGCGTGTATGTGAATTCCATCGGTAAAAAACTGCCTCTTGGCCCGGAACTGTTAGGCCGTGTGCTGGATGGCAGTGCCAGAGCGCTGGACGGTTTACCGGCCCCTGAAACGGGCTACTGCGCGCCACTGATCACCCCGCCGGTCAATCCACTACAGCGTACGGCGATTACTGAAGTATTAGATGTCGGCGTGCGTACCATCAACGCACTGCTTACCGTTGGCCGCGGGCAACGAATGGGGCTGTTTTCCGGTTCCGGAGTCGGCAAGAGTGTCCTGCTCGGTATGATGGCGCGTTATACCAAGGCCGATGTTATCGTTGTCGGATTAATTGGTGAACGCGGGCGCGAGGTTAAAGATTTTATTGAAAATATTCTCGGCTCTGAAGGTCTGGCACGTTCAGTAGTCATCGCTGCCCCTGCGGATGTCTCCCCTCTGCTGCGTATGCAGGGTGCCGTTTATGCAACACGTATTGCCGAAGATTTCCGTGATCGTGGCCAGCATGTCCTGCTGATTATGGATTCGCTGACCCGTTATGCCATGGCACAGCGAGAAATTGCACTGGCTGTCGGTGAACCACCGGCAACCAAAGGCTATCCCCCCTCGGTATTTTCCAGGCTGCCCGCGCTGGTGGAACGCGCCGGAAATGGCGTTAACGGCGGCGGCTCTGTTACTGCGTTTTATACCGTTCTTACCGAAGGCGATGATAATGTCGATCCGATTGCTGATACCGCCCGCGCTATTCTGGATGGCCACGTGGTGCTGTCGCGCACACTGGCAGAGTCGGGTCACTACCCGGCCATCGATATCGAGGCCTCTGTCAGCCGGGCGATGACGTCACTGATCGATGAAGAACACTTCCGCCGTGTGCGTACCTTCAAACAACTGTTAGCCAGCTATCAGCGAAATCACGATTTAATTCAGGTAGGTGCTTACGCTGCTGGCAGTGATCCGGTGTTAGACAGGGCGATAACACTCTATCCAAAAATGGAAACGTTATTGCAACAAGATATGTCTGAACGCAGCGACTATAATGATTCATGTCAACATCTTCGCAGTCTTTTCCCTGACTGACTGACAGGCAGCGGGCAGACGGGTTTATGCGTCATACGATGGAGCAAAGAATGAGAAATCAGTCACATTTCGTTATGTTAGGCTCTCTGGCTAAAGAGGCAGCCATAAAGGCAGGCCAGCAGTTGGGGTATGTACAGCAGTTGCGGCAACAGGCAGCGCAGCAGCTTAACTTATTGCTTGATTATCAAAATGAATACCATCTGAAGCTAAATTCCACGCTCTGCGCTGGCACGACATCGGCCAGCTGGAAAAATTATCAGCAATTTATTCAGACACTGGAACAGGCGATTGTGCAACAGAGGGAGCAGCTGATTAAGTGTAATGACAGCGTTGAGTGCAGCATAGAACAGTGGCAGTTAAAAAGGCAGCGACTGAATGCTTATGAAAAATTGCATAAACGGGCCCAAAAGGCGCAACAGCGCCATGAAAATTGTCTGGAGCAACAGAGCATGGATGAGTTCGCGCAGCGTCACCACTGGAGTTTAGCACAATGAATCTTAACGTATCACCGGCCAGCCCAACGGTTTCGTCATCCAGTGCGCTGCCACTGCCTGATGCAGATGCACCGGATACGTTTACCGCCGTGCTGGCTGGTAAACTGTCGCACGATGGGCAGCCGGACGCTAAAAAGTCGCTGGCAACAGACAGCGCTCTCCAGAATAATCGCGCGGATAATCGCGCGGATAATCGCGCGGATAGTCACGTGGATAGTCACGTGGATAGTCACGCGGATAATCGCGCGGATAATCGCGCGGATAGTCACGTGGATAGTCACGTGGATAGTCACGTGGATAGTCACGTGGATAGTCGCGATGCGGCTAAGCCTTCGCTGGCAATGGCCGCCAGAGAACTGCCGGATGCGGATAATATCGCCGCACAACAGAATGTTTTTGCAGCAGTTCCGCGCCTGTCTGGCCGAACACTGGCCACTGATGTGGCAGAAAAACTGCCCGCTGATGCGATCATCGCCTCTGATCAGGCAGTGACGCCTGCCGGGCAGCAGTTCATGTTATCCCTGCCGGTCGTGGCAAATCTGACAGCGAAAAACGCTCAGACAGCCGCAGGCAGTCGTCCTGGTGCTGCGGCCCGCAATGTCAGCCCCGCTGCCCTGCGGCAAACCGTGCATGAAAACCATGATAGTGTGGCGTTTGAAGCAGCTAAAAATGACATAATTCCCGCGGTGAAGTCCGTTATGACCGCTGCGACCGGAACCGGAAGAGAAGCGACTGATGCGCAGTCAGTATGGCTGAACAGAGTGAGCAGCGACCCGGTTGAGGCAGCCGCAACGTTCGCATCGACGCTGCCAGCGCGCCTGATGGTGGACAAAACAGCGCTCCAGCCACTCTCTGCCAGTTCGGCTGCGGCGCTTGCGGCGCCCAACGGCCCGGCGCTGAATGTGCCCACGCTCTCCTCCTCCGCTATGCCCGTCAGCAATGCACCGCTGACAGCGTATTTAACGGCGCAATTTGGAAGTCAGGAGTGGCAGCAGCAGCTGGGGCAGCAGGTGATGCTGTTGTCAAATCGTCACGGTGAGCAAAATGCGCAGCTACGTCTGCATCCGCAGGAACTGGGCATGCTGCACGTCAATCTGAAGATAGAAAATGGTCTGGCACAGTTACATTTTGCTTCGGCACACAGTCAGGTGCGCACCATGCTGGAAGCGATGATGCCCGGTTTACGCAATGCTCTGGCGGAGGGCGGCATCGCATTAGGGCAAAGCAGCGTGAGCAGTGATACCTCTCCACAATGGCAACAGGCACAGCAGGATTTTGCCAGTGTCCGTAATCCCCGGCAGAGTATGGCTGCTATCGATACGGCAGAACAGAGGAGTGTAACGGCCAGCAGGGCGCTGTCGGCTTTGGCGGCGGGCAGAAATGGGATCGATATTTTTGCCTAAAATGATGACAAATGGCCGAGCTGGGCTATTTTCTCATGGCTATTCTTCCTATTGGCAGTATGAATTAAGCGCGATAATTACTGCCAGTACCGATCCAGAACAGCTCAGTTGTCAGTAGTCGGTGGAAATTTTTAACGGCAGAGACTGGCAACCCCAGCGCTATCCTGATAACAGCACCATAATAGGGACTTGTCTTAAGCTATGTCTGACAATATCGATTCAATCTCAATCCAAAAAACCTATAAACTGCTCTGGGCCATTATCATTCTGATATTCATCATGGCAGGCTGTGGTGTCTGGGCGTTCTACAGCATTAAAAAAAGTGGGCATACCGCTGTTGCATCAGCGCCAGCCCAGGCCCCGGCCCCGGCCCAGGTTTATCTGCCACTCGACACGTTTACGGTCAACCTGATTAATCCGGATAACGATCCTGAGCGCGTGCTCTATATCGGTTTGACGTTACAGCTGCCGGATCAGGCGACATACGGCGAGCTGACAACCTATCTGCCCGAAGCGCGTAGCCGCCTGTTGCTGCTTTTTGCTCGCCAGTCTGTGGCGTCGCTCTCTACCGAAGAGGGTAAACAGCGGCTGCTCAGTGAAATTAAAACGGTGCTCAGCAAACCCTATCTTCAGGGCCGTGCCAGTCAGGTTATCAGCGACGTGCTGTTCACCCAATTTATATTGCGATAATCATTATGGCTGACGATATCCTTTCCCAGACAGCTGTTGGTCCGTTACCTGATACTGATAACTCTGTCAGGCCCTACAATCCGGTTGCACAACAGCGGGTTGTCCGTGAACGGCTCTATGGGCTGGAAGGGATCAATGAACATTTTGCGCGCCAGTTCCGTATGGGGTTATTTAGCTCGTTGCGCCTTCCGACAGATATCCAGGCCGGTGAGATAAAAATCCAGACTTACCGCGAATTTAGCGCTGATCTCTCGGAGCTCACTAACCTCAATCTGATCCAACTGAAGCCGTTACGTGGCGCTGCACTGTTTGTGTTTGCCCCGAGCATGGTATTTACTGCGGTCGATAAATTGTTTGGCGGTGATGGCCGTTTTCTCACTCAGATCGATGGCAGGGAGTTCAGCAATACCGAACAGCGCGTCATCAATCGCATGCTAAAGATAGCGCTGGAAGCTTACAGTGAAGCATGGAGCGCTGTGCGTAAACTTGATGTCAGGTATCTGCGATCAGAAATGCGGGCAAAATTCACGAATATCACCAGCTCGCCGCAGGATCTTGTCATTACCACTCCGTTTCGCATTGAGATTGGTACCATGGTCGGCGAATGCAGCATCTGTCTCCCGTTTACCATGGTGGAACCTTTGCGCGAGTTACTTAGCAACCCGCAGCTTGTCGATACAGGGGAAGAAAACAAGAACTGGCGCCGGGTGCTGACCCGGGAAGTGCAGCATTCACAATTAGAGCTGACGGCACATTTTGTTGATATTCCACTGCGTTTGTCGCAAATTCTGAAATTACAGCCAGGTGATGTGTTACCGATAGATATCCCTGAACATCTGGTTGGGCATGTGAATGGCGTACCGGTACTTACCGCTCAATATGGGACATTAAACGGGCAGTACGCCTTACGTATTGAACGGCTGATTAACCCCATTTTAAATGATTTTAATGAGGAGCAGCCCGAATGAATGAACCAAATCCACCTTCTGATGCAATCAGGAAAAATGCAGAAGCAGAGCAGGCACCCGCGCAGGATGCAACAGCACAACCCGCTGATGAAACAAAACAATCTAAAGAGGAATCGATCTCCGGCACAGAGGGGGTATTTAAAGTACTGGAGTCACAGCAGGGACCGGGCAGCCTAAAGGATATTAATCTGATTCTGGATGTGCCGGTAAAATTATCTGTTGAGCTGGGGCGGACCAAGATGAGCATCAGGGAATTACTGAGTCTGTCGCAGGGCTCTGCGGTTGCGCTGGATGAGCTGGCGGGCGGGCCTCTGGATATTCTGATCAATAATTTCCTGATTGCCAAAGGTGAAGTGGTTGTTATTGCGGAAAAATACGGTGTTCGTATTACCGAAATTATCACGCCATCTGAACGTATGCGCCGTCTGAGCCGCTAATGACAACACTGCAAACGCCAGGAACTGCGGTTGCCAGTGTGAATAGCACCCTCATCGCTGCGAACGACACTCATCAGGTTATGCCACCCGTTAGCGTTCTCCCACCCGGTTCAGTATTGGCTCAGGTGGGCAGTGTCCTGGCAGTAGTGGTAGTGCTGATACTCTGCGGTGCCTGGCTGGTGCGTAAGTTCGGTTTTGTGCCGGGCACGCGAAGTAGCCAGTTACTGAATGTGCGCGCCAGTTGTCAGGTGGGGCAGCGGGAGCGCGTGGTAATTGTTGAAGTGGCGGATACCTGGCTGGTACTGGGTGTCACTTCTCATCAGGTGAGTGCACTGCACGTACTGCCATCCCCCCTTGTTGATGCCACTGCGCCGCCCGCTGCAAGGGTAAAACAGGCGGACTTCCGTCATTTATTACAAAAAATAATAAAAAAGAAGAGTCCGGAGGGATCGTCATGATGTCTGTTTGCCAGTTAATGTCGCTCAGGCAACGGATCGCTACGCCTCTCAGACAGCGGGTCGTTTATGCTCTGCTGATCGCCGCGGTAGCGCTGATTTCTCCGACAGCAGCCGCTCAGTTGCCCGCTATTATTAGTCAGCCACTGCCAGGTGGTGGTGAAAGCTGGTCACTACCGGTACAAACATTAGTCCTGTTAACCAGCCTGAGCTTTCTCCCTGCTGCCCTGCTAATGATGACCAGTTTTACGCGAATTATTATCGTATTAGGTCTGTTGCGTAACGCAATGGGTACACCCTCGGCGCCTCCCAATCAAATTATTCTCGGCCTGACACTGTTTCTGACCTTTTTTATTATGGCGCCGGTGTTTGAAAAAATTTATCAGGAGGCTTATCTGCCGCTGAGTCAGGATAAAATAAGCATGGAAGAAGCGATAGAAAAAGGGGCGAAGCCGCTGCGCGAATTTATGCTACATCAAACCCGCGAAGCCGATCTGGCGTTATATACAGACCTGGCAAAATTACCGCCGCCCGCCGGGCCTGAAGCGGTACCGATGCGAATTTTGTTACCCGCTTATGTGACCAGCGAATTAAAAAGCGCCTTTCAAATTGGTTTTACGGTTTTTATCCCTTTTTTAATTATCGATATGGTGGTCGCCAGTGTACTGATGGCGCTGGGGATGATGATGCTCCCCCCGGCAACGGTTTCACTGCCCTTTAAGCTGATGCTGTTTGTGCTGGTAGATGGCTGGCAGTTGCTGCTCGGTTCCCTGGCACGCAGTTTTTACAGCTAATTTTACAGCTAAATACCCGCAAACATCACTACTTAGGAAATTAATGCGATGACGCCAGAATCAGTAGCAACGCTCGGTATCGAAGCCATGAAAGTTGCCCTGACATTAGCTGCCCCTTTATTGCTGACCGCACTGGCTTGTGGCCTGGTTGTCAGTATGTTGCAGGCAGCAACTCAGATAAACGAAATGACACTTTCGTTTATTCCTAAATTTTTGTCAGTCGTGATCATGGGTATGATAACAGGCCCCTGGATGTTAACGCTCATGACAGATTACATGCGCAGCCTGTTCACTAGCCTGCCGACCCTTATCGGCTAGATCATGCTGACTTTTGATACGCATCAGTTAAGCCTGCTGGTAAGCCAGTTTTTCTGGCCGCTGATTCGTGTTCTGGCCCTGCTTGCCACGGCCCCGATTTTTCGTCAAAAATATATTAGCGCTAAAGTTAAAGTGGGGCTTGGCGTGATGATCACTTTTTTGATCATGCCATCTCTGCCCGGCGTGGCTGTTCCGCTATTTTCCGTCGCCGGCCTGTGGCTGGCCATTGCACAAATTTTAATCGGTTCTGCCATTGGCCTGACGATGCAGTGTGCTTTTGCGGCGATTCGCCTCGTGGGTGATATTATCGGTTTACAGATGGGGTTATCTTTTGCCATTTTCTTTGATCCCAGTGGCGGACCTAACATGCCAGTGCTGGCACGCCTTCTTAACCTGCTGGCGATGCTAACTTTTTTGGCTTTTGATGGCCATCTTTGGTTAATTTCAATGCTGGCAGACAGTTTTCATACTCTGCCGATCACTGTGTCACCCCTTAATAGTGCCGGTTTTTTTGTCCTGGCACAGACCGGAAGCCTTATATTTATGAATGGGATGGCGTTAGCATTGCCGCTAATAACTCTGCTGTTAACGTTAAATCTGGTACTGGGGATGCTCGGGCGTATGACGCCACAGCTGTCGATTTTTGTCGTCGGTTTCCCGCTGACGCTGAGCGTCGGCATGCTGGTTGTCGGTTTATTAATTCCCATGCTGGTACCGCTTTTTGAATACGTATTCGCTGAAATGTTTGACCGGCTGGCGGAAATCTTACGCGCTATGGTCTACTGACTGATAACATTATGCCATCATGACAAGCGCCATCATGACAAACGACGCTACCCCCGCCGCTTTTGCGACAAACTTGCCGCAAACAGCAGCGTGGCACACAGTACAACCGAAGGACCTGCCGGTGTGTCAAAAAATGCACAGAACGCTAATCCGCCGCTGACCGCCAGGATGCCGATAATGACCGCCAGGCCTGCCATTTGTTCTGGTGTACGGGAAAAACGTCGCGCGGTTGCTGCCGGGATAATCAGTAATGATGTCACGATGAGCGCGCCAACAAATTTCATTGCCAGCCCGATAGTTAACGCACTAAGCAGGATTAATAACATTCTGACCCGTTGCACATTGATACCGTCCACGTGAGCCAGTTCCGGGCTAATTGTCACTGATAACAGCGGCCGCCACTGCCAGCAGAGAACCACTGCTACCAGCACTACACCCGCGCCGGTCAGCCCGATATCTGACCAGCTTACTGCGAGCAGATCGCCAAACAAATAAGCCATTAAATCGACCCGCAGCGCCATCAGACTGACCACTACCAAACCTAACGATAATGCACTATGAGCGATGATACCCAGTAGAGTATCCATGGAAAGCTGTGGGTGACGTTCCAGGTAGATCAGAATGAATGCCAGTAACAGTGTCACGCCAATGACCGCATGAAAAGGATTGATATTGAGCGCAATACCAAAGGCGACGCCCAGTAGCGATGAGTGCGCAAGGGTATCACCAAAGTAAGACATTTTTCGCCAGACGATAAAAGCGCCCAGCGGCCCGGTAGCCATTGCCAGTAAAACGCCCGCCAGCCAGCCGGGCAGCAGTAATTCAATCACCTATTGTGGCTCCTGGTGGTGCTGAACATGACTATTTGCCACCGCATGCCCACGGTGATGATAAACGGCTAATGCTGCATCGCCATGATGACCAAACATAGCAATAAATTCGGGGTGTTCGGAGACAATTTGCGGTGTGCCAGAACAACAAATGTGTTGATTAAGGCAGATAACTTCATCCGTTTTAGCCATAACGAAGTGAAGATCATGGGAGACCATCAGCACGGCACAACCTAATTCTTTTCTGAGTTGTTCAATTAAGCTGTACAACGCGATCTGTCCTTTTTCATCAAGCGCCTGAGCGGGTTCATCAAGGACTAACAATTGCGGCTGACTCAATAGCGCCCGGGCTAACAGAACACGCTGATTTTCACCGCCAGAGAGTTTCTGCATGGGCTGCTCAGCCAGATGCGCTGCCTGCACCCGCTCCAGGGCTGGCAATACATCCGACTGGCCGGCACCGCGCCTGAGTTTCATAAAACGGCCTACCGTCAGGGGCAGTGTTGCATCGATGTGCAGTTTCTGTGGAACGTAACCAATTCGCAAATTCGGTACGTGTGTTACGGTGCCGTTATCGGGAGTAATCAGCCTTAGCACAAGGCGTGCCAGTGTAGATTTACCCGCTCCGTTAGGGCCAAGCAGAGTGACTATTTGCTTTGGTTGCAAGTTGAAGGAGATATCATCAAGCACGCGCCTGAACCCAAAGCTGACAGAAACATTGTCAAGCCTGACTATTGGAGACATTGTCACTGCACTTTTTTCCAAAATTAATATGTTATAATATCACATTTATCTCATCCGGCAACGTACGGTAAAAAAGATAACTTATGTTACAAATAAGTAAATTATCACACGGGCTGTTGTTGTTAGCCGGCGTCTCCTTAACCTGCCCGTCTGGTAGCGCATTTGCTACCGTGGTGGCTTCCATTCGTCCGCTGGGTTTTATTGCTGCCGCCATTGCCGAGGGTGTTATGCCTGTGGAAGTGCTGCTGCCGGATGGTGCATCACCCCATAACTATGCGCTGCGTCCGTCCGATATCCAGCGTTTACGTGCTGCGGATCTGGTTATTTGGGTTGGCCCGAAGATGGAATCATCGCTTACCAAAGCGCTAATTCCGGTAACTGACAATAAAAAAATAGCCCTGTCGGAGCTGCCTGCCGTTAAACCGTTACTGATAAAAAATGAACAGAAACAATTGCTGTCTTATATCGCCAAAGGTATCGATAAGGAGGAAAATGAAGATGATGACTATCACGCTAAAAATTACGCTAAAAATCATGGGAAAAATCACGGAGATAAACATTTTCACGGCGACTACAACATGCATATCTGGCTCTCATTATCGATAGTGAAACAGGCCGCTATAGCCATTCACTATCAATTATCAGAATCTATGCCACAAAATAGAGATAAACTGGATACAAACCTGCGTCAGTTCGAGCTACAGCTCACACAAACTGAAAAAAATGTTGCTACGACGATGAAATTTGTGCATGGTAAGGGCTATTTTGTTTTTCATGATGCTTTTAGCTACTTCGAGAACCATTTTGGTCTGGCCCCCTTGGGTTATTTTACGGTGAATCCTGAAATAACACCTGGTCCGCGGCGCTTGTACCAGATTCGAAAACAATTGATTCAGAAAAAAGCGGTGTGCGTTTTTTCCGAGCCACAGTTTAGGCCCGCTGTAATTGACACTGTTATTAAAGACACCGGCGTACGTTCAGGCACGCTTGATCCTTTTGGCGGCGGTGTTGCACTGAATAAAGACGGTTATGCAAATTTTTTGTTTCAGCTGTCGCGCCAGTATGTGCGCTGTTTGTCTGAATAATAGTCGTGCTCTGGATTGCTCAGACGAGAAGGCGGCGGGCGCAAAAAAGACAGGCTACCCGATAGTGACAGAAATGACAGAAATGACAGAAATGACATAGCAATTTTGAATCGATGTCACTGAGCATTGCAAGTTGTGTAGATTCTGTAAAAGACATGTATTTGTAACAGACATGCATCTGTAATAGACATGTAAAGGAGACTAAAATAAGTGGAGCATATAGTTCGAACAGCCGCGCTGGCATATAACGATCTGCCCCGCCGTCACCGTGTCGTTTTGACGGTTTTAACGATGCTCACACTGGCTGTTATTATCTGGCGGCCTGTTATTTATCACCGGGAATCGGATTCAGCAATAAAATATATTGAGCTGAATAACAGAAAAATAAACTCACTGTTACCCGATGCCAGTGAGCCCATTGAGCAAATATCGCCAAATAATGACATCCCTCATGATGAACTGGATCAAAAGGATGCCAGTGAGAAGGGAAAATATGAATACGTGGTCTCGCAGGGCGATACGCTGAGCACGATTCTGATGCAGTATGGGATTGATGCATCCGATATTTCTTTGCTGGCATCACGCCATCGGGCGTTGCGTAATCTAAAAGTGGGTCAGCAAATTTCGTGGGTAACCGATGAAAAAAATGATCTGCAACATTTAACCTGGGAGGTCTCCCGGCGCGAAACAAGAAGTTACGACCGCCAGCATAATCGCCAGTTTAAAGAAACAAAAAAATTGCAGCAGAGTGAGTGGCGTGACGTTGTGCTCAGTGGTCGTTTGCAGGGCACTTTCGTCAACAGCGCTAAAGCAGCCGGTTTAAATAGTGCCGAAATACGTGCCTTGACTAAGGCATTACAGTGGCAGTTAGATTTCCGTAAACTGCGCCAGGGTGACAAATTCTCAATTTTGGTCTCTCGTGACGAAATTAGCGGGCGCAGCGAGCAAAGTCGGTTACTGGCTGTACGGATGCGTTCTGGCGGTAAAGATTACTACGCATTTCGTGCTGAAGATGGAAATTTTTATGACCGCCAGGGTTCCGGACTTGCCCGCGGGTTTATGCGCTTTCCTACAGTGAAACAGTTCCGTATTTCCTCGCATTTTAATCCTCGTCGCCTTCATCCGTTAACAGCACGTTTTGCGCCGCACAGAGGCGTCGATTTTTCTATGCCTATCGGAACGCCGATATTAGCGGTTGGTGACGGTGAGATACTTGCGGCGCACCGGGATGATATTGCCGGTCATTTTGTCACGATCCGCCATGGTCGCCAGTACACAACACGCTATATGCATCTGAACAGAATCCTGGTAAAGCCAGGCCAAAAAATCAAGCGCGGTGATCGTATCGCGCTGTCAGGTAATAGCGGGCGCTCTACCGGGCCTCATCTGCATTATGAATTTTGGGTTAATCAGCAACCGGTAAATCCGCTAAACATGAAGTTGCCCCATTCCTATGGATTGAGCGGAGTGTTACGTAAAGATTACATGGAACTTGTGAAACAAACTGTTCCACAGCTACAATTTGATTAAGAAAGCACCGGGTACCGAGCCGCCGCATGCCGGTTTTATTCCTGTATTTCAGCGGCAGTTTCTTCATCCGCGCTATTGGGGTATCTGGCTTGGTGTATGCTTTATAGCCGCTTTGACGTATCTGCCAGCAAGGGTGCTTGGCCCGATACTGACAGCGGTTGGTTACCTGGCAGGAAAATTTATCCGGGGTGCTCGTCGCCGTGCCCGTGTCAATTTATCTTATTGTCTGCCTGAGCTCTCAGCGAAACAGCGCGAACAACTGATCGATAAAATGTCTGTAACAGCGTTACAGTCGGGCATGCTGATGGCGCAGCTCTGTTTTCGCTCACCCAGGCATGTGTTACATCGTATCCGGTGGCATGGGAAACCCATACTGGATGAGCTTTTGCAGCAGGGCAATAGCGTTATTTTACTGGTGCCTCATGGCTGGGCTATCGATCTGCCAGCGATGTTACTGGCCGAACAAGGGAGACCCGTCGCCGGGATGTTCCATCATCAGCGTAACCCTGTGATTGATTATTTGTGGAACAGGGGCCGTTTGCGGTTTGGCGGGCGGCTCCATGCACGGGAGCGTGGTATTAAATTTTTTATTCATTCGGTGCGTCAGGGTTATTTAGGCTATTACTTACCGGATGAGGATTATGGGGCAGAGCACAGCGAGTTTGCCGATTTCTTTGCGACCTACAAAGCAACGCTGCCAGTAATTGGCCGTTTAATGAAAGTGTGTCGTGCCACCGTGCTCCCTCTGTTCCCCGTTTATGATAACCGACAACGGCGTCTGGACATCTTTATTCGCCCGCCGCTGGAGGATTTATCAGACAGCGACGATGCGCACATTGCCTGCAGAATGAATGAAGAAGTAGAAAGTCTGGTTCGCCCCAATCCGGAACAGTACGCCTGGACACTCAGGCTATTGAAAACCCGCCGGCCAGGCGATGTTCAGCCCTATCATACCCTTTAGCTATTCACCTGATTTCCTCCGTAAGGTAGTCAGTGTTCGGGAGCAAGCTTAACCCTGTTTTCGTCATTTGTTAGCAGCAAAGGGATATTTGCTTTTTTAGCCATTTCTATAACCATGTTTAACTGCTCTTCTGATTGCACCGTACTGGGCCCCCGCTCCGTTCTGAATTGCTGCAGAATCATTTGCAGGCTTGATGGATTATTATGCCGCTTATTTATCGCATCAGCTGTGAGCAAGGTGCCTGTGCGTCCAACACCAGCAGTACAATGAACCGCACTTGTTTCACCGAATTTTTTAAGCTTTTCCGCCATCTCCGCCAGTTTAAAATTATTTTCCACCGAAATGGTACCGTGGTCCGGCCAGTTGGTGATATGCATCACTTGCATACTATGATTTAACGTATCGTTTTTGGCGTTAATATTATAAATATTTACTATGGTTATCCCTTCTGATATCTGTTTTACATTACCACTGGCATCAGTGTACCAGTGGTTTTTCACCGGGTTTTTATCCTGATCAAACAAAATGGGGCGCCTGTCCTCATCAAAAACCGGCAACCGGATGTCCGTATCCCTGCCTATACCCAACTGCTGTAATTCTACGTTTTTCCCCTCTTTTAGGCAGATCCTGTCGATAAAATTTGACGTTACCTGAACACTCCCCAGCTGCTGATTTTTGGAAAAATAATCTGGCAGTTTTCTGTCATGGATATCGGCAGTGCCACTCAGCACAGTAACGATACCCACACTGTTGTCTCTGTACATCTCAAATTGTGCAGCCACCTGATTGGGTTTCGGATATTGTGAAGCAATAACCTTGTTTTTACCGTTACCCATAACATCTACAAAGTTGGCATGTAATCTGTCACCGCCAGCACGGGTTCCTGGTGGACTATGGATGTTACTAAAACGATCGATCGCCGGCATTGCTGCGTTAGCCTGCTGTGATTTTAATATATCGGTGAAAGTGATTAACTTTTCTTTAAACTGTTTTATAACAGCAGTTGAGTAGTCATTTTGCTGTGCGCTGCTCCCATTGGACGAAGTTGCTGCATGTGTTTCCGTGCGGGTGGGTTTCGTCATCAGCATAAATAATGCATCGATGATCTTTTTAGGGACTCCCGATTTTGCCTGCATCGTGAACCCGTCATCTTTTTGCTTAACTGACAGAAAATTTAGGGTATCGCTTTGGTGCGCCGTTAGCAGCGAATCCAGATCGTCTCTCGTAAATTTATAATCAGCCAATATCCGGTTGTACCCATCATGCACCGATTTTTCACTTTTAGACCTTATTACCATGTCGGCCAGCTGACTGAGCTTGCGCTCACTGATACCCTTTTTTGCCTGCAGGGAATAACCCCCTTCCACTTTAGTGGCAGCGACTTTTGACATTATGCCATGGCCACACACCTCTTTTTTTTCCTGCTTACTAAAAATAAGTGCAGCAAGCTGCTGATTGATTGCAGCCACGCCCGGTGTTTCCAGGGTATTATTCAGTTCAAGGTCCGTAACATGCTGCATCACCGTGGCGGCAAACTGTTTTTCGGTATCCGTTGCAGTGCCCGTAATAGCCATTCCAGACACGTTCACCTGACTGACACCCCATGCGTCATTTTTTTCCTCACCAATATCATTACCGTGACCTTCGGCCATTGTTCTGTTAACCAAATTCCCAGGGGAAGCTGGAGATGCACTGTTCGGTACTAATGGCATAATCACCTCATAATTAATGTTTTTGGTAAATTAATGTGTTCGGTAAATATCGATCGCAATAATATTAATGAGTTAATCCGCCTAATGCTTCTGTTTTGAAATGCAGTTTGTTATATATGAGCGATTCATGACAGAGCGTTTAAAAATGACTCTGGTATACAAAAATACGCGTACCTGCTAGCCTGTACTGCATCAGGAAAGCTGGGGATCTGATGACGATGAATACAACACTGAATGCCAGCATGGATGAGCTGGCAACCCTGCTCGGTATGACAGCGTTTCCGCACCAACAGTGGCCTGTCAGCCTGACTATCGATAAAAAAATAGCTGTTCATATTAATCCGTTAAGCGATGAACAGCTGGTGCTGTTTTGTTCCGCCGGAACACTGCCGGATGAGCGATCCATACGGGTGTTAATGCGCGATAACCTGTTCAGCACAGACGCACTACGGCCGCGCCTCTGTTTAACGAATGACAAATTAACGGATGACGAAAAACTGATGGTATGGATCCAGTTACCTGCCCAGAGTATCAGCGGCCAGCAGATTTATCAGGCGCTGATGCGCCTTATTAAAAGTGCTCAGGGATGGCAAATCTGGCTTGCAGATGCCAGTACCACACCAAATGATACCACTCACCCGCCTGGTTTTAACGTTATTCAGGTATAACCCGCGCTGCATCAGTAAGGTAAGAGGCAGGCAAATAGTACCGATCAGACTGGCGGCAGGCACGAAGTTGTGCTGTAATTTCGCACTTCTTCCGTTTACCGTGGCCAGTGAATCACCATACACCGATGTTATTGTAGTACAGTTGTATCCATCTAAATATTGTACCCCGCATGCTCTTGCGGGGATTGAGGGTTGCCGAAGCTGAGCCAGAACAGATGCCACATTCGCCCATCGAACTAAAAGGGAGCAATTTTACCCTCTCGGTTGTTCATTTATACAGCGCAAAACCTGATCTCATTCGCCAGGCGCTAAAAGAAAAATTGCAACAGGCACCTGTTTTCCTGAAAAATGCACCCGTTGTTATTAATGTTGCCCGCCTGCCGGATAATGCGGACTGGCAGGCGCTATGGCAGGTTATTACTGCGTCGGGTCTGCGGGCTGTCGGTATCAGTGGCTGCCGGGATGAAATACAAAAACAGGCAATCACTCAGGCGGGTTTGCCACTGCTCAGTGAGGGTAAGCAGCGCCGCGAAGCGGCAGATAAACCGGTAAAATCGCTAAAACAGCCCCATGCTGCGCGCCTCAGGGCACTGGTTATCGATACCCCTGTGCGTTCAGGGCAACAGATTCGTGCGATTAATTGTGATCTGATTGTAACCAGCAATATCAGCGCCGGTGCTGAACTCATTGCCGATGGTAACATTCATGTCTATGGCGCACTGCGAGGGCGCGCTCTGGCGGGCAGCTCCGGTGACGCACAGTGCCAGATTTTTTGCACACAGCTGAATGCAGAGCTTATCTCCATTGCCGGTCAGTACTGGTTAAGTGAGCAGATTCCTGCCGATTATTTCGGCCATGCTGCACGATTCAGCCTGCTGGATAATAGCCTGACAGTACAACCTTTAAACGAAAGTCCTTTTTAGCAAGGAATCCATTTCATGGCACGCATCATTGTAGTGACATCAGGCAAGGGGGGTGTTGGCAAAACCACATCGAGCGCTGCCATTGCCACCGGGCTTGCCCAGAGAAATAAGAAAACCGTTGTTATCGATTTTGACATTGGTCTGCGTAATCTGGACCTGATTATGGGCTGCGAACGCCGGGTGGTCTATGATTTTGTTAATATCATCCAGGGTGATGCCACCCTGAATCAGGCCTTAATTAGAGATAAACGTACTGATAATCTTTTTATCCTTCCGGCTTCACAAACCCGGGATAAAGAGGTACTGACACGTGAAGGCGTGGCAAAAGTTTTACATGATCTCGGTAATATGGGTTTTGATTTTATCGTCTGTGATTCACCTGCCGGTATCGAAACCGGTGCACTGATGGCGCTTTATTTTGCTGATGAAGCGGTGATAACCACTAATCCTGAAGTCTCTTCAGTTCGTGATTCTGACCGTATACTGGGTATTTTGGCCGCTAAATCTCGCCGTGCAGAGAGCGGCGAAAAGCCGGTTACAGAACATCTGTTACTGACGCGCTATAACCCCGGTCGGGTCATCCGTGGCGATATGCTGAGCATGGAAGATGTACTCGAGATTCTCAGAATACCGTTGCTGGGTGTTATTCCGGAAGATCAATCCGTTTTACGTGCTTCCAATAAGGGTGAACCTGTTATTCTGGATCCCCACTCTGATGCCGGTAAAGCCTATGCCGATACCGTAGCACGCTTACTCGGCGAGGAGTGCGCCTTCCGCTTTATTGACGAAGAGAAAAAAGGCTTTCTAAAACGTCTTTTTGGGGGGTAATCAATGGCTTTATTAAATTTTTTTCTGTCACGCAAAAAACCGACTGCCAATATTGCTAAAGAACGGCTGCAAATTATTGTCGCCGAACGCCGCCGCCGGGACAGCGAGCCACACTATTTAGCTGATCTGAAACGCGATATTCTGGCCGTTATTTGCAGGTATATTCAGACAGATCCGGCAATGCTACACGTGCAGTTTGAACAAAAACAGGATGATATTTCCGTACTGGAGCTGAACATCGTGCTGCCTGATACGAATGAAAGCACGACATAACAGGTTTCGGAAACCGTGCACTGAGTATTGACTGAATGTTCAGGCAGCGGTTTAATTTAATTTTTTTTATGATATATCAGCAAGTTAATGAAATTTAAACTCTGTTGTTAGTACTGTCCGGGTGTACTGTCCGGGTAGTACTGTCCGAGTATTTTCTGCACGGCCAGGGCCAGCAAACCACCTCGCCATCCTGTCAGTAATTCTGGCAGATTTTCATCGGGCCGCAGTCGCCAGTGCCAGCGTAGTAACTGATCAATTTGTCTGCGCGATGCAATCAGACCTCTGGGTAATTGCGTACTTTCACTGACAGAGTGGATAACTGCACTGATATCATTAACTATTTTTTTGTAATTCGGCAAGTGAGCCAGACGGACGATCGGCGCCGGTAAATCCACTTCAGCACTGAGTTTAGCCCCCGCGATTAATGCCAGCAAGGTGCGTCCATGGTAATGAATTTCCTGTCTGCTCAACCCCAGAGAGGCCAGTTCATTCATTGATGCTGGCAGAGCGCGCGCCAGTTGCCACAAGGACTCTTCCCGGACAACAAAATTAACGGCTAAATCACACTCACGTGCCAGCCTCAGGCGCCATGATGCTAACTTTTGCAGGCAGGCCAGCTGATGAGGCTGTAACTGCCATGCACTGGCTATCTTTTCCCAGGCACGGTCTGGATCGAGAATTTTACTGCGGCGCCGACAAAGCGACAGACACTCCTCGCGGGCGGCCTCGATATATCCTGATGCTTCAGTCGCTGCCAGTAATATTTGCGCCAGTGGTAACAGATAAAATACATCAGCAGCAGCATAGTGGCACTGTTTTTCATTTAAAGGACGGGCCAGCCAGTCAGTACGGGATTCACTTTTATCCAGCTCAACACCCAGATATTCCGCTACCAGGCTGGCAAATCCGCCAGATAATGTATGCCCGGCAAACGCCGCCAGCACCTGGGTATCAAGCATCGGGGTGGGCAATTGATTAAATGTATTTAAAAATACCTCTAAATCTTCACTGCCAGCATGCAAAAATTTAACGATATTTTCATCACAAAACAGTGCCAGCAGTGGCTGCCACTGTGTGATCGATACGGGATCAATGAGTGACAGCTGTTCACCATCATAGAGCTGAATTAAACCGAGCCGCGGATAATAGGTCCGAATTCTGACAAATTCAGTATCCAGTGCTACCTGCTGGTGGCCACATGCTTGCGTACATACGCGTTGCAGTGCTGTGTCTGTCGTGATCAATTGATAATTCAACAACTGATCCATTTTCAGTGGCTCAGGCGGCATTCGAGTGCGTACTCGTTTGTGGGCCATCATTTCGTGAGCCATCATTTCGTGGGCCGTCACGTAGCTCTCGCCTGAGTATTTTGCCTATATTTGATTTTGGCAGTTCGTCACGAAATTCTATAATGCGCGGCACCTTATACCCGGTCAGATAGCGGTGGCAGTGTGTTAGCAGCTCATTTTTTGTCAGGCTATGCTCTTTTTTGACCACGAAAAGTTTAACTGTTTCACCAGAACTGCCACTCAGTACACCTACGGCCGCAGACTCCAGCACCTTAGCGTGTTGTGCCACGACTTCCTCAATTTCATTGGGATAAACATTAAAACCCGATACCAGAATCATGTCTTTTTTGCGATCAACCAGGTATAAAAAACCACGATCGTCCATCGTCGCAATATCGCCGGTCGCCAGCCAGCCTTGTCGGAGAACTTCTTTAGTTGCTTCTGGCTGTTGCCAGTAACCCTTCATCACCTGCGGTCCGCGAACCCATAATTCGCCCTTTTCACTGACAGCAGCATCAAGCCCGA
This sequence comes from Enterobacterales bacterium, assembly GCA_947478475.1. GTDB lineage: Bacteria > Pseudomonadota > Gammaproteobacteria > Enterobacterales > Enterobacteriaceae > CANJWD01. The sequence continues at coordinate 23,580 of CANJWD010000015.1, forward strand.
GCTCATTAATCAACCGGATATCAGTGGAGGGAACCGGTAAACCGATACTACCGGTATAATGTTTCAGATTATAAGGATTGGCTGTCACGAGTGGCGAGCACTCCGTCAGGCCATATCCCTCAAGCAGATGCCTGCCGGTTACCTGTTCCCATCTGTCTGCCACGGCTTTGAGCACCGGCATGCCGCCGCCGATACAAAAATGTAAAGCAGAAAAATCCAGTCGGATAAAATTTTTATTGTTCAGCAGCGCATTATAGAGCGTATTAACACCTGATATCACCGTAAAGGGGTAATGGCTCAGCTCTTTTACCATGGCGGGAATATCCCGGGGATTGGTTATTAATAAACTTGTTCCCCCCAGCTCAAGAAAAAACAGACAGTTCACGGTTAATGCAAAAATATGGTAGAGCGGTAGCGCAGTAACCACCAGCTCACGCCCATCCCGCAAAACTGCTGCATAAGCGGCTTTGGCCTGCGCGACGTTCGCCTGCATATTGCAGTGGGTCAGCATCGCCCCTTTGGCAATTCCGGTTGTTCCGCCGGTATACTGAAAAAACGCGACATCATCGTTGGCGATGTCAGGTTTAATAAAGGGTAACTGAGCGCCTTTTTGCAGTACAGAACAAAAAGAGATCGCGTCAGGCAGGTGATAAGCTGGCACCAGTCGCCTGACATGGTTGACGACGAAGTTTACCACAGCGCCTTTTATCCTGGAGAGCTGATCGCCTATTTGCGTCAGCACCACATGTCGCAGAGCGGTACGGGCAATGACCTTTTCCAGCGTATGGGCACAATTGGACAGAATAATTATCACCAGCGCGCCACTATCTTTAAGCTGATGTTCAAGCTCGCGAGGGGTATACAGCGGGTTGATATTGACAGCGACCATGCCGGCACGAAGGATACCGAACAGTGCCACCGGGTATTGTAATAAATTGGGTATCATTAACGCGACACGATCACCTTTTTTCAGATCGAGGCTATTTTGCAGCCAGGCAGCAAAGTTACGACTTTGCTGTTCCAGCTCACGGAACGTCATGGTCTGTCCCATATTGATAAAAGCGGGCTTGTCCGCATAACGTGATACCGCCTGCTCAAACATATCCACCAGGGATGAATAGCGATTGGGGTCTATTTCTGCCGGAACACCTGCCGGATAATCATTTAACCAAATTTTTTCCAAAACAATACTCCTGACTATAACTATTTTTTGTCATTGTAATCATTAAGTTCGATTAAAACATAAACAAATATTTAACTTTTGTTATTTTTTTGCTACAAACAATCAATTTTGATGTTGAAACACAAGCCACCCATTGTTATCTCAGCCCCTGGCGGCCGCATAAAATAGCCGTTTGATAATCAAGCGAGGAGGGGCAGTTGTTATCTTCCAGGCAGTTTTTTCCATGTCACGTCATTACGTAAATAAGCTGGCTCTGCGTTTTCAGCGCTGACAACCTCCCCGCTGGCCCACATTTTCAACGCCAGCGGCAGCATATCTTCAGCCCGTGGAAACTGCGTGGTGCTCTCCCTGAGTTCAAGCATGCTGCCCGCCAGCAAGCTGGGGTAAGTCTGCCATCCTGTGCCCGAACGTGCCCAGATACCCGACAGGGAATGCGCGCGGGATAGCGCCTGTGCCGGTGTCAGCAGTGCTTCAGTTTTTTCTCCCTGCCAGTGGCCATCAGCGTGCAGTTCAAATTCTCCCCAGTAGATCTCTCCCATGCGTGCATCGATCGCGGCCAGTACATGTTTTTCCTGGGTGAGCCGGTACACACCCTGAGCCAGGGTTTGCAGGGTTGAAATGCCAATTACTGGCAAACTGGCGCCCAATGCCAGGCCCTGAGCAATCGCCGTTGCGATGCGCACACCGGTAAAACTGCCGGGGCCCCGACCAAAGGCCAGGGCATCCAGTTGCGTTAACCGGAGGCCCGCCTCGGTCAGGACTGTTTGTACTAAAGGCAAAATTCGCTCTGTATGTGCGCGTGGGCACAGTTCAAACTGACTGTAAACTGTACCCCTGTCCCAGAGGGCAACGGAGCAGGCTTCGGTAGCAGTATCAATGGATAAAATGCGTGTGGGCATGCAGCTCCTTTGGGTAAAAAGCGCAACGTCAAAAAAGGGAGGGCATCATAGCACAGGCATCTGACTGAACGGGCATCTCAACAGAGGAGGGTGCGCATCGTTCGGCGAGTGGTCACCGAACGATGTTTTTTAGCGTTGCTTACGCAATGACTTGCTAACAGTATTGTTCTGGTCAGGTAAACAAATGGAGCATTCTGCACTTCGCCTTGCGGAAAGACAGGTTACGCTCAGAGGATAGCTATACTTTAGTAAGACAAATAGCAGTAATATCTATTCGGCCATTCTGCTCTGTGCCCGGAAAAAAGATCATATCTACTGCTGTGGGCCACTGACTCTCTGTACGTAATGGATATTTTGCTTCTTTCCATTCACGACTGTGTGCAAACTCTTTCGTAAAATATTCATGAGAAAGCTTTGGGTCCACTACTTTAGATAGTGTCGTCACAAAATATTACACCACAGAGCAATGCAACGGACATGAACTGCGGCAAGGAACGAGGATGTACATTTAGCATACCGTGTTGCAATTCCTCGCCAGCGCTTGAGATGCAGGAAGGCGTTTTCCACCAAATGCC
>CANJWD010000016.1 GCA_947478475.1 Enterobacterales bacterium
GGGTTGTAGAAAGAACGCATAGCTGGATGAACCGCTTTCGTCGCGTACTGACGCGGTGGGAGAAGAAGGTCGAGAACTATGAGGCAATGCTGCATTTTGCATGTGGCATCATTGTCTGGAATAAAATCCTTTTGGGATAGGCTCTTAATAATAAATTGTTGTAGGTTATTTTTTATTCTTAAATAAATGCATGCTACTTATATGACTACAATCGAACGTGAGGTTTAAAATGCATCTGTTGATCCGGGAATTTATGGAGGGAAATAAGGCTTTAATTATTTTATTTAACGCTATTCAGATCCTGCCGCAGTGCCTGCATATCAATTTTTGTGGCAGGTTATCGCATGATGCCAGGCAGTGCTGGCGGGAGTGGATTTATTTTTTTGCACTGGCCAGCTGAGCACGAATATTAGCTAAATGGTTTTGGCCTTTGTGCATCCGCTCCTGGGGGGTGAGCACTTTTTTTGTTGATTCCCACTGCAAATCATCCTGAGGCAATTCTAACAGAAAACGGCTTGGCTCAGGCTTGACGACTTTACCGTACTGACGCCGCTCCAGACATAAAGTGAAAATCAGTTCGCGCTGGGCACGGGTTATCCCTACGTAGGCCAGCCGACGCTCTTCATCAATGCTATTTTCATCAATACTGGTCTGGTGAGGCAACAAACCCTCTTCCATACCAATTAAAAAAACGTAGGGAAATTCCAGCCCCTTGGAGGCATGTAATGTCATTAACTGAACCTGGTCAGACTGAGTCCCATTCTCCCCCCTTTCTATCATGTCACGCAGAGTAAAGCGGGTTACTACCTGAGTCAGGGTCATTGGTTCGTGGAGATCAGAGCCCTCCACCATTTCTGTCATCCAGCTAACCAGCTGATTGACATTTTTCATGCGTAGTTGAGCCATTTTTGGGCTGGATGACGTCTCCAGTAACCAGCCTTCATAATCAAGTTCATGGAGTAAATTCTGCACTGCAACAACGGGAGAACGCTCAGCCAGTAACGCTATTCCAGCCATCCAATGGCTAAAACGTTGCAATGATTCCAGCCCCCGGCCGTTCAGATACTGGCTTAATCCAAGATCAAAACTCGCCTGATAGAGACTTTTATTGCGCTGGGTTGCCCACTCACCCAATTTTTGTACTGTGACGGAGCCAATTTCACGTTTTGGTGTATTCACAATACGTAAAAAAGCACTGTCATCATCAGGATTGGTCAGTATCCGCAAATAGGCCAACAGATCTTTAATTTCCGGGCGCGAAAAAAACGAGGTACCACCCGAAATAGTGTAGGGAATACGGTCTTGCACTAATTGTTTTTCCAACAATTTAGACTGATAATTTCCACGATAGAGAATAGCGTAGTCAGCATATCGGGTGTTATTGGTAAAACGATGTGCCAGCAGCTCTCCTGCCGTCCTTTCCGCTTCATGGTATTCGTTATCGGCAGTGATGACCTTCAATTTTTCGCCATAACCCAGCGTTGAAAACAATTTTTTTTCGAACAGATGGGGATTATGCGCGATAAGCGTGTTCGCAGCGTTGAGAATACGGCCACAAGAGCGATAATTTTGCTCAAGTTTAATAACCTGTAATTGTGGAAAATCCTGTTTCAACATCAGCAAATTTTGTGGCCGGGCTCCGCGCCAGGAATAGATGGACTGATCATCATCGCCCACAACGGTAAAGCGAGCGCGATCACCCGTCAGTAATTTTATCATCTGATACTGGCTGGCGTTGGTATCCTGATATTCATCGACCAGCAGATAACGCAGCCGATTTTGCCAGCGCTCACGCACCTGATTATCGCGCTGCAATAGTAGTGTCGGCAGAGAGATCAAATCATCGAAATCAAGCACGTTACAGGCTTTAAGGTGCTTATCATACAGCACATAGCAGTGAGCAAAACGCTTTTCCTGCTCAGAATCAGCCTGTGCCACCACCACTTCGGGTGCCCGTAGCAGACCCTTCCAGTTGGAAATCGCTGCGGTCAGCTGTTGTAGCACTGTTTTATCTTCTTCCAGCCAGTCTGCAGCCAGCTCTTTTAATAAGGCTGACTGATCATGGTCATCAAACAGTGAAAATTGGGCCTTCATCCCCAACGCGCTATATTCATGCTTGATAATTTCCAGCCCTAAGGTATGAAAAGTGGATACTATCAGCCCACGCGCTTCGTGACGGAGCAACGTTTTTGCAGCGCGTGCTTTCATTTCCCGCGCTGCTTTATTGGTAAATGTCACCGCGGCAATATGACGCGCCTGGTAACCATGATGGCGGATAAGATGGACAATTTTATGGATGATCACGCGAGTTTTACCCGATCCGGCACCGGCGAGTACCAGACAGGGTGCGGTTACCGCTTCTACGGCCTGTTGTTGACGGGAATTTAAGCGCATGGGCAATGAACGACTCAATTCAATGAATGGGAATTCTGGCAGGAGAAGCCACAGGCATCTCAAATGATCGGGCTGGAGTCATCACTGCAGACAGACTCTCTGTGCTGTTGCGTACCGCTTTGGCCAGCATTTTTTTTAGCAAATGAGAAACCGCAACAAAACCAAACGTAGCAGTAACCATGGTGGCAGCCCCTAAACCTGTTGTACAGTCCATGCGTTTTGATCCTGATGCGTATTTTGATCCTGATGCGTAGTTGCCTGAAGTGCAGACTCCACCATCCATGTCTGGGTAGACCAGCTGCTCACTGGAGAAAACACAATCAATACCCAGTTTCCCCTTACTATTTTTTTTCAGACCAAAATCGCGTGCCAGCCTTGCACGCAATCTGGCTGCGAGGGGATCGTGAATTGTTTTTGCCAGATCAACGACCGTGATACGGCTTGGATCAATCTGTCCACCCGCCCCACCTGTCGTCACTACTGGAATTTTATAACGACGGCAATAGGCAATTAATGCTGCCTTCGCCCGGATCTGATCTATTGCGTCAATAACATAGCTAAAATCGCCGTCCAGTATATCAGCAACATTATCAGGCGTAATAAAATTATCAATACAGCCCACCCGGCACTCCGGATTGATAGCCAGAATACGCTCCGCCATGATCTCTGTTTTTGCCATCCCCACATGCCGTCCTGTCGCATGAATCTGACGATTAATATTTGTTATGCAGATGTCATCCATGTCTACCAGAGTGATGGAGCCTATACCCGTCCTGGCCAGCGCTTCTGCCGCCCACGATCCCACCCCTCCCAGGCCTATCACACAAATCCGAGCCTGAGAGAACAATGCCAGTGCCTGCTGACCATACAGACGGGCAATGCCACCAAATCTCCGCTGATAAGCTTCGGAATAGTTTGTACTCATTCTTTTATTTACCCTAAAATTTTATTTACCCTGAGTATTGAAAAACAAAACAGATCAATTGATATAGCGCAGGCTATATTGATTAACCTGCCAGCCAGGCTCTACTGCCGGATACCCTTGTCCCAATTCTGTTTCCATCACTGCAATCTGAGCTGCCTTCTTTTCTTTGGCTTGTAAATACCCTACCAGACTTACCTGATAGCGGCGGATATTCTCCACATATTTATAGGCCTCATGGCCACGGGCATAACCATAGGTAGTGATTTTGTAGTAACGCGGCTGACTCAGCATCGGCAGACGCACTTTCACGTGAACCCAGCTGTCCGGGTCACCACGCTGCTTTTTTGTCAGACGACGGGCATCCAGCATATGGCCATAGCCCATGTTATAGGCTGCCAGCGCAAACCAGATCCGTTCATCTTCTGGCACAGTTTTAGGTATTTTTTGCATCAAAAATTGCAGATAAGTGGCTCCTCCTTTGATACTTTCTTCCGGATCAAGACGATTGCTGACGCCAAGCCCGCCAGCCGTTGCATGGGTCAGCATCATCAACCCGCGAACACCGGTAGGTGAGGTTGCCTGTGGGTTCCAGTGTGATTCCTGGTAAGCGATAACGGCCAGCAGCCTCCAGTCGATTTTCCTGGCATATTTTTCAAATAATGGTCTGAGTGTGGGCAAAACAGTATCGATGGCCTGCAAAAACGTTTTCGTGTCAACATAATCGAAAATGCCAACGTATCCCAAATATTTCTCTTCCAAACGCGCAAGACTGCCGTTTTCTGCTATTTTACTGTAAAAATCCAGCATTGCAGCATAAAAGCTGTCATCGCTGCTACGCTGAAAGAACCAGGATACGGGTTCTTCGTCGGTGACATCAAAGGCCACCGTCAGTTGCGGATGAACACGTTGCAGTAAAGCAATAGTAATCGAGTCCGCTACAGTATAGTCAAGTTTTCCCTCGACAACCTGTTCCAGTAGTTCTTTAGAGTGGTGTGTAGCAGAGAGTGTCCAGCTCAGATTTGGGTATTGTGTTTTTTTTAGTTGCGCCAGAGTTGCCACATGAGCAGAGCCCGCAGCAACCATGAGTTTACCATGCAGATCATCAAAGGATTTTGGGCGCGGCGTACCTTGCCGGTAGACCAACTGTTGCGAAACTGAGTAATACGCAGGACCAATGCGCGCACGGCTTAACCGTTCACTGTTGTATATCAATCCTGCGGCCAGTAGATCAGTTTTACCGTTAACCAAATCATCAAATAAATCATCAATATTATGATGTACGGTGACCATCAATTTGACGCCAAGATAGTCAGCAAAATGTTTTGCCAGCTCATAGTCGAGGCCAGCGGGGCCATTTTTATTCATGAAATAAATCGGCGGAGAATCCATAGTGCTAATACGCAACTCGCCCCGCGTCCTGATGTGTTCAAGTTTCTCCTGCTGATCGCTACGCCATGGAATATTTGGCCATAACGCAAGAGCCAGAAGCAGAGAAACAACACTGATCACAAAATAATTTACTCTTAAATGCGTCAAAGAATTATCTCTCAGTGGCACCGTTTAATGTTTTAATTACTGGCGAATTTTATATGTTGCACTCATCACTTGTGCGGGCATTTTGCGTAAAAAATCGTCAATGTGCAACCGGGCTAACACCGGGTACAAGCCATAAAAACTAACACAGCTATGTTAGTTTTATGATCATAATGGCACTATCAACTTAACCATATGTAGGATCTTTGATTTTTTCAATGAAAATGGATGATGATGCGTTGAAACATGCTTTTTTATTGCTTCTGGCAATAACGATTACCGCCCCAGGTTGTGGCCTGGCAAAGACAGCACGTATGACATCACAACTGATTGATGAACAGGCTGAACATATTTTTTATAGTAGTGGCGCTACCGGTATGGCGCTGGTAGTGATAAATGATGACCAGGTTGTTCACCGTAGTTTCGGTGAGACAAAAAAAGGAAACAATACACTCCCCGGCCGGGATTCACTCATACGTATTGCCTCTATTACCAAATTAATGACCAGCGAAGTGATGGTTAAACTCGCTCGTGAGGGCAAGCTAAAGCTAACGGAGCCTTTAAAAATCTATGCGCCGCAGGGAACCCAAATACCCTTTTACAACGTGAAACAGCCCATCACGCTGCTCAGTCTTGCTACCCACACCAGTGGGTTGCCTCGTGAGCAGCCTGGCCGGCCACAACAACTGTCGGTATTCACCTGGCCCAACACAACGGAGCGCTGGCAGTGGTTAAAAAAAAACAGAGTCACAGTACCGCCTGGTGTTAGCGCATCCTATTCTAATCTGGCCTATGATCTACTGGCAGATGCATTAGCAAAAGCAGCAGGTAAAGCCTATCCACAACTGCTGCATGAGAAAATAACGGCCCCGCTGGGGATGAAAAATACTACCCTCACACCCACTCCTGAACAGTGTGCGCGATTGTTAATCGGGATAAATAGCAGCCCCTGCCGTCATACGGTCGCAGCGGCAGGGAGTGGTGGAATTTATTCAACACCTGAGGATATGCAGCGCTGGATGCAACGGTTTCTCTCTTCAAAAGACAACCGAAGAAAAAATAGAGTGCCGGAGCAAAAGCTTTATTTTCAGCGCCACCAGTTAGTGTCTGCCACTGGCATGGATGTAGCCGGAAAGGTTGATGCGCTGGGGCTTGGCTGGGTTTACATGGCGCCTAAAAATGGTTTTCCGGGGATCATACAAAAAACGGGCGGTGGTGGTGGTTTTATCACCTACGTGGCAATGGTACCGGATAAGCGTGTCGGTGTTTTTGTTGTTGTTACGCGCGGCAGGCTGTCAAAATTCCGTAATATGAGTAATGGCGTGAATCAACTGGTAGCTAAACTGGTAAACAATACAGACTGGTAAACAATACAGATTAGGCTGAGTTCCACAATATGGGCTGTCAGCACTTGTTCATAATTTATTACATTTATACCCAAAGTAGCTAGCGTTGCTAGCAGAGCACCACTAAAATCAGTGAGTCAAATGATTGAGCGCCGCTAACGCCGCTGCACCTTCAACTACTTTGGGTCTAACTCAGAGATGCAGATCCTATTTTTAATTTTTATCGCACCAAAGCCGCCTGTGCGGCGTTACCAATTTCTGCCATGCTGCGGACTGTTTTAACACCTGCCGCTTCCAGCGCAGCAAATTTCTCCTCTGCAGTGCCTTTACCGCCCGCTATAATGGCGCCAGCGTGACCCATTCTCTTGCCTTGCGGGGCCGTCACTCCTGCGATATAAGCGACGACTGGCTTGCTCACGTTTTGCTGAATGTATGCAGCAGCGGCTTCTTCCGCTGAACCGCCAATCTCACCAATCATCACGATCACTTCAGTCTGGTTGTCTTCTTCGAACAGCTTAAGAATATCGATAAAGTTAGAACCAGGAATGGGATCGCCGCCAATACCCACGCAGCTGGACTGCCCCAGGCCATTATCCGTAGTCTGCTTTACCGCTTCGTAAGTCAGTGTCCCGGAACGGGAGACAATGCCCGCTATACCGGGCAAATGAATGTGCCCCGGCATAATACCAATTTTACACTCTCCCGGTGTGATGACACCGGGGCAATTTGGACCAATCATTCTGCTGTTACTGTGTTCCAGTTTAAATTTTATGGTCAGCATATCCAGTGTCGGGATACCTTCTGTGATGCACATAATAAGTTCAATACCGGCATCGATCGCTTCCAGAATAGAGTCTTTGCAAAATGCTGCCGGGACATAAATCACCGAGGCCGTTGCTCCGGTACCGGCTACCGCCTGACGCACGGTATTAAATACCGGGAGACCCAAATGTTGCGTGCCCCCTTTACCTGGCGTGACACCACCGACCATTTTGGTCCCGTAGGCAATGGCCTGCTCTGAATGAAAAGTCCCCTGGCTCCCGGTAAACCCCTGACAAATCACTTGGGTATTTTTATTAATTAAAATGGACACTATTGTATTCTCCCTTCACTGCTGCTACCACTCGCTCCGCTGCATCTGTCAGGCTGCCTGCAGCGATGATATTTAAGCCACTTGCTGCCAGCTTTTTGCCACCTAATTCGGCGTTATTTCCCTCCAGTCGCACCACAACTGGCACACTGACACCCACTTCAGATACTGCGCTAATAATACCGTCGGCAATTAAATCGCAGCGAACAATACCACCAAAAATATTCACTAAAACTGCCTTTACATTGCCATCAGACAAAATAATTTTAAACGCTTCACTCACGCGTTCTTTGGTTGCACCGCCGCCTACATCAAGGAAGTTAGCGGGTTCACCACCCTGTAATTTGATGATATCCATGGTACCCATGGCAAGACCGGCACCATTTACCATACAACCGATGTTACCAGTCAGTGCAACATAGTTCAGTCCCCATTGGGCGGCTCGCGCTTCACGTGGATCCTCCTGGCCCGGATCGTGCATACCCTGTAGCTCAGCCTGACGAAATAGCGCATTACCATCAACATTTAATTTACCGTCAAGACAGATCAAATCACCTTTTTTAGTGATAACCAGTGGGTTTATCTCCGCCAGTGCCAGATCTCGTGTCAGGAATAACGTACCAAGTCCCATAAAAATTTTAGAAAACTGACCTATCCGCTTGCCACTTAAGCCCAGCTTGCACGCCAGCTCACGGCCCTGATAAGGTTGCGGCCCGGTGAGTGGGTCCAGTGCAACGTTATGGATCAACTCAGGTGTTTTTTCCGCCACTTTTTCAATGTCAACACCACCGCTCGTCGAAGCCATAAACACTACCCGCTGGCTGGCACGATCAATTACTGCACTCAAATAGAGCTCCTGATCAATCTCAGTTGCTGCCTCGACCAAAAGCTGGCAGACCGGCTGACCGCTGCTGTCGGTCTGGTAAGTCACCAAATTTTCACCCAGCCAAAGCTCAGCAAAAGCGCGGACATCCTCTTTCTTCTGTAGTAATTCCACGCCACCCGCGGAACCCCGGCCACCCGCATGAACCTGACATTTTACCACCCATGGGCCATTGCCGAGGGTCGATGCAGCCTCTTCGGCTTCACGTACTGTGGTACAGACATAACCGGTCGGCACCGGCAAACCATAGCGAGCAAACAGTTGCTTTGCCTGGTATTCGTGTAAATTCATGATTTATATCCATATTAAGTCTTGGAAAGCGTAAGAATCCGGCGCAGCTGTATGATAAACCGCTTTCGATGCAGCAAAAAGTGCACTGTTTTTTATACGTCTAACAATAAACGCGTAGGATCCTCAAGTATTTCTTTCACTGTCACCAGATAGCCAACTGATTCGCGGCCATCAACCAGCCGATGGTCGTAAGAGAGTGCCAGATACATCATGGGAAGAATTACCACCTGGCCGTCAAGCGCCACAGGACGATCTTTAATGGCATGCATACCCAAAATGGCGCTTTGTGGTGGATTGATTATCGGCGTGGACATGAGTGATCCAAATACACCGCCATTCGTAATGGTAAAATTACCGCCGGTCAGCTCTTCAACGGTCAGTTTGCCATCACGGCCTTTAGCGGCCAGCTCTTTAATACGTTTTTCAATCTCAGCCATGCCATACGTATCGGCATCGCGCAAAACCGGGGTGACCAGACCGCGCGGCGTTGATACAGCAATACTGACATCAAAATAATTACGGTAGACCACCTCTTCGCCATCAATAGAGGCATTGACCTCAGGATAGCGCTTTAGTGCTTCAACCACGGCTTTGATATAAAAAGACATAAAGCCCAAACGCACGCCGTGACGTTGCTCGAAGCGGTCGCCATACTGTTTACGCAAGTCCATAATCGGCTTCATGTTAACTTCGTTGAACGTTGTTAACATCGCGGTACTGCTCTTAGCCTCTAACAGGCGCTCCGCTATGCGTTTACGCAGACGCGTCATCAGGACGCGTTTTTCTGTGCGGCTCTCTGGTGTTGCTACAACAGTTGCTACAACAGTTGCTACAACATCAGCAGGCGACAGAGCAGAAAGCGGCTGATTTGACAAATGCTGCGCGATATCTTCACGGGTAATCCGCCCTCTGATACCGCTACCCTTGACAGCAGTTACTTCTACATTGTGCTCTGCTGCCAGGCGACGCACAGCAGGACTCAGTGCATCGGCAGCCTGACTTGCACCATCTATTTCATGTGGTATTTCATGTGACTGCGTCGCTACGGGTTCCGCAGGCTGTTTTTTTACGGCTTCGGGTTGTACGGCAGCGGGCCCTGGCAGGATGCGCCCGAGGATCTGACGAGCACGTACAGTAGCGCCGGTGTCGTGCAGAATGCTTTCCAGCGTACCCGCTTCACTGGCAGGAACTTCCAGTATCACTTTATCTGTTTCAATATCAACCAGCGTTTCATCACGCAAAACAGCATCGCCTGGTTTTTTATACCAGGTGGCAACCGTCGCATCCGTGACAGATTCAGGAAGATCAGGAACTAAAATATCTACGCTATTCATTTTTTGTCCTTTGTTTATCCAACGATAAGCTTATTCAACGTTAAGTTTATCCAACGTTAAGCGCATCATGAATCAGAGCCTGCTGCTGTTTTTGATGTACTGACAGATAGCCAACAGCAGGGGATGCCGAAGCTGGCCGCCCGATATAACGCAAAGCGGCGCCAAACGGGATCACTTCGCGGAAATTGTGCTGGCTACAATACCAGGCACCCTGATTCAGGGGTTCCTCCTGACACCAGACAAAATCGTGTACATGGGAATAGGGCTCCAAAACTGCTATAACAGCCTGATGCGGAAACGGATACAGTTGTTCCATACGCACGATAGCAACATCTTTTTGTCCGTTTTTACGACGTTGTTCCAGTAAATCGTAATAAATTTTGCCAGAACAGAGCACCACCCGTTGAATGGCTTGCGCGGCGAGTTCGTCACGCTCACCGATGACCGGCAGAAAGCAGCCATGCGCCAGCTCATCAAGAGAAGAAATGGCTAGCGGATGGCGTAACAGTGATTTCGGTGACATCACCACCAGTGGCCGACGCATATTACGCAGTGCCTGACGGCGCAGCATATGGTAGACCTGAGCGGGTGTAGAAGGGATGCAGACCTGTATATTTTGCTCGGCACATAACTGTAAATAACGTTCCAGCCGGGCTGATGAGTGCTCCGGACCCTGCCCTTCATAGCCGTGGGGTAACAGCATCACCAGGCCACACATACGGCCCCATTTTTGCTCACCGGAACTGATAAACTGGTCGATAACCACCTGAGCACCATTGGCAAAATCTCCAAACTGGGCCTCCCAGATGGTCAGCGTTTTGGGTTCAGCCGTAGCATAACCATACTCAAAAGCCAGCACAGCCTCTTCAGAGAGCACCGAATCCCAGACATTAAAATCACCCTGTCCCTGGCGAATATTAGCCAGCGGCACGTAGGCAGAACCATCTTGCTGGTGATGAATGACAGCATGACGATGAAAAAAGGTTCCACGCCCGGCATCTTCACCCGATAAACGAATGGATACACCCTGATCAACTAACGTAGCATAGGCCAGCGTTTCTGCTGCACCCCAGTCAAAGGGCTTAATACCTGCCGCCATTGCTGCACGATCGGTGTAAACTTTGGCCACCCGTGCCTGTAACTCCAGCGATTCAGGTATATGACTAATTTTTCTGGCCAGTTCCTGCAAACATTCTCTATTCGTTTTATTGGGATATTTTTCGTCCCACTCATGATTCAGATAAGGTGACCATGGAAAAGCACGAAAATCCATAGGACGCCACTCTTCCACCACGCAATCACCCCGATCAAGGGCATCACGATACCTGTTAGCCATCTCTGTGGTATTTTCGAGAGTGGTTATCTGCTGTTCAAGGAGTTTATCCCCGTAGAGCTTACGCGCTGTAGGCTGTTTTTTGATCTTCTGGTACATCACCGGCTGTGTGGCGCTGGGTTCATCGGCTTCGTTATGACCATGGCGACGGTAGCACACCAGATCTATCATGACGTCACGCTTAAAGCTGTTACGAAAATCCAGCGCCAGACGGCTTACAAACGCCACGGCTTCGGGATCATCGGCATTGACGTGAAAAATAGGGGCCTGCACCATTTTTGCGATATCAGTACAATATTGCGTGGAACGGGCATCCTGCGGATTAGACGTGGTAAAACCGATCTGATTGTTAATCACAATACGTACCGTGCCACCGACCTCGTAACCACGCGCCTGTGACATGTTCAGGGTTTCCTGTACGACTCCCTGGCCAGTAATGGCGGCATCACCGTGAATGGTTATCGGTAATACTCTGTTGCTGTGTGCATCATTCAGACGATCACGATTCAGACGATCACGCCTGGCGCGTACAGAGCCTGTCACCACCGGGCTGACAATTTCCAGGTGTGATGGATTGAAGGCTAATGCCAGATGCACCAGCCCGCCTTCAGTTGCGACATCAGCGGAGAATCCCTGGTGGTATTTCACATCACCGGTGCCAAGATGCTCTTTATGTTTACCGGCAAACTCATCAAACAGATCTTTTGGTTTCTTACCCATCACGTTGATCAATACATTCAGACGGCCACGGTGTGCCATTCCCAATATCACTTCACCCGTGCCATTGTTACCGGCATGGCGAATAATTTCTTTCAGCATGATAACCAGCGAATCACCACCTTCCAGTGAAAACCGTTTAGCACCAGGAAATTTGACTCCCAGATAACACTCCAGACCTTCGGCCGCAGTGAGCTCTGCCAGAAAACGGCGCTTCTCTGCGGCACTAAATTTCGGTTTCCCTGCCACTGATTCGATGCGCTGCTGGATCCAGCGCTTTTCTTCAGTATTAGTAATATGCATATATTCCGCACCAATAGCGCCGCAATAGGTCTGCTTTAGCGCGCTATAAAGGGAGGAGAGCGGCATAGCGTCCTTGCCGACGGCAAAAGAGCCAACGTTAAAACTTTCCTTAAAATCCGCTTCCGTTAAGTTATGCCAGGCCGGGGCCAAATCGGGCAACGGCTCCTGCTTCCATAAATCAAGCGGATCAAGATTTGCCTGCTGATGGCCGCGAAAACGAAAAGCATTAATTAACTGTAATACTTTCACCTGTTTTTCGTCGACGCAGGGATCATTGAGCAGACGATAACGGTAGCTGTTTTGCGCCAGATGCCGGAAGTCATCACGCACCTGGGAGTGAAATTGCTCAGGTAAAATATGCGGCGCGGGGAGCTGCTGAAACACGGAACGCCAGCCAGCACTAACACTGTTGGCATCGGCTAAAAAATCTTCATAGAGCTGTTCTATGTAGGACTGGTTTGCGCCTGCCAGATATGAAGAATCGAGCCAGGCTTTCATTGCACCGTTCTGCATCATGAATCCTTACAGTGTGTATATAACGTTGCAGCGCTGTTACCTGCGCGCACCCTGCCGCAACTTAAACGGGCTTCATACTCCGCGCCGTAACAGCATGGATTTAATATGGCCAATCGCTTTGGTTGGATTGAGTCCTTTAGGGCACACCGCGACACAATTCATAATACTGTGGCAGCGAAAGACGCTAAATGCATCGTCTAAAGAGGCTAAACGCTCCTCGGTTTGCGTATCCCGGCTGTCGACCAGGAAACGCCAGGCGGCCAGCAAACCTGCCGGGCCAACAAATTTATCGGGATTCCACCAAAAAGAGGGGCAGGCTGTTGAGCAACAGCCACACAAGATGCACTCATACAGGCCATCCAGCCTGGCACGCGCGGCGGGGGACTGCAAATATTCACGCTCTGGCGGGTTATTATTATCGTTCAGTAACCAGGGCTTGATTTTTTCATACTGAGCATAAAACTGGTCCATATCGACCACTAAATCACGGATCACCGGCAGCCCCGGCAGTGGGCGAATGACTATTTTTTTATTGCCACGGCGCAAGCTGGACAGAGGCGTTATGCAGGCCAGCCCATTTTTTCCGTTGATGTTCAAACCATCTGAACCACAGACTCCTTCACGACATGAACGCCGGAAAGAGAGAGAAGGATCCTGTTCTTTTAGTGTAATGAGCGCGTCCAGCAACATCGTATCCGTGCCGTCCTCGGTTTCCAGCTGGAAATCCTGCATATAAGGCGCCTGATCACTATCAGGGTTATAACGATAAATTGAAAATTCGAGTCTCATGATCTCTGCCTGTGCAATAAATTAACCGGCGCCGGTATCAATTCGATATCAATAAGAGCGCATTTTTGGTGGAAATGGCGCCCGCAATTTAGGCTGCATATTGACGTCACGACGTATCATGCTCGCCGTTTGTGGCTGATACAAACAGTGACATAACCAGTTTTCATCGTCACGCTGTGGGTAATCAAAGCGGCTATGGGCACCACGGCTCTCGGTACGGAAGTTAGCTGATACCGCCGTTGCAAATGCGGTTTCCATCAGGTTATCCAGCTCCAGGCACTCAATGCGCGCAGTGTTAAATTCATTCGAGGTATCAACAAGGCATGCATGTTGCAGACGTTCACGCAACAAGGTGAGCTCTTGCAATCCCTGCTCCATCGCATCACCCGCCCGGAACACTGAAAAATTATGTTGCATACAGGACTGCAATGCCTTACGGATTTCCACTGGATCTTCACCAAGGCGCGTCGTGTCCCAGCGATGCAACCGCTGCACAGCGGCATCAATATCTGACTCAGTGGCATCAATGTGGGCACCCTGTTCCATCAGGGACTCTTTCATGTGTATGCCCGCTGCCCGGCCAAACACCACCAAATCCAGTAATGAATTCCCCCCGAGGCGGTTAGCACCGTGGACAGAGACACAGGCAATTTCGCCCACGGCAAAAAGACCAGAGATAACTTTATCTTCGCCTTTTTCATTAACTGTTAACACCTGACCTGTGATTTTAGTGGGAAGCCCCCCCATCATGTAATGGCAGGTTGGGATAACAGGAATGAGTTCTTTTATCGGATCGACGTGGGCAAAGGTACGCGATAACTCCAGGATCCCAGGCAACCGGGATTCCAGCACATCACGGCCTAAATGGTCCAGTTTCAGCTTAACGTGCGGCCCACAAGGGCCGTCACAGCCACGTCCTTCACGGATCTCAATCATAATTGAGCGAGCAACAACATCACGGCCCGCCAGATCTTTTGCGTTTGGCGCATAACGCTCCATAAAGCGCTCGCCATGTTTATTCAGCAAATAACCGCCTTCACCACGACAGCCCTCGGTGATCAGTACTCCCGCCCCAGCGATACCTGTCGGATGAAACTGCCACATTTCCATATCCTGAACCGGCACGCCGGCCCGTATCGCCATACCGATGCCGTCACCGGTATTAATGTGTGCGTTGGTGGTGGACTGATAGATGCGCCCGGCGCCACCGGTTGCAAGCACTGTCGCTCTGGCTTTAAAGTAAACCACTTCCCCCGTTTCAATACAGAGCGCCGTGCAGCCAACGATGGCGCTATCCTGATTTTTTACCAAATCCAGCGCATACCATTCCGAGAAAATACGGGTGTGATTTTTTAAATTTTGCTGATAGAGCGTATGCAACAGCGCATGCCCGGTGCGGTCAGCTGCCGCCGCGGTACGCGCAGCCTGTTCGCCTCCGAAATTTTTTGACTGACCGCCGAACGGGCGCTGATAAATCCGGCCGTCATCCAGACGGGAAAACGGCAGCCCCATATGCTCCAGTTCCAGAACAGCGTCAGGGCCGTTTTTACACATATATTCAATGGCATCCTGGTCACCGATATAATCGGACCCCTTTACCGTGTCATACATATGCCATTCCCAGTTGTCTTCATGAGTGTTACCCAACGCAACAGTGATACCACCCTGCGCAGACACGGTATGCGAACGGGTAGGAAAAACTTTAGATATCAGGGCACAGGACAGACCCATTTGCGAAATTTGCAGTGCCGCCCGCATGCCAGCACCACCAGCACCCACCACAATAGCGTCAAATTCTTTGACTGGCAGCTTCATTTTATGCACCCCAAACCACCAGCGATCCGTAGAGAAAATAGAGTAACAGCGTGATGATAATAAGCCGTTGCAGGACCCGCCGCCGTGCGACGGGCTTAATATAATCGGTTAATACCTGCCACATGCCAATCCATGTGTGGATGAGTACTGCCAGCAGTGTCAGTACCGTAAAAATCTTAGTGAACAGGGAGCTGAAAAAACCACGCCAGATTTCATAAGTTATCTCCGGGGTGGTAATAACAAAACATAGGATATAGAAAATATAGAGAATAATGCAGACGGCAGAAGCGCGCAGTCGTAACCAATCCTGTACACCACTGCGTCCTGGTGCAAAAACGCCTCCTACCATATAAAAACTCCGGCCAAAATTGACAGCACAAGCGCTAACCCCATCGCTATTTTTGCAGAAACGGCGCCGATGGCCAGGCTCTCTTCGAGGTAACCGAAATCCATTAACAAATGACGTATACCACCGCAAATATGCACCACCAGGGCAGTCAGCACTCCCCAAAAGATCAGTTTCATAACAAAACTGCTCATTATAACAGAAACCTGCCCGAACCCCTCTGGGGATGAAAGAGACAAACCCAGCAACCAAAGCAGAACACCTATGGTGATAAAAGTCACTACGCCAGAAGCCCGGTGTACAATAGACGCTATCGCAGTAACAGGAAACTGAATTGTTTGCAGATCTAAATTAACAGGCCTTTGTTTTTTCACTATTTTTCCAAAAATTCTTCATTGTTTTATTTCGATATACTCTCACAACGCCAGAATAGCTATAGAACGCATAATTACCAAAATAGCTGGCGACAGTATAGATATTTCACATCATTATTACAATTACAACACAATATTATTGTTTATCTTTACCTGAAATAGTTAACTTGACTATTATCTACAACAAAATGCAGGAGGAACATCACTCCCAAACAGGTGAGATTAGGATCAAGAGATATAACTTTTCCAATTATGGCAGCAATAACCTACTCAGGAGACTGTAAATGGCCGACAAAAAAGCGACATTGAATCTTAATAAAGAGACTATCGCACTGGATGTACTCTCCCCAACATTGGGTACCGATGTCATCGATATCCGAATGCTGGGCTCAAAGGGCTATTTTACGTTTGATCCCGGTTTTACTTCTACCGCATCCTGTGAATCCGGGATCACTTTTATTGACGGTAATGAAGGTGTTTTACTCTACCGCGGCTTTCCTATCGCACAACTTGCCAAAGAATCAACATATTTAGAAGTTTGCTACATTCTGCTTTACGGAGAAATCCCTACACCCGGGGAGTTTGAGCAGTTTAAAACAACCGTGGTCCGCCATACTATGATCCACGAGCAAATTACCCGGCTGCTACAGGGGTTTCGTCGTGATTCACATCCGATGGCGGTGCTTTGTGGTGTAACCGGCGCTTTGGCTGCATTTTACCATGATGCCCTGGATGTCAATAACGAGCGGCATCGGGAAATCACCGCTTTCCGGTTGATATCCAAAATGCCAACTGTAGCAGCCATGTGCTACAAATACTCTCTGGGCCAGCCGTTTGTTTATCCACGTAATGATCTGTCTTACGCCGGCAACTTTCTGTACATGATGTTCTCAACACCCTGCGAAAACTATGTGGTGAACCCAACACTGGAGCGTGCCATGGATCGCATCCTAATTTTGCATGCTGACCACGAGCAAAATGCGTCCACGTCAACCGTGCGTACCGCAGGCTCTTCCGGCGCGAATCCGTTTGCCTGTATCGCTGCGGGGATTGCATCGTTGTGGGGGCCGGCTCATGGTGGTGCTAATGAAGCTTGTCTGAAAATGTTAGAAGAAATTCATACTGTTGAGCATATTCCCGAATTTATCAAACGTGCGAAGGACAAAAATGATGCTTTTCGTCTGATGGGCTTTGGGCATCGCGTGTACAAAAATCACGATCCGCGCGCAATCGTCATGCGTGAAACCTGCCATGAGGTATTGAACGAGTTGAATATGAAAAACGATTTGCTTGAAGTTGCCATGGAACTTGAACGTATTGCACTGCATGATCCCTATTTTATCGAAAAGAAACTCTATCCAAATGTCGATTTCTACTCTGGTATCATCCTCAAGGCGATGGGTATTCCATCTTCAATGTTTACTGTCATTTTCGCCATTGCACGTACCATTGGCTGGATCGCTCACTGGAATGAAATGCATGACGATGGTATTAAGATTGCCCGCCCACGCCAGCTATATACCGGCTATACGCAGCGTGATTTCAACAGCCAGTTGAAGAAATAATGACTTCAGGCACGTTCTCCACATCAGGCTGGATTAGGAATATCGATAAAAGTGACATCTAACTGATGCTGTTGTGCCAGCCATTCCCCTAGTGCTTTAATGCCATAGCGTTCGGTGGCGTGGTGGCCAGCGGCATAAAAATTGATCCCCATCTCACGTGCTATATGAACAGTTTGCTCAGAGACTTCACCCGTGATAAAAGCATCAACACCAAATTCGGCCGCCTGCTGAATAAAATGCTGCCCCCCTCCACTGCACCAGGCAACCCGGTGCACGCGAGCAGGGCCATTCTCACCACAGTGTAATACCTCACGTTTCAGCTGATGTTCAATACGTTCACGTAGCTTATCTGCGTCTAATGCACCCTCAAATTCGCCATGTAATAGCAAAGGTTCGATTTCGCCCAGCACCCGAATCCCCAATATTTTCGCCAGCCAGACATTATTGCCAAGTCGGGGGTGCGCATCCACAGGCAGATGGTAACCATAAAGATTGATATCATGGGTAAGCAGCGTTTTTAACCGGCGGCGTTTCATACCACGCACTGCCAGCGGCTCATTCTTCCAGAAATAACCATGATGTACCAAAATTGCATCAACCTGCAGCTCAACTGCTTTGTCCAGCAGCAACTGGCAAGCCGTAACACCTGTCAAAATACGCTGTACATCATGGCGCCCTTCAACCTGCATACCGTTGGGCGCATAATCCTGAAAAGCGGTAACATTCAGCTCATCATTAAGCAAATTTTCTAAATCCGTATTACGCATCATTTCGCCTCAATATCGGCATGTGTTTCGCCAGTCGATGAAGTCACTCTCTAATAATAGACACTACCTAGCATTACGTAGCATCACTGAAAGAAATAAGCAATGAATAGTGCAGATAACCGGATATTGTGCTACGCTGCCCGGCCTGTAGTCGAGGATGTAAATACGTGAAAAAAGTTGCCGTAATTGCTCAGTGTTTGATAAATGCTAATAATTTTAGTGAGATAGTTGAAGCAGAATCCTCAATAAAAAAGATTTTTAATGAGACCTATACTGATTCATCATTTGATGAATGGAATACTGAAGTCTCTGTATTAAGTGCTAATCGTGTCATTAGCCTGGTTGCCGGAGCTTCTAAAGTGCGTGTCAGGGGGCTTATTCAGGAATTGTGGAATCACTAGAGAATTATTCATCAAAACTGCTACCGTCACAGCCTGCGGCCCGGCTCCGCATGCCGCTGCAATCGATTCACCGCAATCCATTCGCCGCAACCCATTAAAAGATACACAGCCCTAACCCCCGCGCTGCCGGAAATAACTGCCTCATAAATCTGCATTGATATGGTCTGGCGCAGGCCACTTCCCACACACCAGAAGACGCAACCACTTACTAACAGCAGGATAATGATTTCTAATGATATGAGATTTTATTATTACTATTATTTATGCAATATTGTATCCAGTACGAAATACAGCCCACGCTTACTTCAGACACATTACCAGCCTGCTTGCAGTCGGTCTTTAAGTGGCGATCTGTTTCGGCATGACTGCTTTGAATAGCCCGCAAATAACAGACCGCAGCGTCAGGAGTCTACACAGAGGATGTCATCCGGCTTATGTTTTGAAGTATAACATTTAGAGGATGTGCACAAATGAGTACCGCTGATTTACTCAAAAGTATTTACGATATTAATTTATCCTATTTGCTATTAGCCCAGCGATTAATTAATGACGAAGGAGCTTCTGCCATGTTTCGCCTCGGTGTCAATGCAGAAGTGGCCGACGCACTGTCTAAATTGAATTTTCCTCAAATGGTTAAATTAGCTGAGACCAATCAGCTAATTTGTCATTTTCGTTTTGACGACCATAACACCATCCATCATCTGACAAAAGAGTCCCGAGTGGATGATTTGCAACAAATTCATACCGGAATTTTGTTGTCGAGTGCTCTGCTGTATGAGGTGTCGTTGAAGGAAGGTAACGCGTCTAAAAAAAGGGCATGACACGATGGCTGAGAAAAGTATCGTAATGGAAGCCAAAGATATTCATCTGGCGATGGAGTTAATCACTCTGGGTGCACGACTGCAAATGCTTGAAAGTGAAACCAGGCTCAGTCGTGGTCGCCTTATCAGGCTCTACAAAGAGCTTAGAGGCAACCCGCCACCGAAAGGAATGTTGCCATTTTCTACGGACTGGTTCATGACATGGGAACAAAATATTCACTCTTCTATGTTTTATAACGCTTACAGCTATTTGTTAAAAAGTGGTATCTGTCAGGGTGTTGAAGCGGTGATAAAAGCCTATCGCCTTTACCTGGAACAATGTCCCTATCAGGCAGGTGAATTGCCACTGCTGGCACTGACCCGCGCATGGACACTGGTGCGTTTTGTCGACAGCAATATGTTGCAGTTATCGAGTTGTAATTGCTGTAAGGGAAAATTTATTACTCATGCGCATCAGCCTCTGTACAATTTTATTTGCAGTCTCTGCCAGCCGCCCTCCCGTGCAGTTAAAAAGCGTAAATTTTATTCACGGCTTGCTGATGGCAGTAGTCTGCAAAATTTGAATGAGCCCGCCGGGCTGGCGGTTTAAGAATTCAGGAAGGCTCAAGGATAGCGCACACACTGACAGGCATCAACGGACTGATGGAATACAGGTTGTGTCACGGGCTTAACTTTTAACGTAATTTATATTTTAAGGGTATCACGTGGTTGTCATTATAGGATATCTGGTAGTACTAGTTTCAGTCATCGGTGGCTTTATGATGGGTGGCGGGATACTTAGCGTACTCTATCAGCCAATAGAATTTTTAATAATTGGTGGTTCTGGTATTGGCGCCTTTATTGTCGGCAACAACTTTAAAGGAATAAAAGCGACTGTGCGCGCGCTACCGAAATTAATGCGCAGTTCAAAATACAATAAAGCGCTCTATATGGATTTAATGGCCTTGCTGTATCGCTTACTGGCGAAAGCACGCCAGCAGGGCATGCTCTCTCTTGAAGGCGATCTCGAAAGCCCAAAAGAGAGTGAAATATTTTCCAGTTATCCGTTGATCTCCGCCGATGCCACGTTAATGGATTTTATTACCGATTATTTCCGGCTGGTAGTGAGTGGTAATATGAATCCATTTGAAATTGAAGCGCTGATGGATGAAGAGATAGAGACCTTCCATCAGGAAGGCGAAGTACCAGCAGGTAGTCTGGCCGTGATGGGTGATTCGTTACCTGCATTTGGTATTGTCGCCGCAGTGATGGGCGTAATTAATGCACTAGCGGCGGCTGACCGCCCGGCGGCAGAACTGGGTGCACTGATTGCTCACGCCATGGTGGGGACATTCCTCGGAATATTGCTCGCCTACGGATTTATTTCGCCTCTGGCCACACTGCTGCGCCAGCAAAATGCTGAGACCAGCAAAATAATGGAGTGTATTAAAGTGACATTACTCTCCAGTCTCAATGGCTATGCGCCACAAATTGCCGTGGAGTTTGGTCGTAAAACACTCTATACCACTGAACGGCCATCGTTTACTGAGCTGGAAGAGCATGTACGCAAGGTGAAGTCACCTGCAGCATCACAATCAAAACAAGAAGGCTGAGGTATGAGGCAAGAACATCCGGTCATTCTGGTAAAAAAACGCAGGCCTTCTCGTCACATGGGCGCATCACATGGCACGTGGAAGATTGCTTATGCTGACTTTATGACGGCGATGATGGCCTTTTTTTTAGTAATGTGGTTAGTTTCAATATCCAGTCCACAGGTTGCAATGCAAATTGCTGATTATTTTCGCACACCGCTGAAACTCGCACTCACCGGCGGTAAAAATATCAGCACCAGCACCAGCACCATCCCTGGGGGGGGAAACGATGTTACACAGAAAGAGGGCGAAGTAAAAAAAGAACCCCGCAGTGAAACCCAGGCAGAACGTAAAGAAAAAGCGCGATTCGGTACCGTAAAACAAAAGCTGGATAAAATGATTGAGGCTAACACCAATCTCAAAGAGTTGCGTCCCCATTTATTGGTCGATGTGGTGGATGAAGGTTTGCGCATTCGGATTATTGATATACAAAACAAACCCATGTTTCAATCAGGTAGCGCAGAGCCTCTGGGCTATATGCGTGATATTTTGCATGCACTGGCGCCAGTATTAAATGAATTGCCTAATAAAATTAGCATATCTGGTCATACTGATAATACGAATTATTTCAGAGGAGAGGATGGCTACAGTAACTGGGAATTATCTGCCGACCGTGCTAATGCCTCACGTCGTGAATTAATGAAAGGTGGTCTCGCTGATGGGAAAGTGTTGCGCATTTTGGGAATGGGAAATGTGCGGTTCCTGGCAGATCGTCAAAAATGGATGAAAGTAGCCTCCAAAAACCGACGTATCAGCATTTTAGTACTGAACAGTAAGGCCGAAGCCGCCATCATAAACGGAAGCCAGAGTAACACGCACTTGGATTTAGGGCCGCACAACAACCAGGAGCAGCAGAGTCTTCCGGCAGCAAGCAATGCACCCCCTCCCACGGCAGTACCGGTAAATGAAGCACCGGTAAATAAAGCACCAATAAATAATACGGTGCCTGCACCCGTTACACCGTAGAAGTGATGGTCGTCTGTCGTCGGATGTGCACTGTCAGGGTGCACGATCTGGCAAATAACCCGTTAATTTCTACGTTGTTTGGCCCATCACTAGCGCTTTTTTTTGTCATGATGGCTGGCGTTGTGTGCATTTTTTATGACGTTATTACAGTAACTGGCGGGCTAAACGGGAACATGGGCTGTGGCTGAAGATAGCGATCTCGAAAAAAACGAACCCCCCACTTCCCATAAGCTGGAAAAGGCGCGTGAAAAAGGGCAGATCCCGCGATCGCGCGAGCTAACCTCGATGTTAATGCTGGCTGCCGGACTTGGGATACTCTGGGTAGCAGGTGGAAACATGGCTAGCCAGTTAATGCTGGCATTTTCCCAGGGTTTCCATTTCAACCACGATATCGTCAGCAATGACAGACAGATAATAAAAATGCTGGTGTTATTAATGCGTACTGCATCAGCATTATTACCTCTCTTTGCCGGACTGGTTTTGGTTGCGCTGGTGGTGCCGATGTTCTTAGGCGGTGTGTTATTCGCTCCTAAATTTGAGTTCGACCTTTCTCGTTTAGATCCATTTTCTGGTCTGAAGCGCATGTTCTCCGGTAAGTTACTGGCTGAATTACTTAAATCGTTACTAAAAGTATTAACGGTGGGGATAGTCACCAGCCTGTTTTTATGGATCTTTGCTTCAGAAATATTTCGTTTGCTCTATGAACCACTGCTGCAAGCATTAAGTCATGCGATGTTTTTGATTATTCTCTGCAGTTTTTTAGTCGTGTTAGGTCTGACACCAATGGTTATATTCGACGTATTCTATCAAGTGACCAGTCATACAAAAAAATTACGTATGACAAAAAAAGAGATCAGTGATGAGCATAAAGAGCAGGAAGGTAACCCTCTGATCAAATCTCATATTCGGAGACTACAGCGCGCGTTTGCGCAAAAAAGAATGATGGCAGATGTCCCTAAAGCTGATGTGATTGTGACTAACCCCAGCCACTACGCCATAGCGTTACAGTACATTGATAAAAAAATGAGTGCACCGAAAGTCCTTGCTAAAGGTGCCGGGGAGATCGCTTTACGTATTCGTGAACTGGGAGCAAAACATCGTATTCCATTACTGGAAGCTCCGCCCCTGGCACGTGCCCTGTATCGCCATAGCGAGATAGGCCAGCATATCCCGACTGCCTTGTATTCCGCTGTCGCCGAAGTATTGGCCTGGGTTTATCAACTCAAACGCTGGCGGCGGGAAGGCGGGATTATCCCGAAGAAACCTGAACATTTACCGGTGCCAGAAGCGCTGGATTTTATTGGAGAGAGTGATACTCATGGCTAATCTGGCCTCCCTGCTTCGCTTGCCTGGCAGCATGAAAGAAATATCCTGGCAGTTACTGGCCGGGCCCGTTTTAATTGTTATGATCCTGTCGATGATGGTGCTGCCATTGGCACCTTTTATCCTTGATCTGCTGTTTACCTTCAATATTTCACTTTCCATTATGGTGTTGCTGGTCGCGATGTTCACGCGGCGTACTCTTGAGTTCGCTGCTTTCCCGACCATCCTGCTGTTTTCCACCTTACTGCGTTTATCACTGAACGTTGCATCCACCCGGGTTATTTTACTGGACGGACATACGGGTTCAGCCTCTGCGGGGCGTGTCATTGAAGCGTTTGGCCATTTTCTGGTTGGAGGCAATTTTGCTATTGGTATCGTGGTATTTATCATTCTGGTAGTTATCAACTTTATGGTTATCACCAAGGGCGCAGGCAGAATTGCTGAGGTGGGAGCACGATTTTTCCTTGATGGTATGCCAGGTAAGCAAATGGCAATTGATGCGGATCTTAACGCGGGTTTGATTGGAGAAGAGGAAGCCAAAAAGCGTCGTCTCGAAATAACACAAGAAGCCGACTTCTATGGTTCAATGGATGGTGCCAGTAAGTTCGTCCGTGGGGACGCCGTAGCCGGTCTGATGATAATGATATTAAACGTCATTGGGGGATTATTGGTGGGTATGCTGCAACATAATATGTCCGCAGGCTTTGCGGCGGAAAGCTATACCCTGCTAACTATCGGCGATGGCCTCGTCGCTCAGATACCGGCGCTGATTATCTCAACGGCTGCAGGCGTTATTGTCACGCGCGTCAGCACTGACCAGGATGTGGGCCAACAAATGGTTAGCCAGTTGTTTGCTAATCCGAAAGTGATGCTACTCAGTGCAGGAATATTGGGATTACTGGGCATGGTACCCAATATGCCCAATTTTGTATTTTTACTGTTTACAGCCATCCTGCTGGGTCTTGCCTGGCATGTAAGAGGACAACAACAATCCGGGCAGAACGTAACCGTTCCCGCCATACTGGTACGGTCAACAGAAGAAGCCAGTTGGGCTGATGTACAGCTGGAAGATCCACTGGGCATGGAAGTGGGTTATCGGTTAATTCCGATGGTTAATATTGCTCAGGACGGTGAATTACTTGGGCGCATCCGCAATATCCGTAAAAAATTTGCGCAGGAAACAGGGTACTTACCGCCGGTTATCCATATTAAGGACAATCTCGAGCTTGCACCGGGGCATTATCGTTTCCTGATAAAAGGTGTGGAGATTGCGGGTGGTGAAGCCTTCCCTGGCCGCTGGATGGCCATTAACCCGGGTGGTGCTACAGGGAAATTGCCAGGTGAATTGACTCAGGATCCAGCCTTTGGTCTGCCTGCAGTATGGATAGAAACTGCCTTGCGGGAGCAAGCCCAAACGCAGGGTTATACCGTCGTTGATGCCAGTACCGTAGTGGTAACACACTTAAATCACCTGCTTAATCAGTTTTCTGGTGAGCTGTTTGGCCGGCAGGAGGCACAACAGCTAATGGATCGCGTTTCACAAGAAATGCCCAAGCTGACGGAAGATTTTATTCCTGCGGTGGTTACGCTGACAACATTGCACAATGTGCTAAAAAACTTGTTAAATGAACGGGTATCCATCCGTGATATGCGCACCATCATTGAAACCCTGGTAGAGCATGCACCCACACACACTGATTTGCATGAACTCACCGCGCTGGTACGCATCGCACTGGGGCGTTCTATCGTGCAACAATGGTTTCCAGGCAGTAGTGAAATGCAGATAATGGGCCTTGATCCGGCACTGGAAAAATTACTGTTGCAGGCACTGCAAAATGCCGGAGGTCTCGAGCCAGGGCTGGCAGGTAAGTTACTTGTACAAGTGCAGCAGGCACTACAGCATCAGGATATGCTGGGAGCACCACCCGTGCTACTGGTGAATCACACCTTACGTCCGTTGCTGGCACGCTTTCTGCGTCGCAGCTTGCCGCAGATGGCGGTGCTGTCTAATTTAGAAATTGACGATAATCGCCAGGTTCGGATGACATTCATCATCGGATCCGATAAAAATAATGAGAACAAATATTGATATCCTCCCCTCCCTTCGCACTGCGTGACTCAGGAAGAGGATTCCCTTTACAGGGTGACAGCACGTTACCGCGCGGTCTGGTTTCTCGCTGACGGCTTGCGCCGCTTCACGGACGTGTCTGTTTGACCAGACATAACGGCGTA
>CANJWD010000017.1 GCA_947478475.1 Enterobacterales bacterium
CTATACAACCAACTAAGCATTGCGTTGATAGTGCTTTGTTCATTTGCTACCGTTGTTTGACTTACGTTGATTTTCTTTTTTGTTTTAGTGCGCGAATGTAGATAGTTTTCGCAATCAGTGCGTTCAAGTTCTTTTAGCTTTGTATCTCGTCCAATAAAATCAAGCCAATGCTCTAAGTGCGTTTTAATAGTTCCATAGCGCCCTTTAACTATTAGCTCAGCCTCTACGTCAAGCGCACGTTGTTTCAAATATTCTTCAACGCCTTGCTTTGTTGTTTTGGAAAAATAAGTTTTACCTACTAACTGCTGCGCCATTAGTTCGTGATACTTTTTTTTCGCTTTGTCTATTGCGGTATCTCTGTTGCGTGTTCGTAAGCTAAAACGTGCGTATTTCTTTTCCTTACCCAACCACATTCGCATTTGCCAATACTCGCCGCGCTTATACACAACAGCTTCGTCGTATATTTCTATTTCGTCAGCAGTAAAAGTTTGTTTTTTTAGCGGCATATGTGCTTTGAGTGACTACGTTTTTGAACGGCTACACCGTTGTGTAGCTTTACGTGTAACTTTAATGCCAACGCCCAACTAAATCAACAACTTAGTTGGGCGTGTGTCTGTTTTGTGTAACTACAAAACCTATATAAATCAACAACTTACATTAGAGTTTCTATTCCCACTCGATAGTTGCTGGCGGTTTACTGCTGATATCGAACACCACACGCGAAATACCGCTGATTTCATTAATGATCCGGCTGGAGACCAGCGCTAAAAATTCGTAAGGAAGACGCGCCCAGCTGGCAGTCATAAAATCAGTGGTTTCCACAGCGCGCAACGCCACCACCCACTCATATTTTCGTCCATCCCCCATTACGCCGACGGAACGCACCGGTAAAAATACGGTAAAGGCCTGGCTAACTTTATAGTAGAGATCGGCACGGTGTAACTCTTCAATAAAGATAACATCGGCACGACGCAGCAAATCACAGTACTCTTTTCTCACTTCACCCAGTACCCGTACCGCCAGACCAGGGCCTGGGAATGGATGGCGGTGCAGCATCTCGTGTGACAACCCCAGCTCCAGGCCAATTTTGCGCACTTCGTCTTTAAACAGCTCCTTCAGTGGCTCCGCCAGAGCCAGTTTCATTGTTTCCGGTAAACCGGCAACATTATGATGCGATTTGATAACGTGAGCACCACTGGCTCCGGCCGCGGCGGATTCGATAATATCAGGATAAATAGTACCCTGCGCTAACCATTTTACCTGTTTTTGCCGGCTGGCTTGCTCATCGAATAGTGCAACAAACATATTTCCGATGATTTTGCGTTTTTCTTCTGGCTCATCGATACCCGTCAGCGCATTCAGAAAACGCTGTTGCGCAGCGATATGAACAATGTTGAGACCGAACTGGTCACCGAACATTGCCATGACCTGTTCGGCTTCATGCAGACGCAGCAAACCATTGTCAATGAACACACAGGTGAGGCGGTTACCAATCGCGCGCTGCAACAGCAGCGCCGTCACTGAAGAGTCGACACCACCAGAGAGGCCAAGAATAACGTGGTCATCACCGATTTGTTGCCGCAGGCGATGAACGATATCTTCAATAATGGCCGCCGGTGCCCACAACGCCTGACAACGGCAAAGATCCAAAACAAAACGCGCCAGTATGCGCACGCCCTGGTGAGTATGGGTCACTTCGGGATGAAACTGCACCGCATAAAAACGCTTTTCTTCGTTGACCATCGCGGCCACCGGGCAGGTCGGCGTACTGGCGATGCTGACAAAACCACAGGGCAGCGTGGTCACGCTATCACCGTGGCTCATCCAGACGTCCAGCAACGGTTTCCCGGCTGGATCCAGCCCGTCATGAATATCGCGGGTCAGTGTGCAGTCAGTGCTGAGGGTCATCGAAGCATGACCAAATTCACGCGCACTGGCGCCGCTAACGCTGCCTCCCAGCTGCACGGCCATCGTCTGCATGCCATAACAGATACCGAGCACCGGTAATCCTGCGCTAAAGACATATGCCGCGGCGCGCGGGCTGCCCGGTTCAGTGGTACTGGCCGGACCGCCAGAAAGAATAATGCCACTGGGGTTAAAAGCGCGGATCTCCGCTTCACTGATATTCCACGGCTTTAGTTCGCAGTAAACGCCAATTTCACGTACCCGTCGGGCGATCAATTGCGCATATTGCGAACCAAAATCGAGAATAAGAATGCGCTGCTGCTGAATATTTTTTTTCATAAATGCCATTTTTTATCATGCGTCATAACGCTTACCGAGCACGATTAGCCCATACGGTAGTTGGGTGATTCTTTAGTGATGGTCACATCGTGCACGTGACTTTCCACGACACCCGCGCTGCTGATACGGACGAATTCAGCTTTGGTACGCAACTCCTCGATAGTCGCACAACCGGTCAAACCCATACAGGAGCGCAACCCTCCCATTTGCTGATGCACAATTTCTTTCAGCAAACCTTTATACGCTACCCTCCCCTCAATACCCTCGGGTACCAATTTTTCCGCTGCATTATCACTCTGAAAATAGCGATCAGCTGAGCCTTTCGACATGGCGCCCAGCGATCCCATACCACGGTATAATTTAAAAGAGCGTCCCTGGTACAACTCGATATCACCCGGTGATTCTTTTGTCCCCGCCAGCATGGAGCCAGCCATCACACACGAGGCGCCGGCAGCAATCGCTTTTGCAATATCACCGGAAAAACGGATACCACCATCTGCAATAACCGGAATACCCGTTCCTGCAAGCGCTGCCACCGCGTCGGCAATAGCGGTAATTTGTGGCACACCAACGCCCGTGACAATACGCGTTGTACAAATGGAACCCGGGCCGATCCCGACCTTGACTGCATCGGAGCCGGCATCAGCCAGCGCTAACGCCCCGGCACCCGTGGCAACATTACCCCCGATAATCTGCAGATCAGGGTAGCGCGCGCGCGTTGTGCTAATACGCTGCAAAACACCGGCAGAGTGGCCGTGAGAAGAGTCTATCAGCAGTACATCGATACCCGCTTCCACCAGGGCGGCAATCCGTGCGCTATTGCCCGGCCCGACACCCACCGCAGCGCCCACACGTAAACGGCCCTGATTATCTTTACAGGCATTTGGTTTGCGCTCGGCTTTTTTAAAATCTTTTGCCGTAATCATACCGCGCAGACAGAAGTGACTGTCCACCACCAGTACTTTTTCAACACGATTTTCGTGCATTTTTTGCAACACGACTTCAGCTGTTGCGCCCTCATGGACGGTAACCAGACGCTCCTTTTGCGTCATAACGGCAGTAACGGGTTGATCAAGGTCCGTCACAAAACGCACATCACGCCCGGTAATAATCCCGACTAATTCATGATGTTCAGTGACCACCGGATAACCGGCAAAACCGTTAAGGGAAGTTAATAGTTTAATTTGACGCAGAGTGGTAGCAGGGGTGACCGTGTGTGGCTGCGTTACCACACCACTTTCATACTGCTTTACACGCCTGACTTCCTGTGCCTGACGTTCAACAGACATATTTTTGTGAATAAATCCCAACCCCCCTTCCTGCGCAAGTGCTATCGCCAGGCGGGATTCAGTAACAGTGTCCATCGCTGCCGACAGCAAAGGAATATTAATGCGGATGGTGCCGGTCAGTTGCGTGACAATATTGGCGCTGGCAGGCACAACACTGGACCAGGCCGGAACGAGGAGCACATCATCAAACGTCAGCGCCTCCCCGGCGATACGTAGCATAGGCGATATCTCATCATGACAGGATAAGGTTTGAGGATAAAAATGAGGATAAAATATTGCCGTGGCATTTTACACAGCACAACGTATTACCTCCAGTGATTTCATCCAAAAAAGGATTGCTTGCTCTGTCAGGGCAGGTAGTATCAGGCATCGTACAACATGTTTATATTTTATTTGGACCCTGGATGTTACCGCCTGTACTCTCCACCGTTTTTACCGTAAGCCGCCTTAATCAGACAGTGCGGCGGCTGCTGGAAATGGAAATGGGACACATTTGGCTTAATGCTGAAATCTCTAATTTCTCTCAACCCGCCTCCGGGCACTGGTACTTCACCCTGAAAGATTCCCGGGCGCAGGTGCGCTGTGCGATGTTTCGCAATAGTAATCAACACATCACCTTCCGCCCACAAAATGGCCAGCAAGTACTGGTTCGTGCCACGATAACCTTGTATGAACCCCGGGGTGATTACCAGCTTATTATCGAAAACCTGCAACCTGCCGGGGATGGATTGCTGCTGCAACAGTTTGAACAGCTCAAGCAACGGTTATCCGCGGAAGGACTGTTTGCTCAGCTTAATAAAAAACGGTTGCCAAAACCCGCCCGAGCAGTGGGGATTATTACCTCGGCCAGCGGTGCCGCACTGCATGATATTTTGCAGATATTACAACGCAGGGATCCCTCGCTGCCGGCGATAATCTACCCGGTATCAGTGCAGGGCACGGAAAGCGTGTCACAAATTGTACGGGCGATAAGCCTTGCCAATCAGCGCGGTGAATGTGACGTGTTGATAGTAGGGCGGGGCGGCGGCGCACTGGAAGACCTCTGGAGCTTTAATGATGAACGGGTAGCGCGGGCGATATTTGGCAGCCAAATCGCGGTTATCAGTGCCGTAGGCCACGAAACCGATGTGACGATTGCCGACTTTGTTGCCGATCTGCGAGCCCCCACCCCTTCTGCTGCAGCAGAGCTGGTCAGCCGCGATCAAACAGAATTGCTGCGCCAGAGTCAGTCACAGCAGCAACGGTTAGCAATGGCGCTGGATTACTATCTGGCGCAGCTGAGTCAACGGATGGCCTGGTTACATCATAATCTGCAACAACAGCATCCCCAGTTGCGGCTGGCCCGCCAGCAGACCCGGTTGCTACAGCTACGGCATCATCTGAATGAGGGCGTGCAAAGCCCGCTGCAAATATTGACAAGGCGCTGTGAGCACCTGCGGCAGCGCTTAGCGTATCAACAGCCACAGAGTGTCATCCGGCACTATCAGCAGCGGACACAACAGCAGGAGTATCGCTTACAACAGGCCTTTGAGCGTCAGTTAACGCCATACCGTCAGCGTTTCGGTATCGTCTGTTCCCGGCTGGCAAGCGTCAGTCCGCTCGCCACGCTGGCACGCGGCTACAGCATCACGGAAACCGCCGGCGGCCAGTTGCTGAAAACCATCGGCCAGACACGGCCTGGCGACACACTAAAAACACGCTTACAGGATGGATGGCTGGAAAGTAAAATTACGCTGATTACCGCAAAAAATGATACAGATCAGCCATAAATTAATCTCCCCATAACAGCGTAAAATTCTGTTATGCCCCGGTAACAGGGACATTCCTAACAATGAAATTTTCCCGTTACTTATTTTTCACGCTATGCCAGCGTCCGCAGCGGTTTTTTTTGCAGGAGAAAAAGCGCTGCGTTGACTACACTCAAATTTCAGTACCGTTTTGCGGGCTGGCGGGATCAAATACCGATTAAAAATCATAATATTAAAATTAACACTATCAGTCGCATCAGCGAATTATGTTCTCACTTCAGGAGAACGATCGAAAAAGCGGCCCGCCCGATTCAATACTGAAACGCATAGATATTTATTATAATAATTTATTTTACTTTTAATTTAACTTTTAATTTTAATTTAACCAGGGAGTTTATATGTCTGATTCATCTCTGTTACCCAATTACAGTCTGATTCCACCTTATATGCTGGAAGAAATCATTAATAATGGCGATACCAGACAGAAAGACCACGCCTCATTAACACTGATTGATATCAACCGGTTACTTATTACAGACCCTGTTCCGCAGGCGAATAAAAAATATGATAACATCAATAAAAATAAGCTAGTACGTTCTATTTCTGATGCAAAAAATCAGGAATCACTTCCTGGTATACTGGTGCGCAAAGAGGCCGATCCTGCCACCAGCGATATCGCGGTTAATGAAGCCTACGACTACCTTGGTATCACCTATAATTTTTTCTGGCAAAAATTTGGCCGCCGTTCCCTGAATAACCAGGGAATGCCACTGGATGCCAGCGTACATTACAGCACCAGTTATCAGAACGCATTCTGGAATGGGGAGCGTATGGTATTTGGTGACGGTGACGGCCAGATATTTAACCGATTTACCATTGCTATCGATATCATCGCTCACGAGCTGGCTCATGGAGTCACTGAAAGCGAAGCCGGGTTTGCCTACTATGGGCAGTCTGGAGCACTGAATGAATCAATATCTGATGTTTTTGGTGCCATGGTAAAACAGTTCCATAACAACCAGACCGCGGCGCAGGCAGACTGGATTATTGGTGAGAAGCTACTCAATAGCAACATTAACGCCATAGGGCTGCGTTCCATGTCTGCTCCCGGCACGGCTTATAACGATCCGTTGTTAGGCAAAGATCCTCAGCCTGATCATATGGATAACTATATTAGCACCCGGCAGGATAATGGCGGCGTACATCTGAATTCCAGCATACCCAACAAGGCATTCTGCCTCGCTGCTAAAAAACTGGGCGGCTATTCCTGGGAGTACGCAGGTAAAATTTGGTATAACGCTTTGTGTGATAAAGAAATGAAAAGGAAAGCAGACAGAGAGGGGGCCAATTTTTTCAACTTCGCTGAGTGCACCATAACGCATGCCCGTCTGTTCAGTGAACAGGCGGCACGTCAGGTGCAGTCAGCCTGGCATGAGGTCGGCGTCTGGTAAATATCAATGACAACACTCTGCCGCTCTGTCTGAGCCTCTCATTTTAATTTGAAATTGATACAGTCATCTGAAATTGATAAAAATAGAGCAAGCATTATAAAGAGTAAGCGACTCTCCACAGAGTCTCTGCCCTCTCTTTGCAGAGGCTCTGCCAGTCGTTACGGGGCAGAATTTAATCACATAGCATGACAGGAGAGTCCGGTGACACACCCCTTTTTTAAATTCAATAAAAACACGATTATTGAACTATCGCGTGAAGGAGGGTTTGCTTATATTCCCGCGCTGGCGGATTTACGACGTCTCTCTCTGGCGGATATGCCTGATGATCAGCGCACACAACTCTGCCAGCTGATTAGCCCGCTAGCACACTATGCCAGGACGACAACAGAGCCCACTGTTCCGGGTAGCGGTGGTGATCAGCGTTATTTTCTGATAACACTCCGCGAAGAGCCGCAAAAAACAGAGACAGATATCACACTGGAAATCCCTGAGTCTGATATGCCAGCGGCCCTGATTTCGCTTTGGAAGAGCGGCATGTTTTCCAGTCGTGATCCGGATGCGTTATCTGTCAGTCTCCTCAAATTAAATGGTACAGATGTTCATCCTTCAGGATTTTTTGATTTCTTTCCAAAATAACGCTGAACCAGCACAAAAAATAGCGGAATGAAAAAAATTGCCAGAACAGTGGCTGTCATCATTCCCCCCATGACCCCGGTACCTACGGCATTTTGGGCTCCGGAGCCGGCACCACTACTGATAACTAAAGGGGCTACGCCGAGCATAAACGCTAAAGAGGTCATCAAAATGGGACGCAACCGCATATGAACAGCTTCCAGTGTCGCTTCAGTCACTCCCTTACCTTCTTTTTCCATCAACTCTTTGGCAAATTCGACGATCAGAATGGCATTTTTCGCCGACAGGCCGATGATGGTCAGCAAACCTACCTGGAAGTAGACGTCATTACTCAGGCCACGCAGCGATGCGGCTAGCAGTGCACCAATAACACCCAGCGGGACCACCAGCATCACCGAAAATGGCACTGACCAGCTTTCATACAGTGCTGCCAGACAGAGAAATACGACTATCAGTGAAATGGCATACAGTAATGGCGCCTTGTTGCCTGATAAACGTTCCTGCCAGGATATCCCTGTCCAGTCGTAGCCAATACCTGTGGGTAGCTTTAGAGCCAGTTCTTCCATTAAATTCATGGCATCACCGCTACTTTTTCCCGGCGCGGCCTGGCCTAAAATTTCCATCGATGGCAGGCCGTTGTAGCGCTCCAGCCGTGGTGAGCCATATTTCCAGCTGGCGCTGGAGAAAGCAGAAAAGGGCACCATTTTCCCTGAACTGGCACGCACGTACCATTTGTTAATATCTTCTGGCAGCATGCGGAATGGGGCAGCGGCCTGAACGAAAACTCGCTTGACCCTGCCGCGATCAATAAAATCATTGACATAATAACCACCGAGTGCCGACCCCAGCGTGGTATTGATATCCGAGATAGCAACACCTAAGGCCTGTGCTTTTTCCTGGTCTATGTCAATCTTAAACTGTGGCGTGTTTTCAAGACCGTTCGGCCGGACTGCCACTAACACATCAGGACGCTTCGCTACCATTCCCAGTAGCATGTTGCGGGCGGCGGTCAATTTTTCATGGCCCAGGTTAGCTTTATCAATAAGCTGAAAGTCAAAACCCGTTGCATTACCCAGTTCAACAATGGCCGGTAAGTTAAAAGGAAAAACCAGACCATCTTCTGTCTTTGAAAGAGCCCTTGATGCGCGAGCAACGATAGCAGGCACTTTTTTTTCTGCCCCCGTACGCACACCCCACTCTTTCAGGCTGGTAAATGCTATCCCGGTATTTTGCCCCTGCCCACTAAAACTAAAACCACTAATGGTAAACACCGAGTTAACGTTGTCAGCCTCGTTATCGAGAAAATAGTGCGAAACTTTGTTGAGCACCTTTTCGGTACGCTGCTGGGTGGCACCTGCGGGTAACTGAACCATAGTCACAAATATCCCCTGATCTTCTTCCGGCAGAAAGGCGGCAGGAAGGCGCAGAAACAACACCACCATGACAGCGACTATCAGCAGATAAATCACCAAATAACGACCGGTAGTACGCAACATACTGGCAACACCAGCGGTATAACGGTCGGTGATTTTTTCAAAGCTGCGATTAAACCAGCCAAAGAACCCATTTTTCGCACCATGTTCTCCCTTAGCGACAGGTTTTAACATCGTGGCGCACAGTGCTGGCGTCAGGACCAGGGCGACCAGTACTGAGAGCACCATGGATGAAACGATAGTAATGGAAAATTGCCGATAGATAGCGCCTGTTGAGCCGCCAAAGAATGCCATCGGGACAAATACCGCTGAAAGCACCAGCGCTATCCCCACCAGCGCCCCCTGGATCTGTGTCATGGATTTTTTGGTGGCCTCTTTCGGCGTCAGTCCCTCTTCCTGCATGACGCGTTCAACGTTCTCAACCACCACAATGGCATCATCGACCAGCAAACCTATCGCGAGTACCATACCAAACATGGTCAGGGTATTGATGGAGTAGCCACAGGCGGCAAGAACGGCAAAGGTACCCAGTAACACCACCGGTACGGCGATGGTTGGAATCAAAGTAGCCCGTAAATTTTGCAAAAACAGGTACATGACCAGGAAAACCAGAACAATGGCCTCTGCCAGTGTCTTAACCACTTCTTCGATAGAAATTTTAACAAACGGAGTGGTATCATAGGGATAGACTACCTTCAGGCTACTAGGGAAAAATGGCTGCAATTTAGCCAGCTCATTTTTTACCGCCGTGGCAGTGTTCAGTGCATTAGCACCGGTTGCCAGCTTGATACCAAGGCCGGCTGCCGGTTTACCATTATAGTGTGCAATGGTGGTATAATTTTCTGCGCCCAGTTCAATGACAGCGACATCTTTCAGGCGAACCTGTGAACCGTCAGTGTTCACTTTCAACAGGATTTGACCGAATTCTTCCACCGATTTTAACTGAGTTTGTGCGATAATCGACGCGTTCAGCTGCTGGCCTGCAACCGACGGCATGGCGCCCAGCTGACCCGCTGCCACCTGGTTGTTTTGAGTCCGTATAGCAGCGATGACTTCAACCGGTGTCAGAGAGTAATTATTCAGTTTAAGCGGATCCATCCAGATGCGCATGGCGTACTGAGCGCCAAACAACTGAACATCACCGACACCTACAGCCCGGCTAATCGTATCCTTGATGTTAGACGCAACATAGTCACCAATATCTTCCTGCTGCATACTGTTATCGTCTGAAATAAACCCCGCAAACATCAGAAAACTACTGCTGGATTTTTTGACACTGACACCCAGTTGCTGCACTTCTTGCGGTAACAGTGGCATAGCCAGCTGCAGTTTGTTCTGTACCTGCACCTGGGCAATATCCGGATCAGCATCTGAGCTGAAGGTCAGGGTGACCTGAACGTTACCCGAAGAGTCACTATTGGAAGACATATACATCAGGTTATCGATACCATTCATATTTTGTTCGATAACCTGTGTTACGGTATCCTGCACTGTTTTAGCATCGGCCCCAGCATAACTGGCTGCTATTAAAATTGCTGGTGGCGCGATAGTCGGATATTGCGCCACGGGTAATTTTACCAGGGCAAGTGCGCCCGTCATCATAATTAGGATGGCAATAACCCACGCAAAAATGGGACGATCGATAAAAAACCTGGCCATTAATTTGCTCCTGGTAACCGGTGCACACTCTGTTGCGACCGCTGATTTATGATGTTAAGCGGTCGGTACTTGTTCCGCAGGAGAGGTGTGCGATACCGGAGTAGTGATTTCCTGAATCGTCACCTGGGCACCGGGCCTGATTTTTTGCGCTCCGGTAACAATGACACGATCACCGGCTTTGAGACCTGAAGTCACCAGCCATTGATCACCAATAGCCCGGCCCGTTGTCAGAGTACGCAATTCAACTTTATTGCCTTCCCCCACCACCATCGCCACAGCATCACCCCGTGGGTTTCGGGTAACACTCCGTTGCGGGACCAACAG
The DNA here is from genome assembly GCA_947478475.1 of Enterobacterales bacterium. Taxonomy (GTDB): domain Bacteria; phylum Pseudomonadota; class Gammaproteobacteria; order Enterobacterales; family Enterobacteriaceae; genus CANJWD01. The sequence continues at coordinate 10,782 of CANJWD010000017.1, forward strand.
TGCGTCATTTTTCACGCCATCCAGTCTGGCGCGAACAAACATTCCAGGAAGTAATAACTGATCAGGATTAGGAAACAGTGCACGGATAGTAATGGAGTTGGTACTCTCATCCACCGTGATACCCGTAAAATCCAGCGTACCCGTCTGTGCATATTCACTGTTATCGTCTAACAACAGACGAATAGCAGTTTTGCCGTCCTTTTCGCTGTTTTTTTGCTTCAGTGCGCCACTTGCCAGTTCTTTTCGCAGCCGCAGGAATGCATCACTCGATTGTGTAACAGCAACATAAATCGGATTGATCTGCTGAACAGTGACCAGTGGTGCGGCCTGTCCACTGGTCACCAGTGCGCCTTCGGTTACTGATGATTGCCCGCTACGACCGCTTATGGGTGCGGTCACCCTGGTATAAGCCAGATTAATACGCGCCGTCTCTACTGCGGCCTGAGCGACAATAACCGACGCATTAGCCTGACGTAAACCTGATACTGCCTCGTCATACTCTTGCTGACTGATATACTGAGTGCCCAGCAGTGGCTGATAACGCCCGACGGTCAGTTTGGCTAATGCAGCCGCCGCCTGAGCCTTGGCTAATTCGCCTTTAGCGCTGTTGTAAACGGCTTCATAGGGAGCAGGATCAATCTGATACATAGACATCAGTGCGGTCACATCACTCCCTTCAACAAAATGACGCTGAAGAATAATACCGCTGATTTGTGGGCGGACCTCCGCAATACGAAATGCTGCAGTGCGACCAGGGAGCTCGGTGGTGACAGTGAGGAGCTGAGATTTTAGTGTTACGATACCGACATGTGCAGGCTGTGCCTGAGTGTGCTGTTGCGTTTTGTCACTATCACATCCAGTGAGTACCGAGCCTCCTGCAAGCACCAGGATCGCAGTAAAAAGCGTTATCCTGCTGTTTTTGCTCATAAGATATACCCCAACTATTTGATACTGGATTGTCAGCAGATTTCATCATGCAAGAGTTTATGAAGAAAATTTGGAATGGACTCTTAGATGTTATTATATATAACATTTTAATGAATATTATATAATTCATATCTTTTAAAAAAGAATACCATAATTGAGGCCGTGGCTACTGAAACTCAAAGCAAATTATGGAATAATGCCAGCGGAGCATTTGTGCTCGTGTCGTCTTTTGTGTGTGAATGCGTGTGAATGCGTGTGAAAATTTTGTGTATGAAAATGGGATCTACGCATTCGTTTTTTTGCCAGCCGGGAATGTTGTAGGAATTTTTGCTCTCAATCGACATTAAGTGACCTTATGAATACAAAGGTTAGTCTCTTTCTTCCCTCTTTTCTAAAAAAATCCTTCCGGGGTATTCAGCTACCTTGCTTGTGGCTGCTGTTCGGCTTGATGGTGATATTGCCCTTAGCCGCTGCTGCACCGGGTAGTGATGAACTTCCTCGCCGCGCTGATATCATGAATCGGCTGGAGTTACTCGATAAACAAAAAAACCTCACACCAACGGATAAGCTATCTCTTCAGGATCTGCGCAACACACTAGAATATTTAGACGCAATCGATCGGGTAAAACAGGATAACGACGAGCTTAAACAGCAACTGGCACAAGCCCCGGAAAAATCACGCAAAGCAACCGATGGCCTGGATGCCCTGAGTTCACCAGGTAATGAATTAACCCATGACGCCTTAAGTGATTTGCCATTAAAACAGCTTGAAGCTCGCCTCCACCAGACGCTGAATGACCTGCAGTCTGCGCAGGAAGACCTTGCCAGTTATAGCAGCCAGCTGGTCTCGCTACAGACTCAGCCAGAACGCCTTCAAAGCCTGATGTATAGTACATCGCTACGCATTCAACAGGTTCGCAATCAGCTTAATGGCCTGGAGCCAGCACAGGAATTAGTTGTGCGACCGACACAAAAGGTGGCGCTGCTCACTGAGCAGGCACTTTTAAACACACGACTAGAACTACAACGTAAAAATCTGGAAGCGAATACAACGTTGCAGGATCTGTTACAAAAACAGCGCGACTATGTGACGGCTCGTATCGAGCAGCTAGAACGACATGTGCAGTTGTCACAAAAAATGATTAGCGGCAAGCGTTTGATTCTCTCGGAACAAACGGCTAAGGAAGCACAACCATATGAAGACGTTACCGATAATCTTCAAAAAAATCCTTTAGTCGGTCGTGAACTGGCTCTTAACCTGCAGCTCAGCAAGCGGCTAATAACGGGCACCGCCGAAGGCAATGCTTTGGTGCAACAGAACATCAAGATTAAAAACTGGCTTGATCGTGCACTGCAATCGGAGCTCAATCTGAAGGAGCAGATTACGGTGCTAAAGGGGAGCTTATTACTGTCGCGGATCCTCTACCAGCAAAAACTTGATCTGCCAGCTACCGCTCTGGTGGCAAATATCACGACACGTATTGCCGATCTGCGGCTGGAACAGTTTGAAATTAATCAGCAACGTGACCAGCTATTCCAGGGAGATGACTATGTTCAGCAACTGATTAATAATAGTAAAAACACGGTCACCCGTAATGTCAGCGACGCATTGCATCAGATTATTGATATCCGCAGAGCGTTGCTGGATCAACTCAATAAACAGCTTGGCAATCAACTGGCGCTGGCGATTAATTTACAAATTAACCAACAGCAACTGGCCAATGTCAGCGCCTCGTTACAGCAGACTCTGACACAACAAATCTTCTGGGTAAGCAGTAACAAGCCGATGGACTGGGCATGGCTGAAAATGCTACCGCCCGCCATCCACAGCGAACTCAGTAAAATTCGGTTAAATTTTTATTTTGACGACCTGTTAGAGGGATTGCTGACATCACTGCCATTTTTTGTGCCCGGACTCATGGTAATTAGTATCATTCGCTGGCGCTATAAATTAATCGACTGCCGTCTTGAAAAGCTGACGCGTGATGTCGGGCAGTTAAAACACGACAGTCAGTTACACACTCCACAGGCAATTCTGCTGACCTTGTTAAAGGCCTTGCCGGTTACCTTACTCATTCTTGGCATTGGTTACTGGTGTTTGCGGTGTAACACGCCCACCAGTGGCTTTTTGTGGACCCTGTTTCAGCGGCTGTCGCTGTTATGGCTGATAGTCGATCTGAGCTGGCGCATGTCATCACCGAATGGTATTGCTGTACGGCATTTTGGTATTGACAGCGCCCGCTACCTCAGGCAGACCATGCGCCTGGCAGTGGCCTTATTGCCCGTCCTGTTTTGGGCTACTTTGGGTGAAAAAAATCCATTACTGTTGGTAGGTGATGTTATCGGTCAGGTGGTGATCGCCCTGGCTCTGGTTCTGCTTTTAATCTTTTTTTTCCCTTTTTGCCATGATAGCTGGCGTAAAAAAAACAGCCACGCAGTACGCCTGATTGTTGTCACTGGGCTTGCACTTACCCCCGCCATTTTGATTGGTCTGATGATGGCAGGTTATTTTTACACCACATTACAGCTGGCGAGTCGTTGGATTAACAGCCTTTACTTATTGTTTTTATGGAGCATTGTTTATCTGACTGCTATCCGTGGATTAGGTGTTGCAGCACGCCGCCTGGCATATCGCCGGGCTATCGCCCGCCGGCAGAATCTGGCGAAAGAGAGCACTGAAGGCAGTGAGAGTAGTGAAGAGCCACCCTTAGCACTGGACAGAATCAACCAGCAGTCATTACGTTTGACCACGATGGCGTTATTTTTACTGTTTTCCAGCTGTTTTTACTGGATCTGGTCAGATCTGATCACTGTCATTTCATACCTCGACAGTATCTCCCTGTGGCACTACAGCAGTAATGTTGCAGGAAGTGAATTATTACAACCAGTAACTCTGGGTAATTTGCTGGTTGCTCTGTCGGCTCTGATTATCGCCTACATAATGACATGCAACCTGCCAGGATTACTGGAAGTGCTGGTACTGTCGCGCCTGCAATTACTCCAGGGAGCCTCTTACGCCATTACCACGATTTTAACCTACCTGATTACCGTAGTCGGCGTGGTCATTGCTTTAAGTTCTCTCGGGGTTTCCTGGGATAAGCTGCAATGGCTGGTGGCTGCGTTGTCAGTAGGTTTAGGTTTCGGTTTGCAGGAAATTTTTGCTAATTTTGTCTCCGGCTTAATTATTTTGTTCGAAAGACCGGTGCGTATTGGCGATACCATAACGATTGGTGAATTTTCAGGCGCGGTAAGTAAAATTCGTATTCGTGCCACAACGATCACCGATTTTGATCGTAAAGAAGTGATTGTCCCCAATAAAGCGTTTGTCACCGAGCGGCTGATAAACTGGTCACTGTCGGATACCGTTACCCGCATCCTGATTAAAGTAGGCGTTGCCTACGGCTCTGATCTGGACAAAGTGAAAACAATACTGCTGCGGGCAGCGAAGGATAATATAAGAGTCATGACGGATCCTGAACCTCAGGTATTTTTCCTGAATTTTGGGGCAAGTACCCTGGATCATGAACTGCGTGTATACGTCCGTGAACTGTCGGATCGCAGTTATACTGTGGATGAGCTAAACCGGAGTATTAATAAGCTATGCCATGAAAACGGCATTACCATTGCCTTCAATCAGCTTGAAGTCTACCTGCATAATACCCAGCAGGCAGTTGAAGTACGGGAAGTAAAACGGTAGCAGGCGCCGTTGTAATCATACCAGGCTATAATATCCATGTTATTAGCATTGGTTTTGTACTAACCCGACAGATGTGGCATGACTGGTTAATAAAAAATCACATTTATCAGTTCCGGAGTGACCGTGGATAACATCAAAAAAGATAACATCAAAAAAATTGCTGTACTGACAAGTGGTGGCGATGCACCAGGTATGAATGCCGCAATCCGGGGCGTTGTGCGTGCTGCCCTGACCCGCGGCGTCGAGGTATTTGGTATTCATGACGGTTATTTTGGCCTGTATGAAAATCGCATGAAAAAATTAGAGCGTTATGCCGTTTCAGATATGATTAATCATGGCGGTACGTTCCTTGGTTCAGCCCGTTTTCCTGAGTTCAAAAATGAAAATATACGCGCCATTGCTATTGAAAACATGAGAAATCGCGGTTTAGATGCTCTCGTGGTGATTGGTGGCGACGGGTCGTATTTAGGCGCTCAGTGCCTGACAGAAATGGGTTTTCCCTGTATCGGACTACCAGGCACCATCGATAACGACGTGGCGGGTACTGATTACACTATAGGTTACTTTACGGCGCTGGAAACGGTTGTGGAAGCCATTGATCGGCTGCGTGATACCTCTTCGTCACACCAGCGGATTTCCATCGTTGAAGTCATGGGCCGTTGCTGTGGCGATTTGACGCTGGCTGCGGCTATCGCTGGTGGCTGCGAGTTTGTCGTTCTGCCCGAAGTCCCGTTTAACCGTGATGATTTGGTCGATGAAATTAGATCCGGCATCGCAAAAGGTAAGAAACACGCCATCGTGGCGGTTACTGAACATATCTGTGATATTAATGAACTGGCTAACTATATTGAACAAAAAACAAAACGTGAAACCAGAGCAACGGTATTAGGGCATATCCAGCGCGGGGGATCGCCGGTCGCTTACGATCGTATCCTGGCTTCGCGTATGGGCGCTTACGCTGTTGAGTTGTTATTACAGGGATATGCTGGCCGCTGTGTCGGAGTAAAAGATGAAAAAATGGTGCATCATGACTTTATGGATGCAGTAAAAAATATGAAACGTACGTTTAAAAGCGACTGGCTGGCAACAGCGAAAGCGTTGTTCTAAGAAGCGGTTGAAAATAAAGCGGTTTAAAATCTTCGCTCACTGAACATCATCAGATATGCCATCGATGCCTGGCTGAAATCCGTCACTTTATGTAGTTTCGGTGAGCATACTGAGTAATATACTGTTTATCTTCCCAGTGTAATAGCGTCAGGGAGCCGCCCCAGCAGCAGCCAGTATCTAACGCATAAATGCCTTTTGGTGTGCCTTTCCCCTTCAGCGCCGCCCAGTGACCGAAAGCAATGGCATACTCAGAATCGACCAAACGCGGCAGATCAAACCAGGGTTTTAACGGTGCCGGAGCCCGCCATGGTGGTGCCTTGCAGCACATATCCAGTTGCCCATAAGGGAAACAAAAACGCATTCTGGTAAAAACGTTAGTACTGAAACGCAGGCGAGCAAGCCCGGCAAGCTCCTGGCTCCAGTCATTGGGCATATCCCCGTACATAGCAGCTAACAACAGGCGGTAATCGTCACCGCGCAATGTTTCTTCAACTTCCCGGGCACAGGCCTGCGCAGTATTGAGATCCCACTGAGGACTAATGCCGGCATGAGCCATAACCAGTTTTAGCTCGTGGTCTGCCTGAAATAGTGGCTGACAACGCAGCCAGTTGATCAATTCTTCTGTATCGTGAGCAGCCAGCAGTGCCGTGAGCTGGTCTCCACACCTGCGGCGACTAATGCCGGCATGGACTGCCAGCAAATGCAAGTCATGATTACCCAGAACCATCCGAACTTTTGAACCGAGGGAACGCACATAACGCAAAACTTCCAGCGAATACGGGCCCCTGGCAACAAGATCTCCGGTCAGCCAGAGTGTATCCTTATTTGGATCAAAATTAATTTGCGCCAGTAATGCGCAAAATTCATCAAAACAGCCATGAATATCACCAATAAGATAAGTGGACATGATCAATGAATCAACGCAGGAATGGATAAACGAAAAACAGGAATATCAGTACGGAATGGCTGATCCAGATGATCGACCATCTTATAATGCCCTTCCATCGTACCCAGTGGTGTTTCAAGCACTACACCGCTAGTGTAGTGAAATTCATTGCCCGGGAGAATCAAGGGTTGTTCTCCTGCTACCCCCTCTCCATGCACTTCGATCTGACGGCCATTACTATCAGTTATCAACCAGTAACGCCGCAATAGCTGAACGCTGGCATGCCCCAGATTACGAATTGTAACAGTATAAGCGAAGACAAAACGCGCCTCGTCTGGCATCGATTGGTTTTCTACATAGATACTTTGCACCTGTACACAAACACGGGGCGAATTAATCATTGTCCTCTCCTGCTTACTGCAACAGTGGCAATTGTTCTGACAGCCAGTTTGCCAGCTGGCAGTATTGTGCCACAGAAATATTTTCCGCCCTGAGCCCAGGCTCAACACCCAGCGCTGTCAGTTGCTCATGACTAAAAAACTCGCTCAGGCTGTTGCGCACCGTTTTCCGGCGCTGGTTAAATGCCACAGTGGTGATACGCCTGAGCATGCGCAGATCTGCGACCGGATGGGGAATTTGCGCGTGCGGGATAAGACGCACCACCGCAGAATCCACTTTTGGTGCCGGAATAAACGCCGCCGGCGGAACTTCCAGTACGGGAATAATCTTACAATAATATTGAGCCATCACGGTTAAACGACCATACGCTTTACTGCCAGGACCGGCAACCATTCGGTTAACCACCTCTGCCTGCAACATAAAATGCATATCGCGAATGGCATGAACGTAACTAAAAAGATGGAACAGTAATGGCGTGGAAATATTATAAGGCAAATTGCCAAAAACCCTGAGTGGCTGGCCTTCCTGCGCCGCCAGTTCGGCAAAATTCACCCTCATGGCATCCTGTTGATAAATGGTTAATTTCTTTTTGAGCTGCGGATGATGTGCCAGATGCTCCGCCAAATCTCTGTCCAGCTCAATCACTATCATGCTCTCCAGGCCAGCTGCTACCGGTATGGTAAGCGCACCCAAACCTGGACCAATTTCAACCATTGCTTCTGTGGGCCGGGGATGGATGGCACGGGCGATACTGTCAATGATAGTCTGATCATTTAAAAAATGTTGTCCAAAGCGTTTACGCGCCAGATGCCCGTGGTGAATTTTGTTATTCATCAGTGAATTATCATCAGTGAATTATCATTTTGATGGCAAGATTTAATGCCTGGATGAAACTTCCGGCTTCAGCCCTGCCCGTTGCAGCAAGCTCCAGCGCCGTACCATGGTCCACCGATGTACGGATGAAAGGCAAACCAAGCGTAATATTCACCGCTTGCCCGAACCCTTGATATTTTAGTACTGGCAGCCCCTGATCGTGGTACATCGCTAACACAGCATCCGCATGTTGCAAATATTTTTGTTGAAACAGAGTATCTGCCGGCAATGGTCCGGTCAGCCTGAACCCTTTTTGACGCAATGCATTGAGCGCCGGGATGATAACATCAATTTCTTCACGCCCGAGATGTCCGTTTTCTCCGGCATGAGGATTGAGCCCACACACAAGCAGTTGCGGCTGGCTGATACCGAATTTTACCTTAAGATCTCTGTCAAGGATTGTAATGACCTCATGGAGACTGGCAAAACTGATGGCGCCAGGTACTGCTCGTAGCGGCAGATGCGTGGTTGCCAGTGCCACGCGCAGCTCTGCGGTTGCTAACATCATCACCACGCGCTGACTGCCGCTGCAGCCGGCCAGAAATTCAGTATGGCCACTAAAAGGCACACCCGCATCGTTAATAACACCTTTATGTACCGGGCCAGTGACCAGCGCGGCAAATTCACCACGCAGACAACCCTCGCAGGCCCGGGTCAGGGTTGAAATGACATAGGCGCTATTCCGGGTATTGAGGACGCCAGCCACGGGAGTTACTGCTGCGGCAACATGCAGCAGAGTGAGCGTACCGGCTTTTTGAGGCTGTGCATACTCGCCAGCCTGATAATGACGCAGTTGTACAGGTAATTTTAGCCACCGGGAACGTTCAAGTAATAAATCCATATCGGCACACACCACCAGTTCAACGGGCCAGGCCCGCTGAGCCAGAGCGAGGACTAAATCCGGCCCAATCCCCGCTGGTTCCCCGGGGGTTATTACAATTCGTTTACAATTTTGCTGTTGATTACTGCTCATGATGCGCATCAAGGATTTTCACCCAGGCGGCTGCTCGCTGTTCCTGCATCCATATTTGCGCTTCCTCCGCAAATTTGCGGCTAAATAATATCCGGTGAGCCTGCTCCTGCTGTGTTACGCCGCTCTTATCTGTGCCACGTATTTCGTTGATTTTCAAAATATGAAAACCTGCCCCCGAGCGAACAGGACCCTTAACATCACCCTTACTGGCCGATTGTAATTGTTCAGTGAACACCTCAGGAAGTTCCTGTAATTTACTCCAGCCCATTTTGCCGCCTTGCAGTGCCTGTGCATCAGCAGAATAGGTCGCGGCCAGTTTAGCAAAATCTTCCCCGGCTTTCAGTTCAGTAATTAATTTTTTCGCTAAATTTTCAGTATTATCAATCTGTTGTTGTGAAGGATGTTCTGGCAGAGGGAGAAAAATTTGGCTCAGATTTAATTCGGTATCATCGCTCTCCTGGGAGGCCATCTCTCTTGCCAGCGCTGCAACCTCTTGTGGCAGGATGTGGATCCTGCGGCGCACCTCATTATTGCGCACTTCTGAGGTCAGCATCTCTTTACGAATTTGCGCACGGTAGTCGTCGTAGCCGATACCCTCAACGGCCATACTGGCGCGCATTTGCTCGAGTGATAACTGATTTTGTGCGGCGATACCCGCAATGGCTTTCTCAAGATCGGCATCCGTAACGGTGATCCCTATTTTTTGCGCCATCTGCAATAAAATGCTGTCCATAATCAGACGTTCAAGAATTTGATGGTGCAACGCAGCGGCATCAGGAAGTTGCTGTTGCGTCTGCTGCGCGTTGTGCTTAACAGACTGTGATAACTTAGTGATATCACTCTGCAAAACGACCGAGTTATTTACTACGGCTACAATTTTATCAACTTCCTGGGGCGCTGCCAGCGCGGTACCGATACTCAGCAACAGGCTGAAAATAAGCGCTCTCCTGTTTTTCATAGTCTCTTCCATTCTATAATCATAATTGATGCATTAAGATTTTATGTATTCAGTCTGAATATTATTTAAAAGCGCGCTGGTAAGGCAAAATTCCTGAACTCAACATAGAAAATACGCTATTACCATGACCACTGCTCAAACCACGTAACTCAATATTAAATAATACCCGACCATCATATTTGCTGCGATTATCGACCGCGTTCCAGCCGATAATTTTACGCTCATAGCCGAGATTCATAGCCCAGCAGCACGTACTGTACTGTAGCCCGGCTAGCTGACTGGCAGGCTGCCGTGTTTTGAGGTCATAGTAATAGGCCCCTGCTACTGCCCACTTTCCAGAGACTGGCCAGCCTCCCGTAACTCCCACCTGAGAAATTCCCTGTTGATAATCAGGGATTTTTGCTCCGATACTATAATTTTCATTGAGTGTAGCCTGAATATATTCTGAATTAGCGTAACGGTAGTTCAGTTGCAGCATACGCTCAGCATCTCCACGGTATTCAACTACTCCATTCACCAGGGTTACACTGGCCAGACGGGGGTCATATTGCAAGCCACCCCGCACTCCAAAAAATTCATTAATTTTCCAGTAACTGTCTCCTGCCCACACCAGGCTGCCACTGCTGTTACTGGTATCGACAGCACCGGAGTTTCCGGTGCGTTCGGATGTGAAGTAATAAATTTGACCGACTGAAAGATTAAAACGCTCCACTAAAATATCGTCGTAAAGCCGTGATGTCAGCCCGGTGGTTATCCGGCTGGCGGATGCGATGCGATCGAAACCACTGTAAGAGCGATCCCGAAACAAGCCGTAGTAGTCATTTTGCAGCCGTGTCGAATCATAGAGATAGATATTATCCTGATCACGATAGGGCACGTAGAGATACTGCACCCTGGGCTCAAGGGTCTGCGTATAGTTTTTTATCCAGGCCACGTCGCGATCAAAAACCACTTTTCCATCCGTTTTAAATTCGGGCATAACACGATTCACTGAGCCCTTTAGTGCAGCCCCGCCAGCCATGGAAGAGGGGATATTTTGCTGATAATGAGTAGCCAGCAATTTAACACTGGTGTTAAGGCTGGCCCATTCACTGGCTATGGGCAAGTTTATACTGGGCTCAATATGCCAGCGGCTGGCCTTTGGATAGTGTGGATTGACATTGGTAAACTGCGCGGCCTGAGCGAAAATATGTGTATCAAACGGGCCCAGATCATTTTGATAAAAATTTAAGACTAACTCCGGTTCAGCGCGGTAAACACTACGGGTATAATCTACGTTAAATACCTGAAATTGCTTGGATACCAGCGTCGCATTCCAGTTTTTTTCAGCATAACCCAGACTGAACTTTTGGGTTGTATAACCGTCAGTACTCGATCCATAAGCTGAAGCCAGATCGGTAAAATAGTGTGGATCACTCACCCTGGTAAAGTCGCTGCTAAACCGCCATACTTTATCCATCACGCCAGAGTGCCCCCAGAAAAACAGCCAGCGGGTGCTGTTATCAGCATGGATGCTAGCATACTTTTTGTCGCTGGGCAGCCAGTCAAATGCCATGGTACCGGAACCTGGCGCCGCCGCCAGATACCGAAACTCATTTTGCCACTGTAGCCCGCGCCTTTCTATCCAGTGTGATGTGATGGTGGCATCGTAATCTGGCGCAATATTCCAGTACCAGGGCAGAATAAATTCAAAGCCGTTAACAGCGTCATATTGTGCATTGGGGATCAGAAAACCAGAGTGACGCCTGTTGCCAGTAGCAAACTGTATATACGGACTATAGAAGACAGGAATTTTACCCAGCTGAAAACGCGCATGCCATATCTCCGCTATCTGTTCTTCACGGGAATGGATAACTTTAGATCCTGCCAGGCTCCAGCTATCATCACCAGGCAGGCAAGAGGTAAACGTGCCGTTTTCCAATATGGCATAACGATTTTCCGCACGCAGCCTGATTTTATCGGCATCCCCGCGACCCTGGCGGCCCACCATTTGATAGCTACCCTGGAGCAGGTCGATATCTTTGGTATTTAAATCAGACCAGCCTGTTGGCCCTTGCAGTACAATATGGGGATCGGCGTACTTTACACTACCACTGGCGGTGACCGTGCGTGATGGTATCGCCTGATCCGATTTTTGTATTTGATTCAGTACCACCCGGTCAGCGGTCAGCACACTGTTACCTTGCTCTACAATGACACCACCATTAAACAGCACACTGTCCGGGTAATGTCCCTCTGTTTTCTTTGCATCAATACGCACCGGAAGCCGGGTTTGATCACCGACGATCAATAGATTGTCATAGGCCGGCACATCATGCAGACACTGTTTAACAGGGACGGCGGTGGCCTGCTGACCAAAAAGTGCTGCCCAGACCAGTGTAGCGGGCAGTGTGGGGAAGCGTTTTTTCATACGTGCTACGGGTATTCCATGGTTGAAGGTGAAAATGCGGGCAGGTTGCAGAAAAGTGCATCACTCACCCGGATCACGCCAGTGTTCTCTTACATCACTTCAGTATCACTTCAGAGCAAGGTGTCATTATAGGCACCCAGCTCAATGGCGAGTATGATAGTGCAAATTATTGCGACGGCATATGAAATTGAGGGGTCTATGCAGTATTGGGGAAAATTGGCTGGACTGATGTCAGGGTTGATGTCCGGTGCCGGATGGTGGGGAGCGCTGTTGGGGGTGATGGCCGGTCATCTGTTTGACAGGAGCCTGCTCGCGCGTCGCCACGGCACGTTTACTTATCAACAAACAGCGCCGCCATTTTTTTTTCATATCACTTTTCAGGTGATGGGGCATTTGGCGAAATCCAAAGGCAGGATAACAGAAACGGATATTGAACTTGCCAGCCAGTTAATGGACAGGATGCAGTTGCATGGCACAGAGCGCATGCGGGCACAGCTGGCTTTTAGCGAAGGCAAGCATAATGAATTTCCGCTGCGGGAAAAATTGCAGCAATTACGCACTATTTGCTTTGGCCGGTTTGATCTGATCAGAACATTTATGGAAATTCAGTTACAGGCTGCGTTTACCGATGGAGAGCTTCATCCTAATGAATATCGTGTGTTGCAGCTAATCGCCAGAACGCTTGGGATTGCGCGACATCAGTTCGAACAGCTTATCCGCGAAGCCCAGGAGCGACAGCCTGGTTGCGGTGCTGATGGCAATCACCGTTTCCGGAAAAACCGCCCGCATACAACAGCGGAAACCTCTGCACTGACAGAGGCGTATCAGATCCTTGGCGTCATGCCCGGCGATGATAGCACCAGGATCAAACGCGCCTGGCGCAAACTAATGAGCGAGCACCACCCCGACAAATGGATAGCGAAGAAGGACATGCCGCCAGAAATGATGGAACAGGCGAAGCAGAAAGCGCAGAAAATTCAGGCAGCATGGAATCTTATCAAGCATGAGAAGGGATTCAAATAAAACACACCGGCCAGCCATCAGCTCTGAGGTGCAATAAGCCGCTCGTGTGAGAGAGTTAAGCCTGTGGGAGTGTTCCGGGCACATTGACGATAAAATTCTGTGGAAAACGATGACGAGTGTGCTCGAACGACAGGCTTTCTCTTAAGGATGTGTCCACCGAGTTTGCGCCTGATCAATACTCAATGCACAAAAAAAATGGACAATGCCGATCCATAACTGAAATCTTGCATCATCGCAATTCGCTATTGACTTTATAAAGGAAGGCTTGATGGTAACATTATGATTTAGCGATTTATTCTGACACAGAATTCCGAACACTCCAGCGTGTAAAGCTGGCGCTGCGTTCTGATAACTGGATGTCACCTCTGCTCTTTTTTCGCCTTTTTTCGCCTTTTTTCGCCTTTCTTCGCTTTCGCCTGCCTTAAAGCCTTTAAATTACTTTATTAACCGTGCCACATAAAGAGCGGCATCTGATTTTACGATCCAGCATTTTTCCGGTGCCTGGATCGAAATACCGGCTTGGCCAAATTTCTGACGGGTGAATACCGAGGTATTCTGCGATCAACCACTCACCTTTTGGCCAGGGTCTGGATAGCGTATTAGCGAGTGTCGACGAGCTGAGTCCTGATTTTCTGGACACCGCCGCTAACGTCGAACCTTTTTTGCGAAGCGCAGCGATATGGCACTGTTAACAAAATTATTTTCAAGGTAGTATCTTATTTTTTAGCAATTTTTTAAAAATGAAAGAGAGACATTATCCGATTGCTGAGGCGAATTTTATAAAAGATATTGAGCCCTCATTATCAGGCATAACAAACGTCCAGGAA
>CANJWD010000018.1 GCA_947478475.1 Enterobacterales bacterium
GCACATCCTCAATACACGGGGACGGGCATCGCTCGGATATCGGTCACCAAACGCTGTATTTTTAGAGCATCTACGGGCAGCATAATGTCATCGGACTATGTGCATTTCATCTGGCGGAGGGCCGGGGAGATCTCGCCATGGGGCTCCGGAACACAACACCCAAAACATGCCATTAATGATCTTACGGTGTTCAACATAAGGATGGCCTGCACGCCGAGAATGTACAGGCGGCAGTAATGGGAGTAACAGCTCCCATGCAGCATCAGGCAGATAGTAACGGGACATGGCGGTATTTATCAGTAAATCATCCCGTTATCCTATCATTTCCTATTGTGGGACACAGCCTGGTAGCAACACAACCCCGCTAAATGTAATGACACAACTATTCAGTCTGTAACTGCCACAGTCTGGCGTAAGCGCCCTGCTGTGCCAGCAGTTCCGCATGGGTTCCCTGTTCATGGATTGCACCCTGCTTCAGTAACAGGATGCGATGGCAGTCACGTAACGTGTTCAAACGATGGGCGATACAAATCACCGTGCGATCACGGATTATCTCCGGCAACTGCCGCATAATCGCGGCTTCGGATTCATAATCCAGCGCACTGGTTGCTTCATCAAGGATCAATATTTGTGGATTGGCTAACAGGGCGCGCGCCAGTGCAATACGCTGCCTCTGTCCTCCTGAAAGCATGCCACCACGTTCTCCCACCTGCGTCTGATACCCCTGCGCCAGACCACTAATAAAATCATGCGCTCCGGCCAGGCGGGCAACATGCTCCACCTGTGAACTATCAGCATCGGGATAGCACTGGCTGATATTGTCGGCAATCGTGCCGGCAAACAGCACGCTCTCCTGCAATACCACGCTCATGCGACAGCGCAGTGCGGTCGGATCGGTGATCGCCAGATCCTGGCCATCCACCAGAATCTGTCCGTGCTGTGGCGTATATAACCGCTGTAACAACTTGGTCAGCGTAGATTTACCGCAACCGGAAGGACCGGTGATACCAATAAATTCGCCACCGGCAACATCCAGATTAAGATTTTGCAGCACCTCAGCGCTGTCCGGGCGGTAGCGAAAACGCACCTGCCTGAAACAGATACTGCCCGCCGCACGGTTACTGGACGCTAAACCTGAGCTACCCGGCTCACCAGGCTGGTCAAGAATATTACCAATACGTTTCAAAGAAATTAACGTATGCTGAAATTCCTGCCAAATTTGCGCCAGGCGCAGAATGGGCTGGGTGGCATACCCCGCCAGCATATTAAAAGCCACCAGCTGGCCAGGTGTTAACTCTCCCGCTAAGGCCAGACGCACGCCAAACCACAATAACAGTGCCGCGGTAATTTTTTGGATTAGAGTGATCCCCTGCGCTGCCAGATTGCCAGCCTGATGGGTACGAAATCCGGCGCGTACGTAGAGTGCCAGCCGCTGGCGCCAGCGCTGGTTAAACTGGTTTTCTGTCGCCGTGGTTTTAATGGTTTCGATACCGGTGACCGTTTCAGTCAAAAACGCTGTGCTGCTGGCACTGGCCTGATACTGTTCTTCTACCCGCCGGCGTAATACCCCCCCCACCGCCAGCCAGAACATCAGATAACAGAGCAGTGACAACAGCACAATCCACGTTAACTGGCTGCTGTAATGGAACATCACTCCGATAAACATACCGATAAATAACATATCCAGCAGCATGGTCAGCGCCGATCCGGTCAGAAAGTGGCGGATCTGCTCCATCTCCTGTACCTGAGCAATAGTTTCGCCGGTTTTGCGGCGCGTAAAATAGTCCAGTGGCAGGCTGAATAAATGGCGGTAGAGGCGGCTATTGAGTTCGGCTCCGACCTTACTCGATAGATGGGAAAAGAGCCAGCCGCGTAAAAAAGCATAAAACGGCTCTGCCAGCGCTAACGCCAGCATGGCCATTCCCAGCACCATCAGGCTGTCCAGCCCGCGGCTGACCAGCACTTTATCAATCACCGTTTCAAATAACATCGGTGTTACCAGTGCGATAAACTGCAACAGCAGTGACACCAGAATGATATTACGCAGCTGACGGGCGTGTTTTAAGACAACCGGGATAAACCAGTCAAAACCGAAAGGTTTTTTGGTTTCCGGCTTCTCAATCCGTGCCAGCAGAATGGCTTCTCCCTGCCATAAACTGTTGAGCTCTTCACGAGTTATCCGGACCCGCTGCTCATTTTCGGTAAAATAAACGTCAGCGTCGTCGCCATTGAGTGCAAACAGCAGGCACCAGCCCTGTTTTGTCGGGAACAGTGCCGGCAGCGGTAGCTGCGGCAAACGTGCCACGGTTTGTTTAACACGCCGCGCGCGCAAGCCTATCCAGCCGGCACAACGGCACAAGGCCAGCGCATCTATCTGTTCCGCGGGAAGCCCCAGCCGATGGTATAACTGCGTGGGCTCAACCGGGATATCAAAACAGGCCGCCGCCTGCGCCAGACCGGATAACGCCGGTACTGTTTTATAATAATTTTCTGACATTCTAACGCTCCCGCCAGGCTTCAGACTGATATTCACGTACCGGACTGAGCAGATAGTCGATCACCCGTCGTTTGCCGGTTTTAATCTCTACGGTAACCGTCATGCCGGCCGAAAGACGCACCGGCTTACCATCAACTATCAGCCGGTCACTTTTTAATGTGATGCGCGCCGGAAAAACCAGACCCAGCTTGGGATCTTCAATCGCATCACCGGAAATATGTTTCACTTCACCCGAGAGAGTACCGTAACGCGTGTAGGGAAAACTGTCTATTTTTGCTTCTGCCTGCTGGCCTTGTAACACAAAACCAACATCCTTGTTTAAAATCAGGATATCGAGTTCCAGCTCCTGCTGTTCCGGCACGATAACCATCAGCTGTTGCGCTGGGGTTACCACTCCACCCAGCGTATGGACCGCCAGTTGCTGTACCACACCATCGACCGGAGAGAGCAGAGTCTGCATGCGCTGGCGTTCGCTGATTTTGATACGCTCCTGGTGCAGCTGCGCGATAATTTCATCGGCTTTATTTAAACGTTCACGGTAATCCCGTTTTTTTTCTGCCAGGTAACGGTGTCGATTTTCGGTCAGGGTCTGTTGCTGAGCCAGCAACACTTCCTGCTGCCCTCGCAGGCGAGCTAATTCTGCCTGCACATTGAGCAGTTCGCGCTCCTGCTCTAGCAGCTCGACCTGAGCGACAGCCTGAATTTTTGCCAGTTTTCGCACCGCCTGCACGCGCTGCTGAACATTGTTCAGTAATTGTTGCTGACTGGCGATATGACCTTTACCTGCCTGGTAGCTGGAATGGCTGACTGCCAGCTCAGCTTGCAGTCGCCGCAGCTCAGCATTCAGTTCGTCCAGTTCACGCCTCAGCAGTTTTTTCGTGGTTTGCAGTAAAGCAGGATCGACACGTTCAGGAGGCTGAAACTCTGTTAGCGGTTGTTCACTCAGCAGTGCCATCAGGCGGGCTTTTTCCAGCTGGCGCAATACCAGTTGCTGGCCCAAATTACGCGCTTCAGCATCGATACCCACCGGATTCAATTCAATTAACGCTTGTCCTGCCTTCACCCGCTGGCCGTCACGGACATTGATAGCGACAATTTCACCCTGCTCTAATGGCTGGATAATTTTAGAGTACTCAGATACCACCACCCGCCCCTGAGCCGAAGCGTGGATATCCAGCCTGCCGATAATTGACCATAACAGTATCAGTAACAGAAAGATGACTAACGTCCAGGCGGTATAGCGTGCCCAGGGGGCGGCCGGGCGCTCAATAATTTCCAGGTAGGCGGGAAGAAAATCATATTCATCCCTGGTACGCGCGCTGTCAGCACGCTGTTTCTGGCGGGCTAAATAACGCTGCCAGATAGCACTGGAGTCAGACTGTTTACGCCAGTATTGCAGGCAGCGTAAATAGCAATGGCGAAAAAATTTCATGTGTTTTCCTCGGAGCGAAATTCAGCCTGCTGGCGCCAAAGCCTGGCATAAAGTCCTTTGGCGTTAATTAATTCACTATGGGGTGCCAGTTCACGCAGCTCTCCCTGTTCAATAACAGCGATACGGTCGCAGTGACGCACTGTTGATAACCGATGGGCGATAGTGATAACGGTACGGCCCTGAATAATTTGGGCCATGTTACTCTGTATTCGCGCCTGTGACTCATCATCCAGCGCACTGGTAGCTTCATCAAAAATCAGGATGCGCGGGCTGGCCAGTAACGCCCGCGCAATGGCAATGCGCTGGCGCTGGCCGCCAGAAAGCGATGCACCGCCTTCTGCCAGTATGGTGTCGTAACCCAGCGGCAGCTCGAGAATAAATTCATCAGCACCGGCAAGACGCGCCGCGTGCACTATCTCATCCAGTGGTGCCGTCGGGCGTACATGGGCAATATTGTCCCGCACACTGCAATTGAACAGGTAATTTTCCTGCATCACCACACCCACCTGACGTCGCAGAAAAGCGGGTGAAAATGATGATAACGGGCGGCCGTCGATCAACAGCGTGCCGGCCTCTGCGCTATACAGTCGCTGCAATAAGCGGGCTATCGTGCTTTTTCCTGAACCAGAGGGTCCTACCAGACCAATATGCTCACCGCTGGCGATATTCAGGCTAAACTGGTTTAACACCACGGGCAAATCGGGACGATAGCGAAACGTCAGTTGCTGAAAGCTGATTGCTCCCTGTACGGGAAGTTCTGTTTTGCTACGGGCCGGCTCCTGCTCGATGGGGAGGCTTAACATATCGGTTAACTGCATCATGCCAACACGGGCGCGCACCCACTGTTGCCATAAATCAAGCAGTTTGTTCATCGGCTGCAGCGCCTGTGAGGCCAGCATATTAAAGGCAATCAGCTGGCCGATGCTCAACTGCAGCTTCATTACCATACCGGCACCCACCCAAATCAGCAGTGCGCTACAGACTTTTTGCAGTAACTGTGCACTCTGGCTGCTAAAACTTTGCAGGCTCTGTACCCTAAAGTTCGCCTGCGCAAAATCACGGGTTTGCAGCTCCCAGCGCTGCTGCATGCGCGGCTCCAGCGCCAGACTTTTCACCGTTTCGACGCCAGAGACCGTTTCTGTCAGAAACGAGGCATTATGAGCGGCAAACTGGCACAACTGTTCCATACGCTGTTGCAACGGCCGGGTTGTCCGCCACGCCAGCAACAGATAAAAAGGAATTACCGCCAGTACCATCAGTGTCAGATCGCTCGATATCATCCACATCACACTAAACAGCACCAGCGTAAATACCACATCAACACAGAGTGTCAGTGCTGAGCCGCTGAGAAATTCCCGGATACTGTCCAGCTCGCGCACGCGGGCGACAATATTACCAATCTGCCGCTGCTTGAAATAACCCAGCGGCAGTTTTAGTAAATGATTAACCAGCTTCCCGCCCAGCTGAATATCCACCCGGGTAGTCGTGTGCGCAAACAGGTATTCGCGCAGGCTCTTTATCACTACTTCAAACAGCCCTACCGCCACCAGCGTTATCACCAGCACATCCAGCGTCATCAGTGCCTGATGCACCAGCACCTTATCCATCACTACCTGAAAAAAAAGCGGGGCAATCAATGCCAGCAACTGCAATAATAGTGACAGCACCAGCACCTGTACCAGCACACGGCGGTGGCGCAAAAAAGCTGGAATAAACCAGCGGATATCAAAGCGAGACTGCTGGCAATAAATACATAATCCGCTCCAGAGGCTGGCCAGCTCGGCGCGTGCAATCACGACCGGTGTGGCGGAGTCAGAATACTGCAACAGTGCCTGCTCATCATTGATACGCGCCACCAGCACAAAATTGCCATCCGGGCGGCGCACCGCCAGAGGCAGATGCTCATCACGCAGCTTATCCAGCGCCAGGTGGCGCAGACGCAGCCGGGCGGCAAAAGGCTTGGCGAACTGATTTAACTGTTGTTGTAATATTCGCTGTGAAACAGAGCCAGTGGTGATTGTGACGCTGGGTGCGGCACTATCCGGAGGAATTAAATTCGCAATCTGTAACAGTCTGCCAGCACACACCAGCGCGGAAGCTATGCTACTTTCCATAAGTTAATTCCATATGTTAATTCCATAAGTTAATTCCATAAGTCAATAAACAAGCGGGCAGGGAAACCCGTTATACTCCTGGTAATATGACATAAGAAAACGCCAGGCTGCTAATTACCGCATACCGTTATGCCGGAAACGAAATTACAGGATGGCGTTACTGATTGATGGTTAGCTCTGCTCTCATATATAGCTGTTATATTCCATAAAGTCCTTACCATAGAGTGGATTTTTTCTTACCGTTTGCCTTTTCTTTGAAATTACAGCAAAAATTCCGCGTGCCGCGTATGTGCAATAATCGCCGTGACTGCATTTCCCGTTAGTAAGTATTAACTGCGTAAAAAACGGCGCAAAAATAAGATTAAGGATTTTTTATGAGGCTAAAAAAGATGATCGCCGTATCAATAGGGTTATCACTCATGCTATCTGCTATTGTACAGGCAGCGGCTGAGCTGACATCTGAACAGGCGGACACGATGCAACCCTTTGACAAAATTACAATAACGGGCCGTTTTAATGCCATCAGCGAAGCCGTCCAGGCGGTATCCCGCCGTGCTGATAAACTGGGAGCAGATACCTTCTGTATCCGGCAGAATGGCAACAGTAATAGCGGTGGTAACTGGCGCGTAGTAGCTGATCTCTATCACAGCAACGCAATCGTTGCCAGGAAAGTAACAGAATATCGTTTTTTTAACGGGATAAAAGAACTTTCTAAAAACGAAGCGGATACCTTACAGCCTGCTGGCACGGTAACTGTAAAGGGCTTGTTCCACACTCAGCTGGAGGTTAATAATGCCATCGCAAAAATTGCAAAAAAGAGAGATGCCAGTTCATTTATCATTGTGCGGCAGGTTAATATCAACCAGGGGAATAATCAGTCTGTCACCGCTTATATTTACACAGCCGATGCGAAACCCAGGATAAAAAATCCAGATGCCATCACGGCAGACAGACCGGTAACTGCGGACAGGCTGGGAAACAGCAAGCGTTATACCGTAACTCTGAAGGATGGTACTAAAATTGAAGAATTAAACATTGAAGAATCAAATAGTAAAGAATTAAACAAAGAGAGCGCCGCACACCGGATTCCGTTTGATTCAGTGACCTTCAGAGGCCATTTTAATACCATGACTCAGATTTCCGAAGAAGTTGCTAAACGGGCTGCCGCCAGGGGAGCCAGTCACTATCAGATTACGCGGCAATGGCAGAGCCAGAATGGCGGTAATCTGACGGTAAGCGCTGATTTATTCAAATAATGCTCAGAGCCTGTTCCAGGTTTCTTGTTGCCTGATGAAAATTTACTCAATATTTTTACTCAATCATACCGGGACGAATGAAAGTCGTGCAGTCTCAAATTTTTAATAGGATCATTCACTAATAGGATCATTCATTAAGTGGAAAAAAAACTGGGTTTAAGCGCGCTAACTGCGTTAATTATCAGCTCGATGATAGGTGCGGGTGTCTTCAGCCTGCCGCAAAACATGGCCAGCGTAGCCGGCCCGATGGCACTACTTACCGGCTGGGCTATTACCGGTATTGGTATCCTGTTTTTGGCCTTTACCATGCTGCTGATTACCCGTTTAAGGCCCGATCTCGATGGCGGTATTTTCAGCTACGCCAGAGAGGGATTTGGTGAACTGCTTGGTTTTTGTTCCGCATGGGGTTACTGGGTGTGTGCCCTGGTGACGAATCTGGCTTACCTGGTTATCCTGTTTTCGGCCTTTAGTTTTTTTACTGATACACCCGGCAGCAGAATATTTGGTGACGGTAACACCTGGCAGGCGCTGATAGCGGCCTCTTGTCTGCTTTGGGCTGTCCATGCACTGGTGTTACGTGGCGCTCATACCGCCACTACCATCAATAAGATCGTCACACTGGCAAAATTATTACCGCTTGGCGGATTTATTATTTTGGCCATTCCCGCCTTTCAGATGGATATTTTTAATTTTGATTTTAGCGGGACAGAATTAAAAACACCGGTGTGGCAACAGGTCAAAGATACCATGTCGATCACGCTCTGGGTGTTTATTGGCGTTGAGGGGGCGGTAGTTGTTTCGGGCAGAGCCAAAAACAGAAAAGATGTCGGGCATGCAACACTTCTCGCTGTGCTGTGTGCATTGAGTGTTTATGTCTCCATCACGCTGCTGTCGCTGGGCGTAGTCCCGCGTGCTGAACTCGCTCTTATGCGCAACCCATCGATGGCAGCGGTTATGGTAAAAGTTGTCGGCCCAATCGGTGAAATGCTGATTGCTGCAGGACTGATTGTGTCAGTCTGTGGGGCATGGCTCAGCTGGACAATCATGGCAGCTGAAATTCCTTTTCTCGTCGCCAGGCAGGGTTCATTTCCTAAAATATTTGCGACGCAAAACAGGCATAATTTCCCCGCTGCATCCCTGTGGCTCACCAATATTATTCTGCAAATTGCGTTAATTTTTATCTGGCTAACGGGAAGTAACTACAACACATTACTCCCTATTGCCTCAGAAATGATTTTAGTACCCTATTTCCTGGTCGGTGCGTTCCTGTTTAAAATCGCGCTGAAACAACAGCGCTGGCCGCTCATTCTGGTTGCCTGCGGTGCCTGCCTGTATGGCCTGTGGCTCATCTACGCCGCCGGTCTCATCCATCTGTTATTTTCCGTTATCCTTTATGTACCGGGATTGTTAGTGTTTTTGTACGCACGACAGCAACATGCTAATCAAAAACCACTAAACATCTCTGAAAAAGCATTTATCTGCCTGTTAGTGTTAGCAACTGGCCCTGCTATTTGGTGCACGTGAAATGTAATCGCTTCATTATGAATGAGCGGACGCGCTTCCTGCACAGGAAATGGCGTCCGCTCAGTGGCACTATCATAGTGGTACCATTACAGTGGTACTATTACAGTGGTACTATCATTGCTGCAATAGATCCTGGTTGCTTTCACACAGATCAAACTCAATAGTGTGATGTATATAATTTATCATCTATATGAGTTAATCGCTTGCTGATTACTCCAGCCGGCAATGATGCTGCTTTTAACGTCTGCTTTCAACAAGTTAAGGCGAATGCTGGACTGTGCAGCAAAAATACTATCCCGCCGCTTTTCTATTTGGATTTTGAGCTTCGCACGCTCACTTGTAGTTTCTCCTGCCATTCTATTAAGAGCATTTTCTGAAGATTTAATATTATGTTCTGCATTATCAAATGCTTTGCTCAAGTTTGAGGCTATATTAGTGAATAACGCTATTACCTTCTCTGATTCGTTGGATTTGCCGGATTTGTCGGAGAATATTTCATCCAGTTTGCTACGATTGATTTCTAATGATCTGTGATCAATATTATCCTTGCTATCGTTGTTAAATGAGATAACCGCATCTTTCTGGTTAGGATCACCTTTTTGAAAAACCAGGTTGTTACTAAAAATCTGGCCGATCTTATCCTCTAGTGTGCGTAATCCATTATTGCCAGGCAACGGGCCATTTTTAGCAGCAGATTGAGTTAACGCTTTCATGTTCATCTGCAATTCGTTATAAGCATTAACAAAATCAACAATATTTTTCTTTTGAACAGTCACCTCTTGTGAAGCTATTTTTTGTAATTCCGTACTTGCTGACTGCAAGCTATCCAGCGCACTTGTTAATTTCCCCAACTCGCTTAATTTAGTGGTGTAACCTGCCTGTTGACTCTCTAACTGAGCTAAACGCTTCGCCTGTTCGGTGGTGGGCACATTTAAACGGTTCAAACTCTCCCAAGTATTTAAAGAACTAATAGAAGAATTAAAAAAATTAGGTGTACTATTAGATACACTATACATGATAAATCCTCATTTATATTATTTCATAAGTAAAATACGTAGTTACCAGATTAAGAGCCTATCCCAAAAGGAATTAACGTATAGTGTAGTTAAAATTAAATACATTCAATTAAATACATTCAATAAATAGTCATGTACTTTTTATTACATCGCTGTGCAGGTATAAATATACTATAAATTACTGCAATAAATATAATATAACGCTCATTCATTTAATTACTAATAATATACCTAATATATTTAACATTAATTAAACATATTATTATCATTAACTAAATATATCAGTTACATTAAATGTACTTATTGCCGGATGTAGTCCATCGAAGCACCATGGCGTAATGACTGATATTGCTGCACATGCCGTGTATTATGTTCGTGACAGTTCAGCTAAAATGCATAACAGTCGAAGATACCAGGATGGTTGTACTCTTATGATATTCAGGCCGTTAGCATTTAGCCATCAACCAAAAAACAGTACGCGGGCAATGATGCTGTGGGTGATGCTGGCCTGTATCCCAGGTGTTTTCGCGCAGACCGTCTGCTTTGGCTATGGCAGTCTGGCGCAGATAGCTATCGCCATGGTCACGGCGCTGGCCGCAGAAAGCGCTGTACTTATACTCAGAAAACGTCCGGTTTTGGAGCGGCTGCGCGATAACTCTGCCCTGCTGACGGCGGTTCTGCTGGCTGTCAGCCTGCCGCCCGCGCTGCCATGGTGGATGAACGTGCTGGGAACCGCCTTCGCTATTGTC
This sequence comes from Enterobacterales bacterium, assembly GCA_947478475.1. Taxonomy (GTDB): domain Bacteria; phylum Pseudomonadota; class Gammaproteobacteria; order Enterobacterales; family Enterobacteriaceae; genus CANJWD01. The sequence continues at coordinate 10,589 of CANJWD010000018.1, forward strand.
ATTGTTAAACAGCTTTATGGTGGTTTAGGGCATAATTTGTTTAATCCCGCGATGGTGGGTTATGTGGTACTGCTGGTCTCTTTTCCGCTAGAGATGACCCGCTGGCCGCCGCCAGTCGGCCTGAATATTGTTAGCCTGAACATTGTCAGCCTGAATATTGACGCCTTCAGCCTGGCGACGCCCTTGGATGCCTTTAAAAATGGTCTGCGCACTCAGTCCGGGGCGCACATTTTACAACAGCCTATATTCGACAGGGCAGTAGCGGGATACGGCTGGCAATGGATCAATATCGGCTTTTTAACCGGCGGGCTGTTTCTGCTATGGCGTAACATTATCCGCTGGCATATCCCGGTCAGTTTTATGCTTGTGCTGGGCCTTTGCGCCACCATAAGCTGGCTTATTTCCCCGCTGGATTTCGCGCCACCCTTACTGCATCTGTTCTCTGGCGCCACTATGCTGGGTGCATTTTTTATTGCCACCGACCCGGTGAGCGCTGCCACCAGCACGACCGGGCGTTTAATTTTTGGTGGATTAATCGGGTTGCTGGTCTGGCTTATCCGGGTATATGGCGGCTACCCCGATGCCGTCGCTTTTGCGGTACTGCTGGCGAATATGACCGCCCCTCTTCTCGACAGGTATACGCAACATCATGTTTACGGACATAAATAAAACGGACATAAACAAACATGAGTACCGAAGCCAGACTCACACTCGCCACCCTGCGCAGTTATGGCATCAGGCTGGCCCTGTTCGCGGCTCTCACAACAGGGTTATCCGGGGTGGTGCACCTGTTAACCGGGCCTGTCATTGCAAACCAGGCAGCATTGCAGCAACAGGCCTTACTGGATAACGTGATCCCGGCGATGCTCTACAACAACCCGCTACGGTCTGAATGTTACGCTGTCACTGATGTCGCGTTAGGAAGTACCCGTCCACACCGGCTCTGGCTGGCCAGGATGAACGGCAGGCCGGTGGCAGCGGCCATTGAAATCCAGGCACCAGATGGTTATTCCGGCAGCATTGGGCTGTTAATGGCGGCTGATTTTCACGGCAAAGTATTGGGTGTACGGGTGACGCAACACCATGAAACACCGGGGCTTGGAGATAAAATTGAACTAAGGATTTCCGACTGGATCCGGCAGTTTACCGGTAAGCAGCTTACTAAAGATAATGACCGGGCATGGGCCGTTAAAAAAGACGGGGGGATGTTCGATCAATTTACTGGCGCCACCATCACGCCACGCGCAGTGGTCAGTGCCGTAAAACGCGCCACGACCTGGCTTGAGAGCCTGCCAGAAAGAATTCCAGAAAGAACGCCTGCTATACACAGCTGTGCAACCATTCAGTAACTGAAACCAGACGTGGAAAGTATCATAATTTTATGAAAATTCAGACAGTTCCGTCATCCCGCATTCGGGTTAAAGATACCATTCAGCAGGGGCTATGGAAAAGTAATCCGGCAGTCGTCCAGCTATTAGGACTCTGCCCTTTGCTGGCAGTATCTTCTACCGCAGCCAGTGCGCTGGGGCTCGGTCTTGCCACCACGCTGGTGCTGGTGTGCACCAATACTTCAGTTTCGCTATTTCGCCGCTGGATACCTCATGAAGTACGTATCCCTGTTTATGTGATGATTATTGCTTCCGTAGTCAGTAGTGTACAGATGCTGATAAATGCTTACTTCTTTGATCTTTATCACTCCCTTGGAATTTTTATTCCATTGATAGTCACTAACTGCATTATTATCGGGCGGGCAGAAGCCTGGGCCAGCAAAAACTCGCCCGGCTTATCAGCGCTGGATGGCCTTGCCATGGGACTGGGCACTACTGCTGCCTTGTTTTTACTGGGTTCGGTACGGGAGATACTCGGCCACGGCACGCTGTTCGATGGTGCTGACAGGCTGCTGGGCCACTGGGCAGGCGGACTGCGTGTACAGATAGTGACACCAGAGAGTCCATTTTTACTGGCGGTGTTACCGGCAGGGGCATTTATCGGCCTTGGATTAATGCTGGCAGCAAAACAGCTGATTGATGAGGCAATCAAAACCAGAAAAAAAACAGACCAGGAAAGCGCCGGGATGCAGGATAATCAGGGTTTATGAACCAGCAAAAACGTATCGCCATATTAACCCGGTTACGCGACAACAACCCTCATCCAGCCACCGAGCTGGTTTACCGCAGTACATTCGAATTACTGATCGCCGTGTTACTCTCAGCGCAGGCCACCGATGTGGCAGTGAATAAAGCCACGGCAAAGCTCTATTTAATCGCTGATACGCCACAACAGATGCTGGAGCTGGGCATTGATAAACTCAAAGCGCTGATTAAAACCATTGGACTCTTTAATACCAAGGCAGAAAATATTATCAGGACTTGCCAAATCCTGCTGGAGAAACATGGCGGAAGGGTGCCAGAAGAGCGGGAAGCACTGGAAGCACTGCCCGGTGTGGGGCGTAAAACAGCCAGTGTAGTGCTCAATACTGCTTTTGGCTGGCCCTGCATTGCAGTGGATACGCATATTTTCCGGGTCTGCAACCGCAGCGCCCTGGCGCCAGGTGATAACGTGAATCAGGTAGAAACCCGATTATTACGGGTGGTACCGGACGAATTCAAACTTCATTGCCATCACTGGCTCATTCTTCACGGACGCTATACTTGTGTGGCCCGAAAACCACGCTGTGGCAGCTGTATTATCGAAGAATTATGTGAATTTAACGCAAAGCAAGGAACTAAAAATGACCCCAGAATCCTGCAAGCAGATTAATCCTCCCTTGCTGCAAGTACGGGTGGCCAGCATACTGGACAGTTTTACCCATCCGACACTGCACCGTACTCTGTCAGCACTACACGCCATGCGTCATTGTGCGGTGCTGGATAATGTTTTACATATCGTGCTGACCATGCCTTTTGCGTGGCAGCAAGGTTTCAAGGCCCTGCAAGAAGCAACCCGGACTGAGCTGCTTTACCTGACGGGAGCCATAAACGTTGAGTGGCAGCTGACTTATGACATCACCACGTTACGACGGGCAAACAACCTCCCTGGGGTACAAGGAGTGCGTAATATCCTTGCGATAAGCTCCGGTAAAGGTGGTGTGGGAAAGTCCAGTATCGCTGTAAATCTGGCACTGGCCCTGAAAAAACAGGGTGTCAAAACCGGTATTCTGGATGCCGATATTTATGGTCCTTCACTGCCCACTATGCTGGGTACAACCGGTGTCCGGCCTGCTTCACCTGATGGCAAACATATGACCCCCATCCAGGCCCATGGTCTGGCAACAAATTCGATAGGCTATTATCTGGTAACAGATGAAAACGCCATGGTGTGGCGTGGCCCAATGGCCAGTAAAGCACTGATTCAGATGTTGCAGGAAACCTTATGGCCAGATTTGGACTACCTGATCATTGATATGCCTCCGGGTACCGGTGATATCCAGCTGACACTGGCACAAAATATACCCGTGACCGCTGCACTGGTTGTTACTACGCCACAGGAAATAGCATTAATCGATGCCATGAAAGGCATTGTAATGTTCAATAAAGTGCATGTCCCGATACTGGGTATTATTGAAAATATGAGTGAGCACATTTGCAGCCATTGCGGGCATCATGAAGCTATTTTTGGCAGTGGTGGTGCCGGTAACCTGGCAAAAAAATATGGCTGCAGGCTATTAGGAAAAATACCGCTGCATATCTCCCTGTGTGCAGATTTAGATCGCGGTGAACCGACTGTAATCAGCCATCCGGAGAGCGAATTTACTGATCTGTATCTGGAACTGGCAATGACAACCAGCAGTGAAATGTACTGGCAGTGCAAAGCTATCAGTGATATTGCATTCCGGGAGCTTTAATAACGGCGCTCTAATAACAGGAGAAAAAAGCGATGAGGCTATGCGATCGTGATATAGAAACATCTCTGGATAGCGGCAGACTGGTGATTACCCCCCGTCCTGCTGCTGAACGTATTAATGGCGCCACCATTGATGTTCGCCTGGGTAATCGGTTTCGTGTTTTTTGTGGGCATACCGCAGCATTTATCGATTTAAGTGGTCCAAAAGAGCAGGTCACTGAAGCATTAGATCGTGTGATGAGTGATGAAATTATTCTGCCAGAAAATGAGGCATTTTTTCTGCATCCTGGGGAGCTGGCGCTGGCAGTAACGTTAGAATCGGTAACCATACCGGATGATCTTATCGGCTGGCTGGATGGGCGTTCATCGCTGGCACGTCTTGGCCTGATGGTCCATGTTACGGCACATCGTATCGATCCTGGCTGGCAGGGCCAAATTGTTCTGGAATTTTATAATTCAGGTAAGCTACCACTCGCCCTCCGCCCTGGTATGTTAATTGGAGCACTGAGTTTCGAGACGCTGTCCGGGCCAGCGGCGCGCCCTTATAACCTCCGGCAGGACGCAAAATATCAGCATCAAAGCGGAGCTGTCGCCAGTCGTATTGATCAGGATTTACACATTGATCAGGATTTACACATTGACGACTGACGCATACCCGCCGCTATTATCCCGAAAACCAGATCAGAGGACGTCATGAAAAAATTGCTGACAACGTTAGCGATCCTGTTGATCGTCGTGGTGACCGGAATGGTGGCGTTAGTGCTACGGGTTGATCCGAATAATTTTCGGACTCATATAGCAAACCAGGTCGCGCAAAACAGCGGTTATCAGCTGGAACTTGGTAGTGATTTCCGCTGGCATGTCTGGCCTCAGTTGAGCATTATTTCCGGGCGCATGGCGCTGAGTGCACCGGGCGCGAAAACTCCTCTGGTGAGCGCTGAAAATATGCGTCTTGATGTCCAGTTATGGCCATTACTGTCACATCAGTTAGTGGTCAAGCGGGTTATGTTAAAAAGGGCGGTGATCCGTTTAACGGGCGACAGCGAAGGACGACCCGCTGCTGGCGCTCCCGTCGCCCTGGGCCAGCAGACTGCAACCGCCGATGCTCCGTGGAAGCTGGATATCAGTAAGCTGGATATCAGTAAAATTGAGGTGACTGATAGTTTACTGGTCTGGCAACGCGCTAATCACGACAAAATTACCGTACGTGATCTCAATTTATCCTTCGAACAGGATCCACAGCGGCAGGCTAAACTGGAACTGCGCAGCCGGGTAAACCGCGACCAGCGCGAACTGGCATTCTCACTCGTTGCCAGTATTGATTTACAACGCTGGCCTCAACAGACAGTGGCCGACATAAGCCAGTTTACCTATAAATTAGACGGAGCAGGTCTTCCCGTTGACGGTCTGCATGGCCAGGGTAGTATGCAGGCCAGTTACCAGCATTCACCCCATAAACTGATGCTGCGCCGGCTCAGGCTGAGCGCTAATGGTAATCACTTCAGCGGTAGTTTCAGGGGTGAATGGGGTGAAACTTCTCATGGTGAAATTTCTCACGGTAAAACTCCTCACTATGTTATCGCTCTTACAGCTGATACCCTGAATCTTGACAGCATTGCTGGCAAAGTTTTGCAGCCAGCCGCTGCTCACCACCCCAAAGAACGCTCATTTTCTGCTCCCTCTGCGGTTATTTCCGACCCAAATAATGCCGGTGATGGGAAAATTTTGCTTGCATTGCGCAATATTACCGCTCAGCTAGCAGTCAGAGTGAACAGTATGACTTATCGCGGGCTGGCAGTGAGTGATCTGGATATCAAAGCTGTTAATCATCGGGGGAAAATCAGGTTAAACACCGTGTCGGGTAAGGTAGCTGGTGGTAATTTCTCTGTTCCTTCATCACTGGATGTGACAGGTAAGAGCACTCTGGTGGTGCTTGAACCGGTACTCAATGAGCTAGAGCTGGGGTCAGTGCTACAGGCATTGAGTTTGTCACCGATAATTGACGGTAAATTCTCAATGAACGGGCGTATTACCAGCGCAGGATCTGATCTTGCAGCGTTCCGTAGCTGGCAGGGGGATGCCATCGTAAGCATGACGAACGCCCGGCTACAGGGAATCAATATCCGGCAGCTTATCCGGCAGACTCTTTCACGTACTATCCGTACCATAAATGAAAGCCGTACCATAAATGAAAGCCGTACCATAAATGAAAGCCGTGGTGTAAATGAAAGTGATGACTACAAACACAGTACACCGTTACAACAGATTCGGGCTCACGCGGCACTGAATAATGGAAGCCTTGTTATCAGTAATCTGCATGCCATCTCTGAATTTATCAGCCTGACAGGCCGGGGAAGTATCGATATACCCAAACGGCACAGTGATATGAAGTTGAGCGTACTTCTTACGCCACGCCAGACGAGTGAGCCGGGACCGCTGAAAGCGTTACAGCAGGTGACAGAAACACCAACACTCCTGCACATTTATGGTCCGTGGAACGGTTTACAATACCAGTTAGACACTGACACCCTGTTGCATGACACGTGGCAGGAAAAAGCGAAAAAAATGCTTAATAAACTGGCAGAGCAGACTCAATGAATGCAAAGGCGGCGCCCGATATTTCTGTGGCCCGTATCAATTTAATGCTCCTTTTAATGCCCCTTCTTTGCGTTTTTGCGCACTGAGAAAGCGATAAGCCAGCTGTTGTTTATCGTTATCCAGTTCTACCGTTACCGAGCCACCTTCAACCAGTGCCCCAAACAGGAGTTCGTTAGCCAGTGGTTTTTTTAGTTTTTCCTGGATCAGGCGCGCCATCGGGCGTGCTCCCATTGATTTGTCGTAGCCTTTTTCTGATAACCAGTTACGCACTTCATCGCTGATTTCCAGTGAAACACATTTAGCATCCAGTTGTGCCTGTAATTCAACAATAAATTTATCAACAACTTGCTGAATGTTCTCTTCGGACAACTGATTAAACCAGATAATATTATCCAGACGGTTACGAAATTCCGGCGTAAACACTTTTTTAATCTCTTCCATGGCATCAGTGCTATTGTCCTGTTCCTGAAAACCAATGGATTTGCGCTGAGTTTCACGGGCGCCCGCATTTGTTGTCATGACGATAACCACATTACGAAAATCGGCTTTACGGCCATTGTTATCAGTCAGAATACCGTTATCCATCACCTGTAATAACAGGTTAAAAACATCCGGATGCGCTTTTTCTATTTCATCAAGTAACAACACCGCATGAGGATGTTTAAGCACGGTATCCGTCAACAACCCACCCTGATCGTGGCCAATGTATCCCGGAGGTGCTCCAATCAGACGGCTGACTGTGTGACGTTCCATATATTCCGACATATCAAAACGCAGCAATTCAATATTCAGCGCCTTAGCCAGCTGCACCGTGACTTCAGTTTTTCCTACCCCGGTTGGCCCGGCAAACAAAAATGAACCCACCGGCTTACGTTCATGCCCTAAACCAGCGCGACTCATTTTAATGGCTTCAGTCAGGACTTCAATTGCCCTGTCCTGACCAAATACCAGCATTTTCAAGCGCTGATTTAAGTTTTTTAGTAAACTCAAATCATTGCTGGAGATCGTTTGTTGCGGAATTCTGGCAATACGTGCCACAACAAACTCAATATCCGCAATATTAACCGTTTTTTTACGTTTGTTGACCGGCATCAGCCTGCTACGGGCACCGGCTTCATCAATCACATCAATAGCTTTATCAGGCAAATAACGGTCATTAATATATTTTACTGACAGCTCTACTGCCGCACGCAGCGCTTTCGTGCTGTAACGCACATCATGGTGCATCTCATACCTGGATTTTAATCCACTTAAAATCTGAACAGCTTCTTCCGCACCAGGCTCCATAATATCTATTTTTTGGAAGCGACGGGCCAGCGCTCTGTTTTTTTCAAAAATATTACTGAATTCCTGGTAGGTTGTGGAGCCAATAACACGGATTTTACCATTCGAAAGCTGAGGTTTAATTAAATTCGCCGCATCAATCTGCCCCCCAGAGGCAGCACCCGCTCCAATAATGGTGTGTATTTCATCAATAAACAGGATGCTATTTTTATCCTGTTCTAAATGTTTAAGCAGGGCCTTAAAACGTTTTTCAAAATCACCCCGATATTTAGTTCCCGCTAACAATGAACCAATATCTAATGCATAAATAGTACAGCCAGCCATCACCTGTGGGATATCACCTTGCACAATACGCCAGGCTAAACCCTCAGCCATTGCCGTTTTTCCCACACCCGATTCTCCAACCAGTAATGGATTATTTTTACGGCGGCGGCACAAAACCTGAATAGTCCGTTCCAGTTCGTTGTCTCTGCCTATCAGCGGATCAATACTGCCAGCGCGTGCCAGCTGATTCAAATTAGTGGTAAAACTCTCCAGACGATCCTCTCCCGCCGATTTTTCCTCAGCCGCGGTGTTTTCTGTACCCTGAGAGGGGTCGAATTCTTCTTTTTTGCGCGTACCATGAGAAATAAAATTGACGACATCAAGACGACTGACATCATGTTTGCGTAACAGGTAAGCGGCCTGAGATTCCTGCTCACTGAATATAGCAACCAGTACGTTAGCACCTGAAACTTCACTACGACCGGAGGACTGAACGTGAAATACCGCACGTTGCAATACTCGCTGGAAGCTAAGTGTTGGCTGAGTCTCACGCTCACCTTCACTCTTTGGTAGTACCGGTGTTGTCTGTTCAATAAACGTATTGAGTTCCTCAGTTAAATCAGCCAGATCGACCGAACAGGCTTCCAGTGCTTCCTGCACCGACGGATTACTGAGCAAAGCCAGCAACAGATGTTCCACAGTCATAAATTCATGCCGACACTTACGCGCCCGGGCGATGGCCAGGTTTAGACTGAGTTCGAGTTCTTGATTGAGCATAACTTTTCCCCAATAAATTGGCCTTAATTAGGCTTTTTCCAGTGTACACAGTAATGGATACTCATTCTCTCTGGCATAATAATTGACCAGTATAACTTTAGTCTCGGCCACATCTGCGCTAAATACTCCGCAAACCACCTTCCCATGATGGTGCACGCTGAGCATGAGTTGCGTTGCACGTTCGGTGTCATAAAAAAAGAATTTTTGCAGCACGTCAATAACAAATTCCATCGGAGTATAATCATCATTGTTGAGTATTACTTTATACATAGATGGCGGTCTTAGCACTTTCTCTGTCTGTTTATCCGCGATTGTGTGCCCAGCATCCTGCTTGTCCTGCTTATCACCCATTACCTATGCTTACCTGTCTTAAATTTATTCAACGGGAGCGAGTTGCCATTCTGTCTGTTGTTCTCTGTCTGTTGTTCTTAATAAAAGCATTTTTTAACTATTTCTGCTACCTCAAGAGCTATCGCGTACGGACATATTTTAATTACCTGCCAGCATGGTGCACCGATGAAATTTCATTCTAATCAGCTACTACCCTAATTCAAACTATAATAGTCTTAAATCAGTAACCTAATAGCAGATTCGCCAGGAAATCAGAAACTGTTGTCACAGCAGCAGTGTTATTCATCAGTTGTATGTGTATGCCATTAGTTTTAGGATGTGACGGGATATGAGCGAGATGTGTCAAAGATCACACCAGTAAATGTCAACAAATCAACGGAGTTGTTTATGTCCAGACGATTAAGAAGAACCAAGATAGTCACCACGTTAGGACCGGCTACTGACCGCGATGATAATCTCGAAAAAGTGATTATCGCCGGCGCCAATGTCGTTCGTTTAAATTTTTCTCATGGTACCGCCGAAGATCACATGTTACGTGCTAAAAAAGTACGTGAAATTGCCAACAGATTAGGGCTGCATGTTGCTATTTTGGGGGATTTGCAAGGACCAAAAATTCGTATTTCCACCTTTAAAGAAGGAAAGATATTTTTACAGGCAGGAGATAACTTCCTGCTCGATGCTAATCTTACTCCGGGTGAAGGTAATAAGGAGCAGGTGGGTATCGACTACAGAGAATTGCCGGCGGATGTCAGGCCGGGGGATATTCTTTTGCTTGATGATGGCAGGATTCAGTTAAAAATTCACGAAGTCAAGGGGATGAAAATCTTCACTAAGGTTACTGTCGGGGGAACCTTATCTAACAATAAAGGTATCAACAAATTAGGAGGCGGCTTATCTGCTGAAGCTCTGACAGATAAGGATAAAGCTGATATCCTCGTTGCGGCAAAAATTGGTGTCGATTACCTGGCTGTTTCATTCCCACGCACCGGTGAGGATTTACGCTACGCGCGGCGCCTGGCTCACGATGCAGGGTGCCATGCCATGATAGTGTCTAAGGTGGAACGTGCTGAAGCGGTATGCAGCGACGAAGCAATGGATGATATTATCCTGGCATCAGATGTCGTTATGGTTGCTCGTGGCGATCTGGGCGTTGAGATTGGTGATCCTGAACTGGTCGGTATTCAGAAAAAATTAATCCGTCGCACACGTCAGCTCGATCGTGTCGCGATCACTGCTACCCAGATGATGGAATCCATGATCTCCAGCCCGATGCCAACGCGCGCTGAAGTAATGGACGTTGCTAATGCAGTGCTGGATGGTACTGATGCAGTCATGTTATCAGCTGAAACAGCAACGGGGCAATTTCCCTCGGAAACCGTGGCAGCCATGGCCCTGGTGTGTCTGGGCGCTGAAAAAATACCGAGCATTAACATTTCAAAACATCGTCTGGATGTTCAGTTTTCCAGTATCGAAGAAGCTATAGCGATGTCAACAATGTACGCTGCCAACCACCTCAAAGGAGTCAGTGCGATCATAGCATTAACAGAATCAGGAAGAACTGCGCTGATGATGTCGAGGATTAGTTCCGGCTTACCGATTTTTGCCCTGTCATGCCATGAGCATACACTGAACCTCACCGCGCTCTACCGTGGCGTCACACCAGTCGCCTATTGCGATAACCATGCCGATGGTACCCTTGCCGCAAACAATGCCATTAACAGTCTGCGAGATAAAGGACTTCTGGTTTCAGGTGAACTTGTCCTGGTTACTCAGGGAGATGTGATGGGAACCGCGGGAACCACAAACACCAGCCGTATTTTATGTGTCGGATAACTGCCAGCTCATTCATTGTAATACAGTTTATTATAATACAGTTCATTGTAATGCAGGCACACAGCCTGCTTACATCCTGGTGACTGGCTGGCTATTCTCGCGGTACCCGGAGAGACGTAACTGCATCAGTGTGCATTCCTGGCACCTGTATTCCTGGCACCTGTACGGCCAGAAGTCTGTACGTGACGTTTCACTGCTCTGCGGATCTGGGTGGCTTTAAGCGAACGGCGATTTTTTCCAACGGTTTCTGCCGGATTAAAAGGTCCGGGTGCCAGTGCAACCTTGTCACGCAGACAATTGGTTTCTTTGGAAGAAAGTTCAGTCCATCCGCCACGCGGTAAACTTTTTGGCAACATAATGTCGGCGTAACGCAAGCGAATCAGGCGGCTTACCTGTACGCCAGCCGCCTCCCAAAGACGACGAACTTCACGGTTACGGCCTTCTGCCAGCGTTACGTTATACCACTGATTAATACCTTCCCCACCCTGATAGCTTACGCTCCGAAATGCGGCCGGGCCGTCTTTCAGCTGAATGCCTTTACACAACTGTTTGATTTTTTTATCATCAATTTTGCCAAATATACGCACCGCATATTCGCGTTCAATGACAGATTTTGGATGCATCAGACGGTTAGCCAGCTCTCCATCGGTGGTGAATAGTAATAATCCCGATGTATTGACGTCTAAACGGCCAACAGAAATCCAGCGCAGACCGTGCAATTTTGGCAGACGATCAAAAACAGTCGGGCGACCCTGCGGATCGCGACGGGTACAAAGCTCACCTTCATGTTTATAGTAAATCAGTACGCGGCAAACCGTTTCTTGCAACGCTTTAACAGATACTACATGTCCATCCAGACGAATGGTGGCGGACTGCGTGACTTCAATTCTGTCTCCTAAGGTAGCCACTTTTCCGTCTACACTAATACGTCCCTGCTGGATAATAGCCTCAATTTCGCGCCGCGATCCCTGCCCGGCTCGGGCCAGAACCTTTTGTAATTTCTCGCTCATCACACAACCTCTTGTGTCACCTTCACAGGTGTCGAATATTCTTTTTTAACGTTACTGGCACTATGTCTTTGGCTCAGAGTCAATTTCTATGCTGTCAAGTGGAGTGATTTTTACTTTGAGTATCCGATGACTATTCACTTCCAGTGGCTCAAACAGGTAATTACCAATTTTCAACTGTTCTCCCGCTTGAGGAATACGTTGTGAATGCTCCATTAACAGGCCAGCCAGAGTATGATATTCACGCTTTTCATCGGTCATTTGTGGCAGATATAACAGTAAATCCTCCAAAGGAATATAACCGTTGGCAATCCAACAACCCTCGTCATCCTGCTGAATGTCATGACGTGCATCCAGCTCCTCTCCGGCTACCGGTAAATTACCCGCAATAGCCTGCATCACATCAGTGAGGGTCACTATGCCTTCAATAGATCCAAATTCATCGACGACAAAAGCAAAATGTGTTTGGGCCAGCCGGAACTGTTCCAGTGCCATCAGCAACGAAACTTGTTCAGGAAAAACTAATGGCTGGTAGATAAGCGCCGGCAAATTTAACTGACCGGTATCCAGTTGTTGCTTTAATAAATTAATAGCATTAACAACGCCTATGGGTTCATTTGTTGAGCTGTCTTCGGTCACTACTATCCGGGTATGCGAATTTTTCATCAACAATTGCATGAGTTTTTCAGGCGGATCGTTAATATCAAGATGTTCTACATCATGGCGTGAAGTCATAATACTACTGACGCTGCGTTGCGCCATTCCCAATACTCTTTCAATCATACGGCGTTCCTGTTGATTGAATAACTCCTGACTATTACTGCCATCAGTGATCAGACTAGCCGTATGATTATCCAGTTCAGCTTCTTCATGTTTACCGCTTAACATCCGTAGTATCGCTGCTGCGGTGCGTTCTCTGAGTGGACGTGAGGTAGAAAGGAAACGACGGCGATTAAATTGAGCAAACCGATTTAATAGTTCAATGATGACAGAAAAACCGATAGCAGCATACAGGTAACCTTTAGGAATACGATAACCAAAACCTTCTGCTACCAGACTAAAACCTATCATCAGTAAGAAGCTTAAGCAGAGAATGACTATAGTCGGATGGGCATTGACAAAGCGCGTCAAAGGCTTACTCGCCAGTAACATTAGCCAGACAGCAATACATACTGCGATCATCATCACTGCCAGATGATCGACCATACCTACAGCGGTAATTACTGAATCTAACGAAAATATCGCGTCAAGGAGCACTATCTGTGCAATAACCGGCCAAAAACGAGCTACTCTGCGGGAGGAATTATTCGCCTGGTCTTTACCTTCCAGTCTTTCATTTAGCTCCATTGTCGCTTTAAACAACAAAAATGCCCCACCAATCAGCATAATAATATCTCTGATGCTAAATGGGTGTTTAGAAATCACCACTATTGGTGTGGTCAACGTAGCCAGCCAGGAAATATAGGACAACAGAATTAAGCGCATCAGCAACGCTAGCAATAAGCCGATGACGCGGGCTTTATCACGCTGATGGTGAGGAAGTTTTTCTGCTAAAATAGCGATAAAAATTAAATTATCAATGCCCAATACTATTTCGAGCACAACAAGCGTGGAAAGCCCTGCCCAAATCGTTGGATTTACGATCCATTCCATCCATTCCATATGTCCCGAATTACCCTCAGTCTCGGTGGCTCATAGCGTAAACAGAATAACGGGGCACTCATTTTGCAAAATTCAGCTGCCAATCCAGACCCGGAGGTCATAGACCGGTAGGCAGCACGCACTCTTTTTGTGCTGCGCTTTGTATTGGTGCCCGGCAGTGTCCTGC
>CANJWD010000019.1 GCA_947478475.1 Enterobacterales bacterium
GGTTGACCTGATAACAGTCACCACTGCGCAGCCAGTGCTGTATCTGGCGAAATTTTTCGCCGTACTGCTGACGCGACATATTGCTGTGCCAGGAATCGGTTAACCGGAAAGGAACGGGCGGGAGCACACTGCTCCTTTGTTCCAGCCATTGTTCCAGCCATTGTTCCAGCCATACCAGACGTTGCTCAGGATCGCTGTGGCAGATCAGGGTCAACTGCTGCTGCTGATGGTCGGCTATCAGTGCCCAGTCATACAATCCTACGGCCATATCAGGTGATGCGATATCCTTTTCTGCCAGTTGCGGCAGTGTTTCTGTACGGCGCCCGAGGTCGTAACCGAACAGCCCCAGCGCTCCGCCGAGAAAGGGGAAGTCCGGATGAGGTGTACCGGTAAAATCAAGGGCATCAATTTGCTGTTGCAACAGCGTAAAAGGGTCATCCTGCGAGGATTTTACACTCTGAGCAGCGCTTATCTCGGTCAATTCTCCCCAGGTTATCAAAGTAACCAGAGGATCTGCCGTCAGGATATCGAAGCGACTGTGAGCATGTTCGGAAGAACCCGAGTGTAGTAGCATAGCCCACGGTTGCACTGCAAGCGGCGCAAAATAGTGCAAAGCCGCATCAGGGCGCCACGGTAACTTTCTAAAAGCAGGTAGTTTTGTACTCATTTTGTACTCATACCGGATGGACTGTATCGTTATAACAAAATTTAATAGGCTCAGGTTAGCACAAAGTTATCAAAGCCTGGCATAGATATCATCAGAGTAGATATCATCAGAGTAATCTGACAGCCGGGTGCGGTTAACGGTTATAATGACGGACCATTTTTTCCGGAGATAGTCTCATGTTAACGAGTATGCTTTCACTTTCACATGCCGAGCAGCAGCTGGCCGCTGAACGTATTCATCAGCTTATGGCAGAAGGCATGCGCAGCAGTCAGGCGATTGCACAGGTGGCGCAGGAAATCCGCGAACGCTACTGTGATCACCCGGGCGCCGGGCATGTTGACTCATCAGTGAATAGCCACTAACTAAGAGTAATTATCGTGAGCCAAAATGCCTTTTCTTCCCTGCCACTGCCCGCCGCCCAGTTATTGAATCTTAGTCAGCTTGGCTACCGTGAGATGACAGCAGTGCAGGCCGCGGTATTACCCTTTATCCTGGCGGGTCAGGATGTGCAGGTAAAAGCCAGAACCGGTAGCGGTAAAACCGCTGCCTTCGGCATTGCGCTATTGGATAAACTGCTGCCTGCCACTTCCGCTGTGCAGGCAATGGTGTTATGCCCGACGCGTGAATTAGCCGATCAAGTCAGTCAGGAACTGCGCCGTCTGGCGCGCTTTCAGCAAAATATAAAAATATTAACCCTGTGTGGTGGCCAGCCAATGGGGCAGCAGCTGGATTCGTTGATACATGCTCCGCATATTGTCGTCGGGACACCAGGACGTATTCAGGAGCATCTGCGTAAAAAAACCTTACAGCTGGGAAAACTGCGCCTGCTGGTGCTGGACGAAGCCGAACGCATGCTGGACATGGGGTTTCATGCGGCAATCGATGATGTCATCAGTTACCTCCCCTCTGAACGCCAGACACTATTGTTTTCAGCCACATGGCGGGCAGAGATCGAAAAAATCGGTGGCAGCATCCAGCAGCATCCGCTGCATATTGACCTCTCTGATGAAGATGCGGCGGCGATTGAGCAACATTTTTTTGAAACCTGCAATAAACAGCGTCTGCCTTTATTAGTTTCGCTACTGGGTTACTATCAACCCGCTAACTGCCTGGTGTTTTGCAATACCAGGCTTGAGTGTCAGCGCGTCTGTGATGCCTTAAATGCGCGCGGCATCGCCGCACTGGCGCTGCACGGTTCTCTGGAACAGCGGGAACGTTCCGAAGTGTTAGTGAAATTTTCCAATGGCAGCGCCCGGGTGCTGGTGGCCAGCGATGTCGCAGCACGTGGCCTGGATATCAAGGAGCTGGCCATGGTAATCAATTACGAGCTGGCATGGGATGTGCAAACACACATCCATCGTATCGGTCGTACAAATCGTGCTGGCGCGCAGGGGCTGGCTGTCAGTCTGTGTAGCGCGGCAGAGATGCAGCGCGCCCATGACATTGAAGACTATTTGAAAATGACGCTAAGCTGGCAGGCAACGGCAAAAATAGTGAACACCGGCAATGCAATGCCGGAGTCAGACAGGGTGACGATACGCATTGAGGGCGGGCGTCAGGCTAAAATACGTCCCGGCGATATTTTAGGTGCGTTGACGGCTGAAGGCATGCTGACGGCTACTGATGTGGGGAAAATTGATCTGTTTCCAGCCTGTGCTTATGTGGCAATTCGTAAAAGCTGTGCACAACGGGCATTTTTGTCCATAAAAATTAAGGGTAAAAAGTGTAAAATCAGCTGGCTGATGTAGCGGGATAACCGAATCGCTTGATCTTTTAATCGACGCAGGGCAACGGAGCGTCACTGTAACGGTAATACGGTAACGATAATAATGTGTGCGGACAGTTTAATGAATGAGATAGTACCCCCTAAGGCAGAGAAACGCCCCCATACCATGGAAATCCATGGCGATACCCGAGTTGATGATTTCTACTGGCTGCGTGATGATACACGCACTGATCCTGACGTATTAAACTACCTCGCGGCGGAAAATGCCTTCACTGAGGCAGCGCTCAAACCACAGCAGGCCCTGCGAGCAACGCTCTGTCAGGAGATGATTTCACGCATCCCGGAGCGCGATGACTCGGTGCCCTATGTCAGGCACAGTTACCGCTACCAAACCCGCTATGATACCGGCAATGAATATGCCATTTATCGGCGCCAGCCGGTGCAGGAAAGCATTGAGTGGGAGCTGCTGCTGGATGGTAATCTGCGAGCCGGCAGCAGTGAATTTTATGCACTGGGCGCTCTGGAGGTGAGCCCGGATAACCGCCTGCTGGCGGTAGCGGAAGATTTCCTCTCCCGGCGCCAGTACGATATCCGAATTAAACAGCTGAGTGACAGTTGCTGGCTTCCTGAGGTGATTACTGATACCTCAGGAAGTTTCGAGTGGGCTAATGATTCGTTATCATTTTATTATGTGCGCCGACATGACATAACTCTGCTGCCTTATCAAGTTTGGCAGCATGTCCTCGGTACGGATCCGTTGCAGGATAAGCTGATATACGAGGAGCAGGACAACACCTTTTACCTCAGTCTGGAAAAAACCACTTCCGAGCGCTATATCCTGATCCACATCATCAGCACCACCACGTCAGAAATTTTGTTACTGGACGCTGATAAGCCGCATGACAACCCACATATTTTTATTCCCCGCAGTCGGGATCATGAATACAGTCTGGACCACTGGCAGCAGCATTTTTATATCCGTTCTAACCGGGATGGCAAAAATTTTGCTCTTTATAAAGGCACCCATGCCGATCACTCCCTGTGGCAGGTAGTGGTTGGCCACCGTGCTGATGTCACCCTGGAAGGGTTTAGCCTGTTTACCAACTGGCTGGTGGTGGAAGAACGCCAGCAGGGGCTGACCACATTACGCCAGACAGCGTGGCAAAGTGGTATCTGGACGACGATCACTTTTGACGATCCGACTTATGTTGCCTGGCTGGCTTACAATCCCGAGCCAGCAACGGAGTGGCTGCGTTACGGGTATTCCTCAATGACCACGCCAGCCTCGACGTTTGAACTCAATATGGCAACCGGTGAACGTATTCTGCTTAAACAACAACAGGTAAACCATTTTACGCCTGAAGACTATGCCAGCGAGCGTATATGGGTAGCCGCCCGGGATGGTGAAAAGGTACCGGTTTCTATTGTTTATCATCGGGCACATTTTAAGCAAGGCCATAATCCGCTGCTGATCTACGGTTATGGAGCTTACGGCAGCACTGTTGATCCGTCGTTCAGTGCCAGCCGTTTAAGTTTGCTGGACAGAGGATTTGTCTTTGCCATGGCACATATTCGTGGGGGTGGTGAATTAGGACAACGGTGGTATGAAGCGGGTAAACTGTTCAATAAAACGAATACATTTAATGATTTTATTGATGTTACTCAACATCTTATTACCATTGGTTACGCCGACGCTGCCCGGGTTTTCGCCATGGGAGGGAGCGCAGGTGGCCTGTTGATCGCTGCGGTTATCAATCAGGCGCCCGCCCTGTTCAATGGTGTGATAGCTCAGGTACCTTTTGTCGATGTAATAACTACCATGCTGGATGAATCGATTCCCCTGACGACAGGAGAGTACGATGAATGGGGTGATCCCGGCAAAAAAAACAGCTACGACTATATGCTGCAATACAGTCCTTATGATCGGATTACTGCACAAAATTATCCCCATTTGCTAGTCACCACAGGGTTACACGATTCCCAGGTGCAGTACTGGGAACCGGCGAAATGGGTGGCAAAACTGCGGGATTTAAAAACTGACAATCATCAGTTACTGTTGTACACCGATATGGATGCCGGTCACGGAGGTAAATCCGGGCGCTTTAAAATTTATGAAGATATTGCGCTGGAATATGCGTTTATTCTGGCGCTGACGTAACAGAACGGATCAATGCCTGATTCTGACAAAAACCCGCTGTAGCGGGTTTGATAGCAAAGCAAGACGAATGGCCGTTATCCGCCACCTGATGTTTTTTTGGCGCGCTTATCAGCACGTTTTTCAGCGGGTGTTTTTAATGGTTTTTTCTTTGCATTTTTTTTGCTATCCATTCCTTTACTCATAGTTCACCTCTTTTTTTGCTGTTGGTCTGTTGCGGCTGGCAGGGGCACTCTCCCTTCCCGCCACCCATATTAACCACATAATCAATAACCGTTGCAAGGAAAGAAATGAGCTATTTTCAATATTGCTCTGATGATAATTTGCCGGCAACTCTATTGACCAACGGTGATGCGGGACTTCCCGTAACAGCCACCGGTGTTCAGGTGATAATGACTGGAAACAGAGGGTAATGACTCTTCCGCGTTAATTTTATAGATGAATATTTTGTCGAAAAACGGCTGAATAGCCCGCACAACCACCAATGATCGGGGCAGTTATGAACTATTTGTTATTCATACTCTTTTGACATCCATGAATTTCATTATAGCGCTTTGGAGTCATGACCATAAAAAACGATAAATACCTTCCAGCTCGTCCAGGTCTTTTACATGAATGAACAACCGGCGCTTTTCTAAATCAATGAGCAGGGTCCCATTTTCAGACAATGTTATATTTTTTATGCGATCGTAGAGAATAAAAACATTAGCATAAAAAAAACCCGCCTTTTTAAACAGGAGTTTTGGGCAGCGGATATAAAAAATATAGACAGCGAGCAGCGCCATGCCGAGTAACAGGTAACGAGTCAAAGCACTGCCATTTAATGTGATATTGTTATAAATAAGCATTGCAATTAAGCCAATAAAAATCAGGCTGTCCAGCTTATTGGTGCGTTTAAGATGAATTTTGAACACTGTCTCTCCCTTAACAAGGTTCATAACAAATTCATCATAAATTGCATAACAGGATAACAGTAGAAGAAAGACAAACAGAGCGACATCGGTGACTGACATGCAACGGTTCCTTAAGTAACCGCTAACCGGAGAGTGGCGTCGTAGCCTTCTCCGGCTGGTTGCGGGAACAATTAAAGACCGAGCAAACCAATCCCATATCCGAAGATACCAATAACAAAAAATCCCATAATAATCCATAAAGCATTAACTTTAGCGCGCAGTAACCACATACAACCGAAGGTTAGCAGTAGCGGCACCAGCCCAGGCATCAGCTGATCCAGGATGGTCTGCACTGTTGTCACCGTAGTGTGACCTGTTTGATCTGTTATTTCCGATACTTTTAGCGGAATATTAACACGTGTCCATTTATTGACCAACGCCCCCATAACAAACAAACCAAGAATAGAAGCTCCCTCTGTCAATTTTTGCAGAAAATTACTGCCCATATCATTGACGATATTGGCTCCTTTCTTATAACCGTAAGCAACACCATAGTAGAGCGTCAGCAAGCGCACCAAATTAAAAAATACGAAAAATAACAGCGGCCCAAGTAAGCTGCCATTCATCGCAATGCCGGCGCCTAGCGCAGCAAAAACCGGCCGCACAGTTCCCCAGAATATGGGATCACCCACGCCGGCTAATGGCCCCATCAAACCAACTTTAATGCCATTGATTGCCCCGTCGTCAATCGCTGCCCCGTTAGCCCGTTGCTCTTCCATTGCCATGGTGACACCAAGAATAGGGGCGGCAACGTAAGGATGGGTGTTAAAAAATTCGAGATGACGTTTGATGGCCTGCTTACGTTCATCAGAATTTTTTGGATAGAGGCGTCGAATCACAGGCACCATGGAGAAGCAAAAACCCAGCGCCTGCATGCGCTCAAAATTCCACGAACCCTGGAAAAGATTAGAACGGATGAATACCTCATTCACATCACTGCTTGTGAGTTTTTTTACGGTTTTTGTTTTATCGATTATAGCGCTATCGTTAACCATTTTTTTATTGCCTTTTTTAATCTAATTCGTTATCGAGATTATTATGAGCAGGAGCGCCGCCGGATTGTGCCATCTGGGATTTGTTATATTTAGGACTGAGCTGAATATAGACAATAGCCATCACCACCCCCAGAACACCTAAGGCAACCAGATTGAAACTGGTAAAAGCGGCAGTAACAAAACCCAGATAGAAAAATGGCATCAGGTAGCCTGCACGCATCATGTTAATAACCATGGCATATCCAACTACCACAATCATTCCACCCGCGATATTCAGACCACTGGTGACCACTTCAGGAATAGTGCTAAGAAGAGACTGAACTTCAGAGGTTCCTACAGATAACACCACAATCCATGCCGGGATAGCAATGCGCATTGCCTGTAGTCCCAACGCTGAAATATGCAACCAGCTAATAGCGCTCAAGCTCCCGCGCTCGGCCGCGCGGTCCGCCGCATGCTGAAAAGCAACCGTCAGGGTACGCACAATAATAGTCAGCACCTGGCCTGCTGCCGCTAATGGAATTGCCAGCGCGATACCGGCACCCACGTCCTGCCCACCGGCTATAACCAGGATAGTCGAAATAATCGAAGCTAACGCCGCATCGGGCGCAACAGCAGCACCAATATTCATCCAGCCTAGCGCTATCATTTCCAGCGTCCCACCGATGATAACCCCTGTCTTCACATCGCCAAGAATAAAACCGATGAGTGTGCAGGCGACCAAAGGGCGGTGAAACTGAAATTCATCCAGGATAGAACCTATCCCGGCAATACATGCCACGACCAATATCAGCACAACTTGAAGAGTTGTGATCTCCATCTGTACTTCTCCTTTTATGCAAAAAATCTGGTAAAACAACACGATTTCAGAGACAGAAAAAACAAAGCGCTTTTTCGTATCACTATATTTTTCTATTCGCTAAGCGTCGAGTTTACTGATCATCTCCATGATTTTTAACCTGCTATCCGAAGAGACTTTACGGACTTCAAGCTCAATACCCCGTGCATCTAATTTTTTGAAAGCTTCAATATCCTTTTTGTCGAGAGAAACAGCATTATTTACCTGTGTTTTACCTCGCTGATACGCCATACCACCAATATTGACTGAAGTAATACCGACACCGCCTTCAACCAGACGGAGTACATCAGTGGGATTAGTGAACAATAACATAACGCGCTCTCCGGCATAGGCAGGATTGTTGTAGACACGGATAGCTTTTTCGACACCCACTACATGCGCGGTAATGCCCGGAGGCGCGACTTGCGTCAACAGGGTTTTACGCATATGATCGGCGGCCACTTCATCGCTGATAACGATGATGCGGCTGACATTGGTTTCTTTGGTCCAGCGCGTGGCAACCTGACCATGAATTAATCGATCATCGATACGCGCGAGTCCGATTTCCATATGGCCTCCTGCCACCGCCTCTGCAACAGGCGGCGCGACAGAAGAGATATGACAACCAGCCGCAGCGGCCTGTACGTCGGTTTGCTTTCTTTTTGGCTGCCGTGTCTTTAATGCCCTGATGCCGGCGCTGCCCGTTTCAACAGCAACTGAGACTAATTCAGTAAAATCGGGGTTGTCATCACGCGCCATGAAAGTTTCAACCAGCATTGGAATGTTAACGCCAGTCACAACATCGTAATTTGCCTTATCAACAACAATCCGGCTGGCGGCATTAAATGGACTGCCTCCCCAGGTATCTACCAGAAACAGAATGCCTTCAGTGAGTTGCAACTCCATCAGTTTGGTGTTGTATTTTTCGATGAGTGTTTCAGCATTTTCTCCTGGGACGAAATCGATATAAGCAACATTTTCTTGTTCGCCTAGTATCATTTCCGTCGTTTTTAATAACTGCTCCGCTGCAGCGCCATGCGCACCAATGATAATAGCTATACTCACCCGCTACACCCCTTACAATATGAACTCAGGATTGAGCCTTCACGTTACCGACAAAAGTGGTCCTTTGGCTAACGAAGGAACACCTGCAATTAAATATCAAATGTGGCTGTATTATTTATAACTTATAACTTATAACCTATAATCAAAATTACATAACTTATAACTCAAATCATATAACTTATAATCAAAATTATCACTTACAACCAAAATTATAAAAAAGCGACCAGTCTGTGAGACCATTTGACAGTTAGTGAACTAACTTATCAAACATGCTCTAATGCTAACGGACATCGATTCGGGCTAGTTTAAAGGGTAAAAAAAACAAATATTGTGACACAGCTCAGTTATTCATGACAGCATGTTGATTTCAGTCGCCCACAAAGCAAGCAAAAATCGTGGCACATGTCTGAGCGAGCTAACGGTCTCGCCCGGACTATTTTTACAGCCGCTTTTTCTTAGACAGCCACTTACGCACTGTTTGCCATCAAATCCGGCGCGGCGGGCTCCTGACGAAGAAGCGGAGGGCGGTGTTACATATTATGTAACGTCGTCAATTCTGTGTTTTCATCCCTGTCGAAAACAGACCGATCAGTTTGTTTCATAAACTTGCTGGTAATCGTGCCTGCCATCATCGAACCACTGACATTCAGTACCGAGCGTCCCATATCAATTAATGGTTCGACAGAAATTAACAAAGCGACTAATGCCACTGGCAGGCCGAGCGCAGGCAGTACAATTAAGGCTGCGAACGAGGCGCCATCGCCCACACCGGCCACTCCTGCTGAACTTATCGTGACAATACCAACCAGTGTGATAATCCATAGGGGATCAAAAGGATTAATACCGACGGTTGGCGCCACCATTACCGCTAACATTGCCGGATAGAGCCCCGCACAACCATTTTGCCCAATGGCGGCGCCGAACGATGCGGAAAAACTGGCAATGGATGAGGATATACCTAAACGGCTAATCTGAATTTCCACGTTTAAAGGGATGCCAGCAGCGCTGGAACGGCTGGTGAAAGCAAAAGTGAGCACCGGCAATATTTTTTTGAAAAATCGGACAGGATTCACACCCGCCAGAGTGAGTAGCGCCGCGTGAACGGCTAACATGATAGCCAGGCCAACATAAGAGGCGGCGACGAAATTACTCAGCTTAGTGATGTCATTAATACTGGAACCAATAACAATTTTGACCATCATTGCCCTTACTCCGTAAGGCGCCATGTCTTACTACCGATTTAACCAGTTTCATCATCCAAGTCTGTAGAGTTTCCACCACACACAACACTTTTTGACCTTGTTCCGGATCATCTTTTAGCAGTTGTAACGCGGCTATTCCGAGGAAAGTTGTAAAAATAACGACTCCGACGATTGAGGCTGGAGTGGCACCGGAAAAGTCGACGAATGGATTTTTTGGAATAAACGATAAAATAAGCTGCGGCGCACTGAGATCAACGGCCCGCACCAGATAATCGTTCTGAATGGCTAAAAGATGAGCGTTTTCCCGGATATCAGGAACCAAACCTGCGGCAGTAAGATTAAATAAATCAGTCACGAAAACACCAACCAGCGCGGCAATCAGCGCGGTAAATAGCAAGGTGGTTATGGTCAGCAGACTAATTGTACCCAATGACGTAGTACTGTGGAGCCTGACCACTGCACCCAAAACGGAAGTAAAAATCAACGGGATGACGATCATTTTCAACAAACTGACATAGCCATTACCTACAATATTGAACCAGGCAACAGAATCTTCCAGGACAGGATTCCCCGGACCATAAACGCACTGCAGCACAATTCCAAATAACAGACCAGCGGCCATACCCAGCAAAATGTGTTTTGAAAGACTCCATTTTCCACGATTGATTTTTACTAATAGCAATAAAAGCGCCAAAAAAACAGATACATTAATTGCAAGCAGTGGATTCATCAAAAATCTCCGTTATTCATTGTCGTGGTCCATACTCTGTTTTTTGACAGGTTTTAGGATGAGTGCCAGATGGCCCAGCCAGAATACGGTTTTTTTCCTTAAATCCTCCGTTATTCCATTTACACCACTATGTTTGTTCGGGGGCCCGCGTATCACGTACACGGCCATCCAGCTGCGTTAACCGTAGCATTTACCTATATGTCTAACTGTAATTTTTTACATTGAACTGTATATGTTGTTATTTACTTTAATGCATTAACAGTTAATTGATGAATATAGGATTGTAGCGGGATGGTATTACTGGGATCCCAGTATATCGCATAGCCGGTTAAAAACAGGCATAACAGACGTTCAAGCTGGTTCCCTTTTTGAGAGTTCAGCAGCGGGAGTCGAAAACGCCAGCGACAGGGCCAAAGCAGAGGAATACCTGAGGGAGTGAGCATGTCGGCAATTAAATGGCTAATGTAGCCAGTGATCATCGCATGGAACACATCGGCTGGAATAAACCACTCATGGGATATTTTGAGCTGAATTAATGCCACCACAGCTGTTACCGCCAGCAGGCTGTGCGTAAAACCGCGATGGCCAAAAGTACGGGCAACGGGTACCGAAAACCATTTCAGTTTCTGGCCAATTATCGATCCGGGATGGTCGATATCCGGTAACAGTGAGGTCAATAGCGCGCCGGGAATAATGTGCCACCAGTCCCCGTGGGCCAGTTCGGGAGTCAGTTCCAGTTTCCTGGCAAAAATGACACAGGCGACAGAAAAAATAAGGTGTCCTTCTCCAGTCATACCCGTACCCCTGTAAACTGGCTGTTATTGTGTAGAAAGGGAGTCATCATAGTGATTAAGTTAACATTGTCGCTTTTACTGACTTAACGTGGCTATATATCAGTACAACGAAAAAAAACAGTGCCTGAATGATAACAATGGAGGGCCCGGTGGCGCCATCAATGTGAAAGCTTACCAGGGTGCCCGTAAAGCAGGACACGACTGACACCAGAACGGCAATAATTAACATGCGATCGAAAGTGCGGCACAACATAAAGGCGATCATTCCCGGCGCTATTAGCATGGCAATAACCAGAATGACACCGACGGCCTGAATGGCAGCAACGATAGTGAGGGCAAGCAGGCAGAGCAGACCGTAGTGCAGGCCTTTTACTGGCAAACCGATCACTTTTGCGTGGTGAGGATCGAAACAGTACAACATAAAATCTTTGCGCTTTATCAGCACTGCCAGCAGCGTAATGATGGTTATCACTGAGGTTTGTCGTAATTCCTGGAGCGTTATCCCCAGTACATTACCGAACAAAATATGGCTCAGATGCAAATCGGTCTCCGTGCGTGAAAAGAGCACTATCCCGAAGGCAAACATGCCGGAAAATACGATCCCCATGATGGTATCTTCTTTTATCCGGCTATTTTCCTTTAGATATCCTGTGGCGACGGCACAGAATATCCCGGAAATAAAGGCGCCGATGGCCAGCGGAATGGCAAGCCAGAACGCCAGCACAATACCTGGCAGCACGGCATGCGAGATGGCGTCTCCCATCAGCGACCACCCCTTAAGCACCAGATAACAGGAGAGGACCGCGCAGACCACACCCGTCATGCTGGCCGCCAGAAGGGCGCGCTGCATAAACGGATACGCAAAAACGGTAGTGATAAAGTCAAACAGGGTACCCATTCTTAATCGTGCCTCATCCTTCCGTGTGCCGCGTACGTTTTTCGGCGCCTGAGTGCTGCCAGCTGGCCATATTTCGGCGCCAGAAAAAAAGCGAATAAAAAAACTACCGTTTGCAGCGTGACAATCACACCGCCGGTCGCACCATCCAGGTAGAAACTGAGATAAGCCCCCAGTGCACTGGTAGAGGCGCCAATTCCTATGGCAATCAGCAGCAGACGGCCAAAACGGTCAGTCAGCAGATAAGCGGTCGCCCCGGGTGTGACCACCATGGCAATGACCAGTATTGCTCCCACCGTCTGTAGCGCCGCAACGGTACAGGCACTGAGCAGAGTGAAGAACACAATCTTTAAGCGCAGGGGCGACAGGCCTATGGACATCGCATGGTTTTCGTCAAAAAAAACGGCCAGCAGATCTTTCCATATCACGCAAAGAACGGAAAATGAGAGAAAAATAATGATCTCCACCTGTAGCACATCGTCATCAGCAATACCCAGAATATTGCCGAATATGATCGAGTCAACATTCATGGCTATGGGATTTAATGAGATGATAAGCAGGCCGACGGCAAAAAAGAAGGAGAAAATAAAACCGATAATGGCATCTTCCCGCAGGCGGGTAATATGACGCACCAGCGTCATGGCAAGCGCGGCCAGCATGCCGGTAAAAAATGCCCCGGCGGCATAGGGCAGTCCCAGCAGATAAGCGCCGGCCACACCGGGAACGACAGAGTGAGAGAGCGCGTCCCCCATCAGTGACCAGCCTTTGAGCATCAGGTAGGCTGAGAGAAAGGCGCACGCGGCACCGACGATGGCACTGACCCACATCGCTCTGACCATGTAATGATAAGCAAAAGGTTGTAATAAAAGGTCCAGCATTAAAGGTTATCGTCCTTAGCGTGACAATGTGCCGGAGCGTGACAATGTGCCGGCGGATCGCTTTTGCTCTGCCCATAGAAGACAGCCGGCCGTTCATCGTCGGTAATGACGGTCACTGTGCGCCGATCGTCATCGTCATGCAGCGCAGTACCGGAAAGATTGATGTGACGCAGTACACCGCCAAACGCCAGTTCTAAATTTTTTTGCGTGAAGGTGGAAGCCAGCGTGCCTGCCGCCAGTACCGTGCGGTTAATCAGAATCACATGGTCACAGAATTCTGGCACGCTGCCCAGATTATGGGTGGAAACCAGAATCAGGTGCCCTTCATCACGCAGGGCCCTGAGCAGATCGATAATGGCATTTTCGGTTTTGACATCGACGCCGGTGAAGGGTTCATCCAGTAATAGCACGCTGCCCTGCTGTGCCAGGGCGCGGGCGAGGAACACCCGTTTCTTTTGCCCGCCGGAGAGTTCACCTATCTGCCGGGAGCGCAGTGACGTCAGCCCCACGCGCTCAAGGGCAGCGTCCACGATAACACGATCATGGTGCTTAGGCAGCCGCAGAAAATTCATCCTGCCGTAACGCCCCATCATCACCACATCGGCGACTCGCACCGGGAAGTTCCAGTCGATCTCCTCCGCCTGTGGCACATAGGCGATGAGATTATTTTTCATGGCGTCGCTGACCGGCCGGCCATTAAGCTGCACCCGCCCCTGTGTCGGCGTGAGCAGCCCCATAATGCTTTTAAACAGTGTCGATTTTCCGCTTCCATTCACACCCACCAGCGCGCAAATAGTGCCACCACTCAGCTGGCAGCTGGCATTGCAGATAGCGGCATGCCCATTGTTATAGGTGACCGACACATCATCAATCAGCAGTTCCGGGCGGGTAAACACCGGCGCACTCACTGGCCAAATCCCTGTGCGATGGTCTCAAGGGTCACACTCATCAAATCGATATAGCTATGGACCGGGCCTCTGGCATCGGAGAGCGAGTCAACGTATAACACACCCCCGTAGCGAGCCCCCGTCTCTCTGCTGATCTGTATAGCTGGTTTATCAGAAATGGTACTTTCACTAAAAACAACCGGGATATGGTGCGCCCGCACGCTGTCGATGACGCGGCGAATCTGCTGCGGAGAGCCCTGTTCTTCGGCATTCACCGGCCAGAGCCAGAGCTCCTGAAAGCCATAGGCTGCCGCCAGATAACCGAATGCCCCCTCGCTGCTTACCAGCCAGCGCCGGGCGGCAGGAATAGGCGCCAGCCGCTGGCGCCACGGGGCATCCAGCTGGGTAATTTTTACCGCATAGGCTTTGGCGTTTTGATTATAGACGGTTGCGTTGACGGGATCGTAGTGCACCAGCGCCTTTCTGATGTTCTCAACATAGACAAGGGCATTGGCGGGCGACATCCAGGCATGCGGATTCAGGACGGACTTAGTCTGACCGGCGCCGACCGCC
Organism: Enterobacterales bacterium; assembly: GCA_947478475.1. Classification (GTDB taxonomy): domain Bacteria; phylum Pseudomonadota; class Gammaproteobacteria; order Enterobacterales; family Enterobacteriaceae; genus CANJWD01. The sequence goes on from CANJWD010000019.1 coordinate 14,359, forward strand.
AGTGGTACAATACCCTCGCTGACGACGGCGGCGGGCACGTTTTCAATATTTTCGAAAAAACGTTCAAACCAGCGTTCAAGACCGAGGCCATTCCACAACACCAGGTTTGCAGACTGCACTTTAACGATATCCTGAGGTGTGGGCTGATAGCCGTGGATCTCGGCGCCCGGTTTGGTGAGCGATTCCACCAGCGCGGCCTCACCGGCGATATTCTGCGCCATATCCTGAATAACGGTAAATGTGGTGATGACGCGGAATTTTTGCGCCCCGGCACTGCTGCTGAAAACCGGCAGTAGCAGCATCAGCACGCCGCCCCATAATGTGGCCAGCCGCCCGTGGTGCGTGTGAACCGAAGTGCGCTGTTTCATTAACGGCATCACCCTCATCGATTTCAAAAAATATTTCAACTCAACAAATATTTCAACAAAAAACGATTATCGGCATCATCGGACGGCTAAGTCAAGCTTTCCACTCCGTATATTGAATATTGCTGAATAGTGCATATTGCTAAGGGTATGGCTATCGCGAAGGGTATGAATGAATATTGCTGAGGGGACTGGCTTACGGTTATCAGGCGATGCGGCTGCACTCATGATCGGGAGTGTTGTGGGATTAAACGTGGCGACCGCACGGATTAACCGTTACAAATCAGCCTGCAGCCGGGCGCGCAGGCGCTTAATCGCCTGGCTGTGCAGCTGGCTAACGCGGGACTCGCCCACTTGCAGCACAACGCCTATCTCCTTCAGATTGAGCTCCTCCTGATAGTAGAGGGTCAGGACCATTTTTTCACGATCAGGCAGCACCGCTATCGCCGCCATCACCTGTTCGCGCAGGCTGCCGGAAAGCAACAGGTGCAGCGGATTAGCGTTGGCATCCGCGATACCGCTGCCATCACTCTGCTCCTGTCCTTCATGCCACTCATCGTAGGAAAAGAGCTGGCTGTTATTGGTATCGAGCAGGATCTGGTGATATTCCGTCAGGGTGACACGCATGGCCGTGGCAATTTCCAGCTCATCGGGAGCCCGTCCCAGCCGCTGTTCCAGCTGCTGTATGGTGCGCGCTACCTCACGGGCACGGCGGCGCACGCTGCGCGGGGCCCAGTCGCGGCTGCGCAGCTCGTCGAGCATGGCACCACGGATGCGCTGCACGGCATAGGTGGTGAAGGCGGTGCCCAGCGCGGCATCAAACCGTTCCAGCGCACTCAGCAGCCCGATACTGCCCGCCTGCAGCAGATCGTCCAGCTCAACACTGGGTGGCAGCCGCACTTGCAGGCGCAGGGCCTCGTGGCGCACCAGCGGCACATAACGCTGCCACAGCGCCGCATTGTCCATGGCACCGGCGGCGTTATAGAGTTCATCCGGCATGGCTCTCTCTCTTTAAAAACAATGTCAAAAACAACTTCAAAAATAGCATCCGGCCATTATTGGTGGCCTGCTCTGTGCCAATCGTGAAAACAGCAGCAAAAAAGCGGCGCTGTTCCGCCTATTGCACAATCTGTTTTTACAGATGTAAAAAAGGCGACCAGAGGTCGCCTGAAAAGAGAAGCCTGAACGGGCTTATCGTGGCAGCAAGGAGAGCAGTAGTTGCGGCTGTTGATTGGCCTGCGCCAGTACGGCGATACCAGCCTGTTGTATTACAGAAGCAGAGGCAAAGGCGGTAGTTTCGGCGGCGTAATCGGTATCTCTGATACCACTCAGGGACGCTGCAGTATTATTGATAGCGGCATCCAGACTGCTGACAATAGCAGTAAAGCGGTTTTGCACCGCACCCAGCTCAGCACGCAGCGTATTCACCTGGGTCACAGCGGCATCGATCAGTGACAGATAGCTCGAACCCAAAAGTGTAGTGGCATCCTGAGCAATATCTATTGACGATACATCAATCGCTGTTCCGGGCAGCTTCAACGACGCTGCATCCATCTTATTCAAGACTACAGAAATGTTCTGACTGTCCATGGCACCGATCTGGAAAGTAACCGTGTTCAGAGCAGTATTGAGTAGTTCCAGTCCGTTAAATGCTGTCTGTTCGGAAATACGGTTAATTTCTAATATATTTTGTGCAACTTCCAGTTGCATCGCTGAGCGATTCTCAGGAGTATAGAGCGCCGTATTGAGCGCCTGAACGGTCAGTTCACGAATTCTCTTCAGGGCGGAGGTCGTACCTGTCAGTGCGCCTTCAGCGGTTTGCGCCAGACTAACGCCGTCATTGCCATTGCGTCGTGCCTGGGTCAGGCCACGCACTTGCGACTCCATGAAATCGGCGATAGCCAGACCGGCAGCATCATCACGGGCGGTATTAATACGGAAGCCGGTGGCCAGCCGCTGGATAGCGGTGGATTTATTGCGCGCTGAGACATCAAGAGCTGCCCTTGCTACCATCGCATCGTAATTGGTAATGATTACATTTCCCATCAGTGATATTCCTTACAGTTGAAGTCATAAAATTATTAAGAGGTATGCTGCTGGGCGGCTGTGCACAGCTACTCAGTCTGCTGGGGTTATCGGTTGAATCAGCACAATCTTTAAATTATTTTACAACTAAGCATTAACTTTTTATTAACTATGCAGGAAAATCTGGCTGTTATCAGGCCAGCGTGCAGGCCCTGCGCCAGGTGAAATGCGCTGCCAGTTAGTATTACCATTAAATTCAGTAAACTTTTTTTTGCTCTGACCGATAACCTATGCTACCCACCCTACCCGGTAGTTATGTAAGGATTCACCATGGCAGACATGCAAGCCACTGGCCTCGGGGCCGCCTCTAAGTTGCCGTTAATTAAACTGCTGGATGATCTGACCGCCGTGCAGATGCAGCGTTTAAAGCCCATGGAGCAGCAGAAAACAGCCTATGAAGCTCAGCTGAGTGCTTTTGGCCTGTTAAAAAGTGCACTGGAAAATGTCAGCACAGCCGCCACAACACTTAGCCAGCCGGCAACGCTCAATGCCACTGTTGTCACCAGTAGCAGCACGGCGTTTAGTGCCGCGGTTACCGGTAATGCCAGTGCCGGCAACTACCAGATAAAGGTCAGCTCACTGGCGCAGGCGCAGTCACTGCGCACCGCCGGCCAGACCAGCAGCAGCGCTATGCTGGGGACGCTAGCCCTCTCCCGTACGCTGACGATAAGTCAGCCCGCCCACAGCCCGCCACTGGTGGTGACGCTGAATGATAGCCAGACTTCGCTCGATGCGGTGGCGGCTGCCATTAACCGCCAGCAAGGCAGCGTCAGTGCCGCAGTTATTCAAGATAGCGATGGCAAGTACTATCTGACACTGGGCGCAAAAGAGAGCGGGACACAGTCGGCGATGACTGTCAGCGTGACTGGGGATAATTCCCTGGCAGCTGTCCTGAATTACTCCAACTCCCCTGTTCCGCTAGGTAATATGAGCGTCGCAGTGGCAGCAACAGACGCGCTCTTTACCTTTAACGGCATCGGGATGGATCGGCAAAGTAACACCATCACCGACCTCCCCCCTGGCGTGGTAGTAATACTAAAAGCGCTTTCCCCCGGTGGTAACCCTGAAGCGTTACAGATCGAGCACGACACGGCTCCGGTGCAACAGGCTTTCGGGGATTTTGTCACCGCCTATAATGCCCTGCTCTCCAGCATGACCTCGCTGACACAGTATGTGCCGGTTCAGCCAGGTCAACAACAGTCTCCGGATAACGGGGCATTAATTGGCAACATTACGCTAAGACAGATGAAGGAGCAGTTAAAGGACGTTATAACCGGCTCGTACGGCAGGGTTCCGTACGGCCCTAATGAGGTGCACTGGCTCAGTGATCTGGGCATTACGGCGGACCGCACCGGTATGCTGGTGGTAAATAGCGGAAAACTGGCTCACACCGTGTTAGCAGAGCCCGTTCAGGTAAACACGTTTCTAATCGGTGCCAATACAACACTTGGATTGGCTACAAAGATGTCCCTGGTACTGAAGCAATTTCTGAGCCCTTACAACGGGACGATTAAAATTGCTACAGAGAGTCTGGTCCAAAATATCACAACCGTTGACAAGCAGATTGCTCAGGCTACTCAGGTGGTTGAGAGCAATATGAGCAATATGCGGAAGCAGTTTGCTGCCCTTGATGTGATGGTGGAACAGCTGAATAACACCAGTAAGTTTCTGACTGAGCAATTCAAAAACATGAACAGAAGAGAAGGATAACCTGATGAAAGCACACAACAGATATCCTGCCAGCGCCAGGGCCTATGTGAATATTGGTATCGAAACAGCGGTAATGAACGCCAGCCCGTACCAGTTGATAGTCATATCATTTGACGCCGCCCTGAGTGCCCTGGGGCGTGCCCGTCTTTTTATGCAGCAGGGCGATATTGCTGCAAAAGGCAACGCTATTTCACAGGCTATAGGGATTATTGATGCAGGTTTACGGGCCAGCCTTGATCTTAAACAGGGTGGTGAACTGGCAGAAAAGCTGCATGCGCTCTATGACTATATGTCGAGCCGGCTGGTACATGCCAATCGTTATAATGACCACGCTGTTCTCAGTGAGGTACTGGGGCTATTGCAGAGCATTGCGGATGCGTGGAAGCAAATTGGCCCCGAAGTTGAACAAAAAGTTGAACAGAAAGTTCAACAGCAAGTACAACAGAAAGTTCAACAGAAAATGGAGCAGGTGAATGGAACAGCATCGACAGTTACTCACTGAGTATCAGCACGTTCTTACCCTGAGTGAGCAGCTGCTTAGCCTGGCGATTCTGGGGCAGTGGGATGAGCTGGTGGAGCTGGAGATAGTCTACCTTAAGGCCATGGAGCGAATCATGCCGCTGCCAGCATCGTTACCGGTTCCGGCCCAGCAGTTCATCTTACGGCAGACCATCGACGCTATTTTGCACAATATCGGTGAAGTGAAACGGCTGCTACAGTTGCGCATGGAGGTTTTAAAACAGCGGCTGGAGCAGCACCGGTGCCAGCGGGAGGTCAATGCCGCTTATGGGCAGTGCACTGAACAGGCGTGGTCATTAGGTAACCTGCAATAATAAAAAATGAATAATAAAAAGCGAATAATAAAAAGCGTCTGTTGCTGATATTTTTTAAGGACAGCATCCATGTTTTCCATGCCCTGGCTGTTAAAAAGTCGCTATCCGCTGCGTCTGCAAATTGCCGCTTTGTTCAGTCTGTTAATAATGGCGACGGGCGTCGTCATTATTATTTTCAACCATCATCAGATGAGTAAACTGACCGAACTAAACACCAGCAAACAGTATCAGAACGTCGCTATGGCCACCGCTGCCGAACTTGATGCGGTAATACGGCCCATCATTATCTCCACGACATTTTTCTCATCGGTTCCCGTTTCCGGGCAGAATACGGCGCAGCAGCGCGTTGTCTCTTTAGCCCGCATGTTCGCGGTGCTGGAAAACAACCTGTATGCCAGTGCCATCTATAACGGCTATGACAATGGTGATTTTTTTTCGCTGCGGCGTTTAAGCGCGGCCAATCGCCTCCTCGTTGCGGCCCCCAGTGACGCCAGCTGGCTGGTGCAGAGCATTGAGCACAAGGGTGGCAGGGCGATAAAAGAGTTCACTTTTTTAGATGCACAAAAGCAGATTATCAGCACGCTAACCCCCGAAGATTACGACTATCAGCCCCGTGAACGCGACTGGTATCGCGCCGCGCTGGGCACGACCGGGCTGGTTACCTCCGGGGTCTATATTTTTAAATCGACCGAGGAAGCGGGTATTACCTTCAGCCAGGCTATCGGTAACCAGAAAGTGGTGGTTGGTATCGATGTATCGCTGGCTTCGCTGTCAACATTTATACAGCGTCAGCCGCTGCCCGCTGGCAGCGAGGCAATGGTCCTTAGTCAGGGGGGGGATGTTATCGCCACGCTCGATCCACGGCAGATGGTCAGTGTCGGGCAGCCGGCCGCGAAGGATACCCCGCACTTAGGAATTAACAATCCGGTGCTACAAGCACTGTTACAGCAGTGGGACAGTTTTACCCTCGACGATAATTTGCGCCAGGCGCAGCATGCGGGTGTCAGCAGTGCGTTTGAGGTGGTGCGGCCCGACGGGAAACAGAGCTGGTACGGTTCGGTCATCGCCATTAATAATGCCAATGAACACTACCGTCTGGCCGTTGCCACGCCCTACCTTAACCTGACCACCGATGTAAGCATTATCGATAGCCAGTCCCAGTCAGTGACCCTGATTGTGCTGCTGTTGAGCATCCCAATTGTCTGGATGTTTTCGTTAAAGATCTCTTATCCGCTGGTTAGGCTGCGCCAGGATGCCGATGCCATCAGTAATTTCAATTTTGATGGTATGCCGGCGATGCGCTCTGCCGTCGCCGAAATCGATGATCTGAATCAGTCGATGAGCAAAATGAAAACGACGATCAAAAATTTTATCTCTATCGGTTCGATGCTGGCGCCAGGCCAGGATTTTATCCTGCAAATGGAGGGATTACTCAAGGAGACCATCGATATTACCACCATGTCGGGGGGTATCATTTTTTTGGCCGACAGTGATGGTGATCAGCAGCAGTTTACTCCCTGTACTCTGCGCTGGCAGCATGAAAATTTCCCCATTACTGATGCCGTGCCGTTAGCGCCTGGTGAGATGACGTTTTTAAATTTTACCGACGTCGTACAGGGTAAAACCGTCAGTGGCCGTCTGGATCAAACCCTGCTTCCTCCCTCGTTACAGCTCTGGTTACTGCCACATCTGCCATTACGCTATGTGGCGGTACCGATGCTGAGTCAGGGCAACCGTATGCTGGGGCTGATGCTGTTGCTCTGTCCGGAAGGGCTGACAGTGGAAAAAGAGAACACCAAAATAGCGTTAGTGAATGCGCTGGTGGGGGGGTTATCTGTATCCGTGGAAACACGGCGCCTGTTACAGGAACAGAAAAATTTACTGAACTCCTTCATTGAACTGATAGCGGGTGCCATCGATGCAAAAAGTGAATACACCGGTGGTCACTGTCAGCGGGTGCCGGAAATCAGCAAAATGCTGGCGCAGGCGGCTGTTGATGCTACAACCGGGCCATTTGCCAGCTTTACCATGAGCGTGGCCGAATGGGAGGAGCTGCATATCGCCAGCTGGCTGCATGACTGCGGTAAAATCACCACGCCGGAATTTATCGTCGATAAAGCCACCAAGCTGGAGATGATTTACGACAGGATCCATGAAGTCCGGATGCGTTTTGAAGTGCTCAAGCGCGAGGAAGAAATTGCTTTTCTGCGCACTCATCCCGGGCTTAGCGCTGACGATGCGCGCTGGGAGATATTAACGGCCCGTTTAAAAACGCTGGATGATGATTTCTATTTTGTTGCCAGCTCTAATCTGGGCGGAGAGTTTCTCTCCGATGAAGCGCTGGCGCGCATTACGCAGATAGCACACTATCAGTGGACGCGCACGCTGGATGACCGCGCCGGCATCTCTCATGTTGAGCAGGCGCGCCTTTCGGGCATCCCCGCTCCCGGGCTGCCCGTTCGCGAAGCGCTGCTGGCGGACCGGCCAGAACACCTGATCAAACGGGATAAACGGGATCGGCTGCCACAAGAGTTTGCCTTTAAAATCGAAGAGCCGGAGTATCTCTATAATCACGGTGAAATTCATAATCTCAGCATTCGTCGTGGCACTCTGACGGAAGAGGACCGCTACAAAATCAATGAACACATTATGCAAACCATCATCATGCTGAAGAAACTGCCCTTCCCGTACACCATGCTGCACGTACCGGAAATTGCCGGCGGCCATCATGAACGCATCGACGGCAAGGGCTACCCCTGTCAGCTAACCGGTGATCAGATGAGTGTGCAGGCGCGTATCATGGCGATTGCCGATGTCTTTGAAGCCCTGACCGCGGCAGACAGGCCGTATAAAAAGGGTAAACTGCTGTCAGAAGCGCTGAATATTATGCTGAACATGGTCAATAAGCACCATCTTGATGCGCCACTTTTTCAGCTTTTTCTTGAATCGGGTGTCTGGCGGGAGTACGCCCACCTTCACCTCGCGCCAGCACTGATCGATGCCATCGATGTCCCCGTGCTGGTCGCCAAAATTGCCCCGGCCGCCGCTGACTAGCTGATACCATCGTTTCGATAAACCATGGCACTGTATCCCCCAATAAATTATCCCCCAATAAAATGACGATGCGGGATTGACTCCCTGAAACGTATCGTTCAAACACGATAGCCATTTATCGGCCATTTATCGGCGATTGAAGGCAATCTGATTTTCAGTTTTATCTTCAGTTTTATCTTCAGTTTTACTTCTTGCCTGACCTAAAATAAATTCAAAATATCGTCAATAATATACTGATTTAATTGATAATATCTATTTTTTTACCTGCTCATTTATCATTTTTCACTATCGGTTTAAGGTTCGGGCTGTAGGGGGTTCGCTTCCTCTTGCTGTTCGCTTTCTATGCAATGGACGTCAGAAAAAAGTAAGAAAGATTCACTGAAAGCATAGGCCAATAACAGATTACATTTCTGTAATTTTTAGAGGCACGCTAAATGCATATCGATCGTTATTATTCAGCTATAGATTGTCTTGGCTATAGATTGTCTTGCCCAATTCAGCCACTGATTAATTTACAAGGAAGTAAAACTTTATGAATATGAATAATCTTACTGAATCTGTACGCATGTTGTTAAACGGAAATAAAGACGGCGGCGGCGAGTGTTCAGATATTAAATCATTTCGTTCAATAATGAATGCGATAGTGTCAGCCTACTTACCTGGCAAGAGCGCCGTAAGGTGCGCATTGCACAACGGTGTTTTTCTCACGCTGAACGAAGAGAATGGGCGTCTTCGGATGGTCATAGAACGGCAAGTTCAGAATACCAGGGAAGCAGGTCCATCATCGTCAAAACGGATGCGACCTGACACAGAAACTACAGAAACGATAAATAGCCACTCTCCTTCTGTTACCATCCAGGAAACTTTTATTGAGGACGCTTTCCACTCTCCTATTGTCACCACCCTGAAAGCACTTAGAGCCTATCCCAAAAGGAATTAACGTATAATGAGTTACGGTAATTTCTGAGGGCAAAGTGTGGTAAGTAACAAGTGGCAGATTAGCGATGAACTCTGGGAAAGAATAGCTCCACTGCTCCCGGAACACAGAACCCATCACCCGCTAGGGACGCATCGCAAACGTGTCGATAATCGGGCTGCAATGAACGCTATTTTCTTTGTGCTCAGAACGCGTTGCCAGTGGAATGCGCTGAATGCAACCGGTATCTGCTCATCAAGCTCAGCCCATCGCCGTTTTCAGGAATGGCGGGATGCAGGGGTTTTTGAACGGTTCTGGCAGAATGGACTGCTGGCCTGCGAA
>CANJWD010000020.1 GCA_947478475.1 Enterobacterales bacterium
AACGCGAGACCGGAATACCTCACACTGCTTGCCTGCAAAAATGCTTTATACAGTTCTTTCGTACATTGATGAGGTGACATCTGATAACCCTGCGCACTTTTCCCTTTTCATCTTTCTACCATTTTTCTTCGATGTGCGAAACTTGTGTCAGAGTCATTTTCCAAAACCAATAGTATTGCTCTCAACAGTCTAAAGTCCTCTTCTGATTATCTGATGGAAGTGTATTCCATTGATATTGCAGATAATATATCAGAGGCTAGCCATGTCATTACATTCAGAACGGGTGAACCGCTACCCGATCCAGGTGACTGGGATTTACGCAGAGCCCCATTTGTTGACTATACGGCCTGGCCAACCCCACAGATAGCAGAGTATAGCTCTGCATCGGGAGTGGATGCTTATTTTCTGGGTTTTCTTGTGGCTAAACCAGGTGGTGATAAGCAAATTTATTGGGGCGGGCAGTCTGTGATGGTTGACTCCAATATCCCGGACGAGTCGTTCAGCGGTAATGCGACTATTTCTGACTACGGTAAAAAGGATATCCGTCTCTTCCGTAATATGGGTGGCGAGGTTATCCTCTCTTTTGGCGGCGCATCAAATGTGCCAGTGGAAGAAGAAGAGACGGATATTACTAAAATAGTCGCGCTCTATAGTGCCATCATAAAGAACTATGGTATTAGACATATTGACTTCGATTTTGAAGGTGCGTTTATTCACAATCAGGAGGCTCAGGATCGCCATGTTGCGGCGATGGCACAATTATTACAACAGTTTTTCTATGTACAAATTTCTTATACTTTACCCGTAGATGGGGCGCCGGGGTCACTGGAAGGCTTCAATGAGGGCGGCGTCAACTTATTGAAGAAACTGGCAGACAATGGCATTCAGCCTTCACTGATTAATGGCATGTTGATGGAGTTTGGGCAGAGTTCTTCGCCGGATGCTTTTCAGTGCTGTGTGTCAGGGCTTAACGGCATGCACAAACAGATAGCAAGCGTATTTACTGACTGGAGTTCAAATAAGATCTGGCGTCGCATGGGTGCCTGCCCGATGTTTGGGCGCCATCTTAATGGAAAGATATTTACCCTTGATGATCAATACAAGCTGGCAGCGTTTGCGTCTGAGAAAAATTTGGGCTGTCTCTCAGGCTGGGATGCAACACGTGATCGCAATCAGGGTTTCCTGCAAGGATGTAATAATTTACAGGGACAGGATTTGGCAAAATGTACCTACGTATCGCAGCAACCTTATGAATTTGCACGAATTATTTCTACTTACCAGCCAGTCAGTTTTACCAGTCAGTCAGTTAATTTTCAGTCAGTTAATTTAATGACATCAACGAAATCAGTAAAATAAGTTCAATATCTGACACCTTCTCCCTAAATATAGCAGGGAGAAGGTTCAATCAATAGCTGAATCGATGAGCGTTGAATGAAAGTAGCACGTGCCTGTTTTTATTTACCTGCGATTTTCATCGATGGCAGTAGTACCGATCCACACTGAATGGTGCTACGTGTTTCAATATCGCAGCCTGTACTCACTATATTAATGAACATATCTTTCAGATTTCCTGCGATAGTGATTTCACCTACCGGATATTGAATTTCGCCGTTTTCTACCCAAAAACCGGCCGCACCTCGCGAGTAGTCGCCAGTGATCGTGTTGACGCCATGACCCATTAACTCAGTCACCAGTAAGCCTTTGTCCATTTGCTGTAACATGGCACTGAAATCTTGCTTCTGTCCGGGAATGCACCAGTTATGGATGCCACCAGCGTGGCCGGTACTGTGTAAACCCAGCTTGCGTGCTGAATAGCTATTTAGCAGATACGTTTGCAGTACACCATCGCGCACAATATCACGAGCAACGGTACGCACTCCTTCACTGTCAAAGGGTGCTGAGGCAAGGCCGCGTAATATATGCGGGCGCTCTGCTATCTGCAGCCAGGCAGGGAGCACCTGCTTCCCCAGATTATCCAGCAGAAATGTCGATCGCCGGTAAACGTTACTGCCATTGATTGCTGCCGCCAGATGACCAAATAACCCGGTTGCCATTTCGGCGGCAAACAGTACTGGTGCCTGCATGGTTGGCAGTCTGCGTGGGTCCATGCGTGCCAGCGTGCGGCGAGCACACTCCTCACCAACCCATTCAGGGCTTTTCAAATCGTCGATACTGCGAGCAGCGCTCCAGGCATAATCACGCTCCATCTTACCGAAGTGCCCGGCAACAACACTGCACGATAGCGAATGTCTGCTGGAACAATAGCTTTGCAACATACCATGACTATTACCAAATACCTTGACGGAGTAATGACTGTTGAAATTAGCGCCTTCAGTATTAATAATGCGTTTATCAGCCTGCAATGCGGTCCGTTCCGCCTGAGCAGCCAGTTCGGTACCATATTCAGTGTCCAGGTGTTCCATCGGATGAAAAAGATCCAGATCCGGTGCATCAAATGCCAGCAGCCCTGCTTCTGCCGGGCCGGAACAGGGATCAGAGGAGGTGTAACGCGCAATACCCAAAGCGGCCTGCCGCCGTACGGGCAATAGCATCAGGAGTCAAATCCGTTGAGGAGGCATAGCCTTTATTTTGCTGGGAATAAACGGTAATTCCTAACGCACCACCACTGTTAAATTCGATATTTTCAATATCACCAAAACGGGTACTACAGCTAATACCGGTCGTTTTGGATGCGGCAACTTCAGCTGCATCCGCGCCTGACAGAGCCTGAGCGAGAGCCTGTTTAACCGCCTGCTCCAGTATGTTGCGCTGTTGTACCACCTGGGTCGCTGCTTTCATCAATCTGCCAGTCCATAATTAAGTTGTAACTGAAGAACCTGCCCTCATTTTTAATGCGGGGCGGAAGCGATAATATCAGGTGCCGCCTTACTGTAATCATGTTGACTATAGGACGCAATCGGACTTTTTGAAGTATCATAAGGGTAAAAGATGCCGGACAGGCTCTCTGAATCGTCTGTGCAGGCAGTTGAGAGCAGCCTCCCGATAATCTGACTGGCCGGCCTTTTTAAGGAATACATTTTATGAGTAATAAACAGTTTGAAAATTGGCCTTATAGCCTTTCGGAGGTAAAAAATGACAACGATGACATTGTCCTGGTCAGCAAAAGTGAGATGAAACGTGATGCCCAGGCACTAAAAGATCTGGGCTCAGAGTTAATCGGGCTGGGTAAAAATGCTCTGAGCAGCATCCCGCTGAGTGAAGATCTGCTCGTGGCCATTGAGTTAGCACAGAAATTAAAGAGAGAAGGGCGCCGCCGTCAGGTGCAGTTGATTGGCAAAATGTTGCGTACTTATGACATAACAACGATTCAGACTGCACTGGATAAACTGAAAAATCGCCATAATCAACAAATTTCTTTGCTCCATAAACTGGAAATATTGCGTGATAAACTGATAGCCGAAGGTGATGCAGCTATCTCTGAGGTACTGACGCTCTACCCAAGTGCCGATCGACAGCAATTACGAATGCTGGTGCGTCATGCACAAAAAGAAAAAGCCAGCCTCGCCTCGCCGAAAGCCCCTCGCCTGATTTTTCAATATTTACGTAAACTGACTTAAAAAAACACTCATGCTGCCCCCGTTGCCAGTTATAGCTGAAGTCATATAAATTGATTTAAAATAATGCATTAGAAAAGAGGTCATGAACAACGGTGCCATTTGTTTGCCCGCGAGGATACCGGTAGACTGAGCCACTGTGTTTTATTTCGGAGCAGGACATCTATGAGCGAAACAACAAACTGGAAACCCAGTGCACCCGTCGCGAATCTGTTAAAACGCGCGGTGATCCTGTCAAAGGTACGAGAATTTTTTGCCGAACGTGGCGTACTGGAGGTTGAAACGCCAGCCATGAGCCAGGCAAGCGTCACAGATGTTCATCTGTCTTCTTTTCAAACCCGTTACACCGGGCCTGGCACCGCAAATGGCCTGATGCTCTATATGATGACCAGCCCTGAATATCATATGAAGCGCTTACTGGCGGCAGGAAGTGGCCCTATCTACCAGATGGGGCGTAGTTTTCGTAATGAAGAAGCGGGTCGCCATCATAATCCTGAATTTACCATGCTGGAATGGTACCGGCCTCATTATGATATGCATCAGTTAATGAATGAGGTTGATGATTTACTGCAACAAATACTGGATTGCGCCAGCGCAGAGACACTCTCCTATCAACAGGCTTTTTTGCGATATTTGCACGTTGATCCGCTCGAAGTCGATAAAATACAGCTACGGGCAGCGGCCGCTAAACTTGAAATGCGGGATATCGCAGAAAAAGAGGAAAGTCATGATAAATTATTACAACTGTTGTTTACCTTTGGGGTAGAGCCAAATATCGGCCATGAAAAACCCGCATTTATTTATCACTTTCCGGCAGCACAGGCATCACTGGCCGAGATTAGCACCGAGGATAACAGGGTAGCCGAACGTTTTGAGGTCTATTTTAAAGGTATTGAGCTGGTAAATGGTTTTCGTGAATTAACCGACAGTGACGAACAACTGCATCGTTTTGAACAGGATAACTTGCGGCGGGCGGCGCTGAATTTACCACAGCAACCTATTGATAATAATTTTCTGGCGGCATTACAACAGGGCATGCCAGCATCTTCCGGGGTCGCTCTGGGGATCGATCGTCTGGTAATGCTGGCGTTAGGCGCAGAAAAAATTAGCGATGTTATCGCCTTTCCGGTTGGGAGGGCATAGCGGAAGAAAGCGATATTGCGGTAGCTAATATCTCCCCTACTCGTGTGACCGCCCCACTGTTCAGCCTGGCGCCGAAATTTATTTTTCCGGGCGCGAACAGATTAATTACCGTTGAACCTAATTTGAAACGCCCCATTTCTTCCCCCTTATCCAGACAGACGGCACCTTCCTCCCCCGCTGTCGGGTAAGTCCAGCGTCTGATGATACCTTCACGCGGTGGTGACACCGTACCAGCCCATACCGTTTCGATACTTCCCACAATTGTTGCCCCGACCAGAATCTGCGCCATTGGGCCGTATACGCTGTCGAATATGCAAATAACCCGCTCATTGCGCGCAAACAGATTAGGCACACTGGCTGTTGTCAATGGATTAACAGAAAATAAATCGCCAGGTACGTAAATCATCTCCCGCAGCACTGCCTTACAGGGCATATGCACCCTGTGGTAATCTTGTGGAGCCAGGTAAATCGCTGTAAACAAACCATCCTGAAACTCTTTTGCCAGCTGATAATTACCTGCTAACAACGCTTCAAGGCTGTAGTTGTGCTGTTTTGCCTGAATAAGCTCACCCTGCCGAATAGCCCCAAGCTGGCTAATGGTGCCATCAGCAGGACACGTCAGGGCATCAGCTTCACAGCAAACAGGCCGCGCACCACTGCGCAAGGGCCGGATAAAAAATTCATTAAAAGTACGGTATGACGAAAATTGTGGATTCTGAGCTTCCTTCATATTGACATCATAGTAACGAGCGAAAGCCTTAATCATTAATTGCGTCAGCCAGCCCGCCTGCCTGCCGGCACACCAGCCCGCCTGCTGGCTAATCAATTGTTTCGGCAGTAAATATTGTAATTTTATTTTGATATTATTTAGCACGACAGTCCCTGAAATGAGTGATAACAGACCGGATAAAATAGTTAGCAACAGCCGGTAAAACAATCAGCATCAGTGCGTTACATTAAATGCCGCTTTGCGCGATTTCGTCTGTGCCATGCTGGCTAAAATTCGATGGTAACTATCGAATCGTTCTTTAGCAATTTCACCACGCCCGACCGCATCATGTATTGCACAGCCGGGGTCACCCCCGTGGGTACAGTCACGAAATTTGCACGCCCCCAGATAATCACGGAATTCAATAAACCCCCGGGTAACTTGCTCTGGAGCTAAGTGCCAGAGCCCAAACTCACGCACTCCAGGAGAATCAATAACATTACCTCCCCCCTGGCAGTGGTATAAACGAGCCGCAGTAGTGGTATGTTGCCCAAGACCTGAACTATCAGAAATGGCACCTACCTGAATCTGCATTTCTCCGGGCCGCAGCAGAGTATTCAGTAAACTGGACTTACCCACCCCGGATTGCCCGGCAAAAATACTCACACGCCCCGTTAATGCCTGTTCAAAAGCTGCCATTCCGGCGCCTGTTTCGCTGGAAACTTCAAGCACACGATAATGTATCCGGCGATAAATACCCATCATATGGTCAATACGACCGCGCGCGGCAAGATCCAGTAAATCAATCTTATTCAGAACAACAATTGGTTCAATATTCAGGGTTTCACAGGCAACCAGATAGCGATCAATCATGTTGAGAGATAACTCTGGCCACACTGCTGAGACGATAATAATTTGATCCATGTTAGCAGCAATAGGTTTTATGCCATTGTAAAGATCAGGACGGGTAAGCATTGATGTGCGCTCATGCACTGCCTCAACGATCCCTTTGACTGTAACGCCGGCCTGCACCTGAATCCCGGCACGCCAGACAACTCTGTCACCCGTGACTAAAGAATCGATAGTACGGCGGATATTACAGCGATGCACAGCGCCATCCATGGATTCAATATCCGCATGCTGACCAAAACGGCTGATAACGATGCCAGGCTGCGCGTCACCAGGCTGGTAGTTATCTGATTCAGGTCTTTTATCAGAAAATTTCAGCCGACGCTGACAATTTTCTTGCACCCGACGCTGCTGGATCCTGGAGAGTCTGCGTTTGCTCACTAAACCCCTTAAATATTCCTATCGCTTATTTTGGCCAAAATGACGTGATACATAGTATCATTTTATTTGATAATCGTTTTCTGGAGCGTTATTCATCGCAACCTATATGCTGCGAGTATACCAGAGACAGTAGTTTAATGATGCAGCCTTTTAAGAGCAGACAAATGGGAAAAATGATGGGAAAAAACGATGACAAAAAATGAGAATAATTTGATTTGGATCGATCTGGAAATGACAGGCCTTAATCCAGAAGTGGACCGCATTATCGAAATGGCCACGCTGGTAACCGATGCCAGTCTCAATATTCTTGCAGAGGGCCCTGTTATAGCAATATACCAGCCGGATCAGCAACTAGCGTTAATGGATCAGTGGAATGTACGTACGCATACCAGCAGTGGGTTGGTTGCAAGAGTGAACGCTAGCCCGTTCAGTGAGCGGGATGCAGAATTACAGACCATTGCTTTTTTACAACAGTGGGTCCCCGCAGGGAAATCGCCTGTCTGCGGTAATAGTGTAGGTCAGGATCGTCGTTTTTTATTTCGTTACATGCCTGAACTGGAAGCTTACTTCCATTATCGTTACGTGGACGTGAGCACACTAAAAGAACTTGCACGTCGCTGGAAACCCGATATTTTATCCGGTGTTAAAAAACAAAACACCCACCAGGCACTGGATGATATTCGGGAATCTGTCGCTGAACTGGCCTGGTATCGCCAGCATTTTTTCCAGCTGTAATCCGTTGGCAACTTACCGCGACAGCGATCACAAAACCTGGTCTGCTTATGTTAGCCCCCCGCAAATTAAAAGTTATTTTTTTGTATGCAGGAGACTTGCGATAAAAAAGAATTTTCGTATGATCTGCGGCTCATTTTAGTGAATTCAAATTCCATTTCCCGCCACACTGTTTTTTGTGATCACAAAGCGCTTTTTACCATAGAAATCATCCACTATTTTGCTCCTTTCTTTACAGAACTTTTGGTCGTTCAATTAAATTACTCAACAGACTTATCCACAGTTTTTTACTTTTCATCATTGGCCATTTATTTTTTTTCATGAAAAAGGAAATTTTATTCCAATGATTCTATTACATATTATTTCGTTTTATTTATTTTTTTTTCGAAACGCTTGCATTTATTTTGTCACTTGATTGGCAAAGAATTTTTTATACACAGAAAAAATTCATCGTAAAAAACGTCATGCATCTCTGGGCAAACCTTTTTCAATAACACGAATCAGGCGTTTTTTTTGTGCCGTTTGAATGTGAACATCCTGACTGGTTCGTCTGGCTAATTGTTGCTTAATGGCCCATTCGATATGCGTATCCAGCATAAGATCATGCCCCGTTCGAGTTTGCAATGCTAAAACGATGGCAGACTGGTAGGGGGCATTTCCCAGCGCGACTGAGATATTGCGTAACCAGCGTAAATGACCAATTCGGCGGATAGCCGAACCTGCTGTCATAGTCATGAATGTTTGTTCATCCCATGAAAATAGCTCCAGCAACCGTGGTGCGTGTAAGTACGCCCGGGGATTAAAATCATCTTCAGTCGTTAACTGTGAAAAACGGTTCCAGGGGCAGACCAGCTGGCAATCATCGCAACCATAGATTCGATTGCCTATTAATGGACGCAGCTCCTCCGGGATAACACCCGCCAGTTCGATTGTTAAATAAGAAATGCAACGACGGGCATCCACAGTATACGGTGCAACGATCGCACCTGTGGGGCAGGCAGTCATGCAGGCCACACAGCGGCCACACTGCTCCTGTACCGGTGAATCCTTTGGCAGCGGGATGTCTATCAGCAGTTCGCCCAGAAAGAACCAGGAACCCGCTTCACGATTTAATAACAGTGAATGCTTGCCCACCCAACCAATCCCGGCTTTAGCAGCAAGCGGGCGCTCCATTACTGGCGCCGAATCGACAAAAGGCCGGTAATAAGTTTCACCACAGTATTCTTTGATTAGTTCGCCCAATTTTTTTAATCTCAGGCGTAATAACTTATGGTAATCACGCCCTAGCGCGTAACGGCTGATATAACCGAGTTCGGTATTCTTCAGCGTACTGGCAAATCTGGCGTCGTGCGGCAGATAATTCATACGCACACTGATTACCCGTAATGTACCGGGAAGTAATTCATGGGGACGAGCTCGCAGCATACCAGTGCGTGCCATCCATGCCATTTCACCGTGGTATTGTTTATCCAGCCATGCCTGAAGACGAGGTTCTTCCAGTGTAAGATTCGTATCAGTGATACCTACCTGCTGAAAACCAAGCTCCTGTCCCCATTGCCTGATATGTTGTGCCAGTTGATGCAGATCCAGTTGATGCAAATCGAGAGTGTGTGCCATGACGGACCAGATAAAAAACGAGCCAGCATCAGCCTAACACATTCTGTTTCTTTTAATATTGCGGAATACACCGCAAAAAAAATTTCTCTGCTGTCAGCATCAGCACTATTTTTTCTATTTTTCACGCAGCCATAAAAACATTATTCCTTAATAAAAAATAAATGGATTCATGATGTTGCTCACAATTCGGCAGAGAGCACATATATGTCACTGGCTGTTGTTTACACACGTGCAACCATCGGTGTACAGGCGCCGCTCGTTTGCGTTGAAGTCCATATCAGTAATGGGCTACCAGGGCTGACACTTGTTGGATTACCGGAAACCACAGTGAAAGAAGCCAGAGACAGGGTACGCAGTGCACTCATCAATAGCGGCTTTACTTTTCCAGCAAAACGAATAACGGTTAATCTTGCTCCTGCTGATCTCCCTAAGGAAGGCGGGCGTTATGATTTGCCTATCGCACTAGCGATACTCGCTGCATCAGCACAGATACCAGCCGAAAAATTAACAGACCATGAATTCCTTGGAGAACTCGCGCTTTCGGGTGCATTACGGGGTGTTAATGGAGCCATCCCAGCTGCACTGGCAGCAGTTAAAGATGGCCGGCAGTTGATTCTTGCAACTGATAACAACCAGGAAATGGCATTAATACCTGATGGCAAAGCACTGGTAGCCGGCCATCTGTTAGATATTTGTGCTTTTCTTCGTGAAAATAAAACTCTCTCTCCCATTATTCCCGCAATAACTGAGGAATCTCACGACACGACAGTAGACCTGCAGGAAGTCATCGGCCAGCAACAGGCTAAACGCGCTCTTGAGATAGCAGCAGCGGGTGGTCATAATTTACTGCTGATAGGCCCGCCAGGCACGGGGAAAACCATGCTAGCTAGTCGGCTGAACAGTTTGTTGCCTCCCATGACTGACGAAGAAGCATTAGAAACTGCATCTGTATTCAGCTTATTGCACCTGAATACACCCTTTCCCCAATGGCGAATGCGGCCCTTTCGTGCTCCTCATCACAGTGCCTCAATGGCGGCACTGATCGGCGGTGGCTCATTTCCTCGTCCGGGAGAAATTTCACTGGCGCATAATGGCGTGCTATTTTTAGATGAATTACCTGAATTTGAACGACGAGTTTTAGATTCACTGCGTGAACCTTTAGAATCAGGGGAAATCGTTATCTCCCGTGCGAATGCAAAGGTGTGTTTTCCCGCTCGGGTGCAGCTTATCGCCGCCATGAATCCCAGCCCTACCGGACACTGGCAAGGTGCCTATAGCCGAACACCACCGCAACAAATCTTGCGTTATCTGGCTAAACTCTCCGGGCCCTTTCTTGATCGCTTTGATCTATCCATTGAAGTACCGCTATTACCACCAGGTGTGCTGAGACTACAAAAAAAATTGCGGCGAAAGCAGCAAAACTGTCAAATTGCGTGTGTTAAATGCACGACAGCGGCAATTAGATCGGGCAGGGAAAACCAACACCCGCCTCAGCTGCAAGGAAGTGGAAAATTTTTGCCATTTAAAGACAGAGGATGCACATTTTTTGGAAAAGGTGCTGCTAAAACTCGGACTGTCAATACGTGCGTGGTACCGCATCTTAAAAGTTGCAAGGACGCTGGCAGATTTGGAGCAACAGGATAACATCGAAAGAACACATCTCTGTGAAGCAGTCAGCTATCGCTGCATGGACCGCCTGCTGTTACAACTACACAATAGTCTGAAATAGCGAAGATAAAGCGGGAAATCAGCTTAACAATCATTAATCTTCGCTCTCAGTATAATCTTCCGCTGCATCCGTCTGCAGTTTGCCACCCGACAACGTATGGAAGCGCTTTGGCCGGTTAATCTGTGCCAGATATTTTAGCCATACTCTTTCCTGTTCAGTTGCAGGTTGCTGTTGCCCCCGACAAACGGCAATAAACCGTTTTTCTTCTTCATTTGACGGCTCACGGTGGCCGGAATCCAGCTCACTAAAAGCACAACCATGGCATTCAAGCAATTGCGCCTCTTTTATAGTGAAATCACCATGACGGGAAAACCCGCGAGGATAGCATTTGTTATCAAAAAAACGATTAGGCGTGATGAAGCTATCTACCATTTAGCACGCTCCGAAAATTTTTACAGTCGTATAACTTATGGCGCGGAGTATTAGACAGGCTTGACATTGTGTAAAACAAAAAGTTTAAATCATAACGACAAAAATAATTTTTAGAACTCTATGGATATCGAACTACTCAAAACCTTTTTAGAGGTCAGAAAAACGCGGCATTTTGGTCATGCGGCGGAATCTTTGTATTTAACACAGTCTGCGGTGAGCTTTCGCATTCGCCAGCTGGAAAATCAGTTAGGGGCAAACCTATTCACTCGCCACAGAAATAATATTCGATTAACTCCAGCGGGTGAACGACTGGTGCCTTATGCGGAAACGCTGATGAATACCTGGCAACAGGCAAAAAAAGAGGTGGCGCACTCTGCACAGGATGCCACATTATCGATCGGGGCCACCGCGTTGTTATGGGAGGCTTACCTCACCCCATGGTTACAGATACTTTATATGCAACGGAGATTACTGAAAGCTGAAGCACGCATAGCGCTCTGCCAGTCTCTGACAAGGCAGTTACATGAAAGAGAACTCGATTTACTCATTACAAGCGAACTTCCCAGAATGGGTGAACTGGAAAATCAGCTGTTAGGCTATTTTTCGTTACAGCTTTACTTCATTGCTAATCAAAAAAAGACAGACAACGCCACTTATATCAGGCTTGAATGGGGAGCAGATTTTCACCGGCAAGAGCACCGGCTCATGGGCAGCGAACAGGTACCTGTACTGACGACAACTTCAGCTTACCTGACACGTCAGCTACTGGAAAGTATCGGAGGTTGTGCGTATTTCCCCACTCACTGGGGCACAGAGGATTCACCGCTCAAAGCCTGCCCGGAGACTCCTGTCATAGTGCGGCCGTTGCATGCTGTCTGGTTGAAAAATAGCGACCAGCGCACTCTTATACGACAGTTACTAAAAATTCCGATAAAAAACACAAAATTGCAGTCAGTCTGCATTAACTACGCAGATGCAGACTAAAACGCTGCTTTATACCATTCGATAACAATTCCACAGTAAGGACAAATAGGGAGTATATCAGCGGGGGGTGACGCAAATTTACTGATATCAGTTGTGCCGGAGAAGGCAAAAAAAAAGACTGACGGAGCTAATACCCTGACTCCGTTATTTCATCATTTACCGCCGGATTATACTAATTTGTCAGTATTGAGTTTTTTTCTCAAAAAGGAGCCTGTCGAGTTCAGTATCTCCCTGATGGCGTAAGTCCCTGCCTTTAACGAAATAAAAAATTGCTTCACAAATATTCTGGCAGCGATCACCGATACGTTCAATTGAGCGGGCACAAAACAGGGCCGTTATCACACCAGGGATAGTGCGCGGATCTTCGATCATATAGCTCATAAGCTGACGCACGATCGCTTCATATTCTTGATCTACTGTTCTGTCTTCACGATAAACACGAATAGCATCATCCAGATCCATTCGTGAAAATGCCGATAACACATCATGTAGCATTTGTAGTGTATGCCGCCCCATAGACTCCAGACTGACTAACAGTGGTTGCTGCCGCGAAGAAAATTTTTCCAGTGCAGTACAGCAAATCTTCTCCGCCACATCACCAATGCGCTCTAATTCAGCGATGATTTTAGTGGTGGTCATCACCAGCCGTAAATCACAGGCAGCAGGCTGACGTTTAGCAAAAATCAGTATACAGGCTTCATCGATGTCAACTTCCATCCTGTTAACCTTGCTGTCTGCCGCAATCACCCGCTTTGCCAGTACGGCATCCTGATGGTGCATAGCAGTGATCGCATCCTGCAACTGCCGTTCAACCAGTGCGCCCATAATTAATACCTGGCTGCGAATATATTCAAGCTCTGCATTGAACTGGCTGGAAACATGGCTGGTGAGATTATTCATACTCTATCCTTACCTCAGCCATAGCGGCCGGTAATGTAATCTTCAGTTTGTTTATTGTGTGGTGCAGTAAATAACGTATCAGTGTCACTGAATTCGATTAATTCTCCCAAATACATAAAAGCGGTATAATCCGAACAGCGGGCGGCCTGCTGCATATTATGGGTAACCATCACCAGCGTATAGTCTGCTTTTAATTCGCTGATTAATTCTTCTATTTTTCCACTGGAAATAGGGTCCAGTGCTGAGCAGGGTTCATCTAACAGCAGTACTTCCGGGCGGATCGCGATACCCCGCGCGATACACAAACGCTGCTGTTGCCCGCCAGATAAACTATAACCACTTTGCTGTAGTCTATCCTTAGTTTCACTCCAGAGCGCGGCTTTGGTCAGAGCCCACTGTACGCGTTCATCCATATCCAGCACAGATAATTTTTCAAACAAACGCACACCAAAAGCGATATTGTTATAAATTGACATCGGAAACGGGGTCGGTTTTTGGAAAATCATTCCCACTTTAGATCTCAGGAGCACACTGTCCTGCTTATCCTGGAGAATGTTTTCACCATCCAATAATACAGACCCCTGCACCCGCTGCTCTGAATAAAGCTGGTACATTTTATTAAAAGTTCGCAACAATGTTGATTTACCACACCCTGAGGGGCCAATAAAAGCAGTCACTTTATTTTTTGCAATATTTAATGAAATATTCTTTAGTGCATGAACATTACCATAATAAAAGTTCAGTTCACGGATCTGAATTTTGCTATCACTGATATCGTTAATATCCATTAACCTGTTTTCCCGTCACCAACAAATTCGGATGTTTTATGGATGTTTTATGGATGTTTTAGTATTTTTTGTCGGTAAAAATAACCCGCGCTAAAATATTCAGTAATAAAATACCGAGCGTCATCACTAATACTCCCGCCCAGGCTAACTGCTGCCAGTTTGTAAATGGACTCATAGCAAATTTAAATACCGTAACCGGTAAATTAGCGATCGGCTGGCTGAGATCGGTGCTCCAAAATGGACTGGAAAGTGCCGTAAATAATAACGGTGCTGTTTCGCCAGTAATACGTGCAACTGCCAGTAGCACACCCGTGAGGATCCCTGCACGGGAGGCTTTTAATGTAATGGCAGTAATCATTTTCCATTTTGGAGTTCCCAGCGCCCAGGCCGCTTCACGCAAACTGTCCGGTACCAGTTTTAACATATTTTCAGTAGTACGAAGAACAATCGGGATTTGTAGCAATGCCAGGGCAACGACACCGGCCCAGCCAGAAAAATGGGCCATTCTGGTCACCATCAGTGCATAAACAAATAATCCGATAACAATGGACGGAGCAGAAAGTAAAACATCGTTGATAAAACGGACCCCTGCTGCCAGCCATGATTTCTGTCCGTATTCTGCCAGATAGATACCTGTCATAACCCCCAACGGGGTCGCGATAACCGTCGCCCATAAAATCAATAACCCACTACCGGCAATAGCATTGGCCAAGCCGCCTGCTGTGCCATTGGGAGGCGGGGTCATTTCAGTCAATAATGCCAGAGAAAAACCCGCCATCCCTTTAGTAACGGCGGTAAACAGGATCCACAGCAGCCAGAAGAGGCTGAATGCCATAGCAGTTGTGGCAAATAGCAGAGCTATAAGATTTTTTTGCCGCCGCCAAATTTGTTTGGTGCGGCAGGATTTCCTGACTGTCGGATGCCGGGTCATGTCAGCGTCCCTCTTTCCTGGCAAGGTGCAACATCATTAGCCTTGATAACACCAGCACAATAAAGGTGATAGCGAACAGGAGCAGGGCCAGCTCCATAAGCGCTGCGGTATGCAACCCAGGCTCTGCTTCAGAAAATTCATTTGCCAGGGCAGAAGCGATGCTGTTACCTGGCATATACCAGGAAAAATTCTCAAACTGCCAGGTATTGCCAATCATAAATGTCACTGCCATGGTTTCGCCCAGGGCGCGACCCAGTCCGAGCATCACGCCACCGATTACACCGGTTTTGGTGAAAGGCAGGACAATATGCCAGATAACTTCCCAAGTGGTACAACCTATACCATAAGCGGATTCTTTCATTAGCACCGGTGTCTGCTCAAAGACATCACGTATCACTGCGGCGATATAGGGAATAATCATAATGGCCAGAATAACACCGGCTGCCAGTATACCAATACCGAACGCTGGGCCGGAAAACAGAATACCGATAAGCGGTACGTCGGAGAGCAGAAGAGAGAGCGGTTCCTGAAAATAGCGGGCAAACAGGGGAGCAAATACAAACAAGCCCCACATACCGTACACAATACTGGGAATCGCCGCCAACAGTTCGACCGCCAGACCCAACGGGCGCTTTAGCCAGCCTGGCGCGAGTTCAGTTAAAAATAACGCCACGCCAAAACTGACCGGTACCGCAATAATCAGTGCAATGAAGGAGGTAATGAGAGTGCCATAAATAGATACCAGGGCACCAAAAAATTCAGCAGGGGGGTCCCATTCACTAGTCCATAGAAAGGCGAGACTGAATTTTTTGATACTGGGCCAGGAAGCCATCACCAGCGAGACGATGACTCCGATGAACAAAAATACCACCACGCCGGCCGCCAGCCTGGCCAGAGCAGCAAAAACGATATCCGCCTTTTTGTCTGGCACGTTATTCACTGAGCCTCTTGGTTATACATATTGGTTATATATATTAGTTATATATATTTGTTATATGTATTTTTAACGAATACATCAAAATAACGGGCGGCCGTCACTACCCTTTACCTGAATTTTCCAGGCCGCACGAACCTGTTGCACGACTTCATCAGGCAAAGTAGCGTAGCCCAATTCAGCAGCCTGAACACCGTGATCATAGGTCCAGTCAAAGAATTTCAGAATTTCAGCGCCTTTATCAGAATCGCTTTGATTTTTGTGCAACAGGATAAAGGTCGCCGCCGTCATTGGCCAGGCATCATCACCTGGCTGGTTGGTTAAATCCTGTGCCAGGCTCTTGCGCCAGTCAGCCCCGTTTGCGGCAGCGCTGAAACTCTCTTTTTTAGGTGTTACTGGCAGGCCATCCGCAGACAGTAGCCTGATCCAGGCCAGATGATTGTGCTGTGCATAAGCGTATTCCACATAACCAATAGCGCCCGACAGACGCTGTACAAAAGCCGCAATGCCATCATTACCCTTGCCACCTAAACCCGTTGGCCATTTAACAGAAGCACCCACACCAACCTTCTCTCCCCACTCTGAATTCACTTTTGTCAGGTAACGGGTAAAGATAAAGGAGGTTCCTGAGCCATCAGCGCGGCGCACCACCACAATAGTTTGATCAGGCAGCACACTATGTGGATTAAGCCTGATGATGGCAGGATCATTCCATTTTTTTATTTTACCCAGATAAATATCACCCAAAGTTTTACCATCCAGCAGCAGTTCACCCGGTTTTATCCCTGGAATATTAACCGCCAGCACCACGCCGCCTATCACCACCGGGAACTGAAATAACCCCTCGGCAGCCAGTTTATCTTCTGACAAAGGCGCATCTGAGGCGGCAAAATCGATTGTTTTAGCGATAATTTGTTTTACCCCTGCGGAAGATCCAATGCCCTGATAGTTAATTTTATGGCCGGTTTCCTGTTGATAGTCATCTGCCCACCTGGCATAGAGAGGGGCGGGGAATGTCGCACCAGCTCCTGTCAGGCTGACAATTGCCGATGCAGATAAGGAAGTTATGGAAGAAATCGCAACCAAAACGTACTTTACAGTGCTAAATATCCGTTTCATCTGTTTTTCCTGTCATGATATTAGTTTTAATTACGTGATAATTACTCAACTGTAACTGATTTTGCCAGATTACGAGGTTGATCGACGTCCGTCCCTTTAATAAGCGCCACGTAATAAGACAATAACTGCAAAGGCAGGGTATACAGGATGGGTGCCGTAATATCTTCTGTGTACGGCAACGGAATAACCGTCACGCCATTACTGTTAACAAAACCAGCATCTTTATCAGCAAAAATATACAGTTGCCCCCCGCGTGCACGAACTTCTTCAATATTCGACTTCAGTTTTTCCAGCAAGGCATTATTGGGAGCCACAACGATAACCGGCATGCTGGCATCAATCAGTGCCAGTGGGCCATGTTTAAGTTCACCCGCCGCATAAGCTTCAGCATGAATATAAGAAACTTCTTTAAGCT
Source organism: Enterobacterales bacterium (assembly GCA_947478475.1). Lineage (GTDB taxonomy): Bacteria > Pseudomonadota > Gammaproteobacteria > Enterobacterales > Enterobacteriaceae > CANJWD01. The sequence continues at coordinate 17,239 of CANJWD010000020.1, forward strand.
TGAGCGCACCTTCCATTGCGACAGGATATTGCGAGCCACGACCAAGAAATAACGCATGGGCCTTATCGGTGAAATCTTCTGCCAGTGCTTCAATACATTTATCCAGTGCCAGCATTTGTTCAGCACGGTCCGGCAATGCTCGCAATGCACAAACGATATCATACTCAACTGCGGTAGCCATCCCTTTTAAACGACAAAAATGCGCCACCAGCATCAGGAGTACCGCCAGCTGTGTACTAAATGCTTTAGTTGAAGCGACACCAATCTCAGTGCCAGCCATGGTCATCAGCGCCATATCAGATTCACGTACCAGCGAAGATCCTGCCACGTTACAAACAGCCAGTGACGCCAGATAACCTAATTCTTTTGCTAAACGTAATGCCGCCAGAGTGTCAGCAGTTTCACCAGACTGTGACAGCGTCATTATCAGACTATTAGGGCGAACGGCTGAACGACGGTAACGAAATTCAGAAGCAATTTCGACGTCACAAGGAATATTAGCCAGCGCTTCAAACCAGTAACGGGCAACCATGCCAGAGTGGTATGAGGTACCGCAGGCGATAATTTTTATGTACTGAACTTCTGATAATAGCGCCTTTGCTCGCTCACCCAGCTCATCGAGATTTATATTATCCTCAGCCAGGCGCCCGGCCAGCGTGTTTTGTAATGCAGCAGGTTGTTCAAAAATTTCTTTTTGCATGTAATGACGATATAACCCCTTGTCACCAGCGTCGTACTGCACCTGAAATGTTTTTTCTGTACGTTGTACCCGAGTATTTTGCCGGTCATAGATACGGACACTACGCCGCGTCAGCTCGGCTGTATCACCTTCCTCAAGAAAAATAAAACGCTGTGTTACCGGCAATAAAGCCAGCTGGTCCGAAGCAATAAAATTTTCACCGACACCACAACCGATCACCAGTGGACTACCTGAACGTGCTGCCACCAGCAAATCAGGGGTGCGACTATCCATCACTACCATGCCATAAGCACCACGCAGTTGCTTAATCACACGCGCAACCACTTCCAACAACGACCCACCCTGCTGTTGCTCCCAATGAGCTAAGTGCGCAATCGCTTCACTGTCTGTTGCAGAACTAAAACGATAGCCACGTTCAGTTAATAAGTGACGTAAGTGTTCATGATTTTCAATAATGCCGTTATGGACGACGGAGATATGTTCCGATGTGTGCGGATGCGCATTCACCTCCGAAGGTTTTCCATGCGTGGCCCAACGGGTATGTGCAATACCCGTACTGCCATGCAGAGCGTGTTTTTTTGCTGCATCGGACAGTGCCTGAACCTTACCCACCCTGCATAAACGAGTCATCTGTTGCTCAGCATTAACCACAGCGAGACCTGCAGAATCATATCCACGGTATTCCAGACGACGCAAACCTTCGATTAGGATATCAGCAATATCACGTTGCGCTACCGCGCCGATAATTCCACACATTGCTTTCTATTCCTATTAAATTCCTGTTAAAAGTGTTAGCTAAAAAAAATGATTCGCTGTTATTAATCGAAAACTACTTTTTTTTAACCGGCCGCTGCCAGCCCTGAATATGAATCTGCCTGATACGGCTTAATACCAGCTCATTTTCAGCAATATCATCGGTCACTGTTGTGCCTGCACCGATGGTTACACCGCTGGCAATAGTAACTGGAGCAATCAGTTGTGTATCTGAGCCAATAAAAACATTATCACCAATGTTTGTCTTAAATTTATTAGCACCATCATAGTTACAGGTGATAGTGCCGGCGCCGATGTTCACACCGGAACCAATAGTTGCATCGCCCAGATAAGAAAGATGCCCCGCTTTGGAACCTCTGCCTAAACGAGTTTTTTTTACTTCGACGAAATTACCCACATGCACCCCTTCAGCTAATTCGCTGCCAGGGCGCAAATGACTAAACGGCCCGATAGTGCATCTCGCGTCCAGGCAGGCATCTTCCAGTACGCTGTAAGGCCTGATTTCACAATTATCACCAATCACACAGTTTTTTAATATACAGCCTGCTCCAATACGCACTCCGTTACCTAAGGTAATTCTCCCTTCGAGAATAACACCGGCATCAATGGTAACATCACGACCATATATCAGCTCGCCACGAAGCGAAAAAGTTGCCGGATCCAGCAACCTCACACCCGACAGCAACAGCTTTTCCGCTTGACTGGTCTGATATATCCGCTCAAGGGATGCCAGTTGCAGGTGATTATTCACTCCCTGAACTTCACTCAACCGCCCTGGATGCACAGTCTCAATTTTTCTTTTTTCAGCACAGGCAAGTGCCACGATATCAGTAAGATAGAACTCAGACTGAGTGTTATTATTATTTAACATCGACAACCAGCGTTTAAGATCCTGGCCACTCGCAACCAAAATACCGGTATTGATTTCATTGATTTTTTGCTGCGTATCCGTCGCATCTTTATCTTCCACAATCCCCACTACGGCGCCATTTTCACGCACAATACGCCCATATCCTGCGGGATTGTCCAGGCTTACGGTTAACAGGCTGATACCTCCCTGTGGTTTGGCAGCCAACAGACGTTCTAACGTATCCGTTGAAATCAGTGGAACATCGCCGTACAGCACCAAAATATCTTCATTACCAGTAAAGTGAACGGCTGCCTGCTGCATCGCATGGCCTGTACCCAGCTGGTTTGCTTGCAGCACCCAGGTTAAATCGGGATCAGAGAGCGCATTTTTTAGTAAATTACCCGCATATCCATACAATAAATAAATGGATTTCGTCGTTAATTTTTTAGCTGTATTAATAACATACTGAATAATCGGCTTGCCTGCCAGTGGGTGTAATACCTTTGGAAGATCGGAATGCATGCGCGTACCCTTTCCTGCAGCAAGGATCACAACAATTACTGCACCAGTATTCATAAGCAATCTCCATCAGAATCAAATACTGAATACGATAAAGCCAGGCGCGAGGATTTTTCGAATTCCATTGAGGTGTCAGAATTTATAGCTTGACATCCTCCCCGCCCTAAATGAGGGGGATTCCTACAGCTAGACGGCGATGTCCCGCCGCGAGAATGTTTTTTGCGGCGTTTACGTCGCGGTCATGAGTGGTTCCGCACTCACAAAAAATCCATTCTCTTATTCGCAAACCCGCTCTACCTTTCGGACTGTTGGCGGATATAGCACCGCAACACGAACAAGTCTGGGTGGAATAACTTTCGTTTACGACTTCAAACACCACTGACCGCGCAATCGCTTTATATTTCAGTTGTGTTTTGAGCATCACCCAGCCAGCGTCTAAAACGCTTTTAGCCATTTTGGTTTTGGCTAACTTGCTGCTGCTCACATCGCCTACGAATATCGCCGCATGGCTATTCACTAGCGCCGTGGTGTATTTATGCAGGGCATCTTTGCGGCGGTTTTTAATTTTTGCATGGATGGCTTTCACTCGGCATTTTTTGTTTGCCCGTTGTGCCTTGCCTAATTCCTTCTGCAAATCACGATAGAAAGTACCCGCTTCCAGTTTTTTTCCTTCTGACGGAGTAGCATAGTCTTTCAGTCCTAAATCAATGCCAACCGCACTCGTTGCAGTTGTTGGCTGGGTTGCGCTCTCAACGCAAACATTGAAATACCAGCGACCACGACTATCTTCGGAAAAAGAGCCAGCGCGGAATTTATAGTCCGCCAGACCGTAACTGTCCCAGATTTTAAAAAAGTGTCCGGCAAACTTAACTTGCCCGTTTTTCCACACGACGGCACGGGATTTAAACGGGACCCAGCCTAATGACCGTTTAGCCCCTCCGCTAATACGCCAGCGCAATTTAGACCGTTTGAACTGATTACGCGCTTTGCCGTGATCGGCTACAACTTCCTGAATGGTGGCGCTGCCAATACTCCAGCCCCTTTCCTTCTGGATGCCTGCTGTTAGCTTTTGAACATCAAAGGCAGACAGCCATTTTGGTTTCTGTGCACCGAACTCACCCGCATTGCTATACGCTTTGCTGGTTATCTCATTTGCCAGATTAAAGACCTGATTAACCTCAAAGGCCATCTGCTGCAACACAGCAACATGTTTGTCTTTAACTCTGACTGAAAGTGTTTTGGTCTTAATACTCATGAATAGCTATAATAGTAGAATTAACATGCGTTTTCAAGATTGGGATATGGATAATTTAAGGACTGGACGGCATTGTGTTTTCATGATGCACGCCCATTTAATTTTTATTACAAAATATCGCGGAAAGGTTTTTTCCGTCGACCATTTGGGAAAAATGGAAGAAATCATGCGCGGAGTATGTACACAATTTGAAGTGGAGATGGTGGAGTTTAACGGCGAGCAAGATCACATCCACATGTTAGTTAACTTTCCCCCTAAAGTAGCCATCAGCAAACTGGTTAACAGTCTGAAAGGAGTTAGTAGCCGCAAGATGAAGCTATTCTTTCCAGAACTGCATAAATCAGCGTGGAAAACAGACGCACTCTGGTCGCCATCTTACTTTGCGGGGAGTGTTGGTGGTGCGCCACTTGAAGTGTTAAAGCGGTACATTGAGCAACAGAATCGGCCTCATTAGCCCGCTTGCGCGGGCTTTGCTCTGCCTCCCCTACCTAAAAGGCCATAGGTATCTACACATTTCCGCTGATTAGTGTTATTAACATTCAGCATGCATTCAACACACCCATTGTCGGGCTTGATGCCCGCCTTAACCGGCGATACCTAACGTTGGTTAAGCAACACATAACTTCTGCAGCGCCTCTGGCTAGTGCGATTAAAGATCTCGCTAGTGCTGGGAAGACTACCTTTGCAACGACTCAGGCAGTGTGGCGTTTTCTTAATAATGACAGCGTTTCATTTAGTCAGCTTAATCAGCCTCTTATTGAGCAAGCCAGGTCAGGCCTGGCACAAAGCGTACATCCTTACGCACTTGTCATTCATGACTGGTCTCATCTTCAGTTTTTTTCTCATAATAATAAATCTCATCGAATTAAAATGAGCCACTCACTCGACCTGGGCTATGAGCTGCAAAGCAGTCTTTTGGTCGATGCTGCATCGGGTTTACCGATTGCGCCTGTGGGTCAGTCGCTCAGTGATGAACAGGGATACCGTTCTACATTTGATGATGAGTTACATTCTTACCAGCCACACCTTGACGCATTAACGACAGATATTGCCCATATTGAGGCGCTAAACCTTGACAAAAAACTGGTTCATCTTATTGATCGGGAAGGTGATTCTATTGCTCACTTACGCAAATTATCCATGCAGAATGTAAACTGGCTAATACGAGGTAAAGAAGGCCACCTGGTTGATTATCAAGGGATATCACAAAAACTGGGCCAGGTAGCGGACAGGCTCACTGACCCCGTGAGCAGGCAGGTTGCTTACAAAGGAAAAACGGCCCGTCTGTCCGTGAGCGAAACGCTACTCACTCTTACGCGGGCTGCTGCGGCGAAACGACTTGACGAAAAAACAGGAAAAAGAGTTAAAAGACAATCAGGCGAATCCTTATCCGTCAGACTGGTTGTTGCTCATCTCAGTGACAGTCAGGGTAAGTGCCTGGCACGCTGAACATTAGCCCGCCTGCGGCGTGAGCGTGGCTGCGATGCAGCCACAGTACTTTTCAGCTCCCCTGCCTCGTTTTATACTATGCCACATGTATACTCCGCGACCAGCAAAACTCCTCTTCCGGCATGATGATGGCTGGGGCCGTTTTCTCGAAAAACACGGCGATGGCATCAGTGAATGGACAAAACTCTCCGTCGAGCGCATGCTCGCCTGTGGCACCTGCGCCATGGGTGTTCGCCGCTACGATTGCGCCTCCGCTGACTGCACTCACTCACGATTCTTCTGTCAAAGCTGCAAATCGAAGGCCTGCAGCAGTTGTGGCATCAAAGCCACTGAGCAGTGGATCGCTCAACAACAGCACATCCTGCCCGACTGCGACTGGCAGCACATTACTTTTACTATGCCCCACCTGCTCTGGCCGTTCTTCAATGACAACTGGCCGCTGCTCAACGAGCTATTCCGTTGTGCCACCCGCGCCATGCTCCGTTGGGCACGCAAACAGGGGATCGAGATCGGTATTTTTTGCGCACTGCACACTTACGGGCGTCGGCTGAATCAGCATCCGCACATCCACGTCTCCGTTACCCGTGGTGGCCTCGATGTTAAAAATGATGTCTGGCGCAATCTGTTTTTTAAAAAGAAAGCGGTAGAGGAAATCTGGCGCGGCGCTGTTATTCGCCTGCTGCGCGCCAGCCATGACCGCATCAATCCCGGCAGCCTGCCAGGCCTGGG
>CANJWD010000021.1 GCA_947478475.1 Enterobacterales bacterium
ACAACGCGAGACCGGAATACCTCACACTGCTTGCCTGCAAAAATGCTTTATACAGTTCTTTCGTACATTGATGAGGTAACATCTGATAACCCTGCGCACTTTTCCCTTTTCATCTTTCTACCATTTTTCTTCGATGTGCGAAACTTGTGGCAGAAAGCGTACGCGCTTTCCCAGGCTATCGAGCAATGTAAAGTGAGAGTCCGGACGTACTATTGCCAAAGGTATCCCTGGCAGCCCAGGGCCGGTTCCGGCATCAATAAAACGCTCACCTGACAGATGCTCATTGACCACAATACTATCCAGAATATGACGCACTAACATTTGCTGTGGGCAACGCACGGCAGTCAGGTTGTAAGTTTTATTCCATTTACACAGCAGACTTACATAGTTTACTAACTGTTGTTTTTGTTGATCGCTGACATTTATTCCCGCATCAGCGAGTAGTAATTCTAAATTTTCCAGCACTAAAATACCTTTTCAGAAAAAAATTTTGTGGCGCTAAGTGTACTGCTATTTATACCCGTGATCATTGAAGATGCTTGATTTTCCAATCCATGAAGATCACACTCATCGCCGTAAAAATAGAGCTGACAGCAGACCCCTACAGTCCGAATCTGAATCTGCTAGAGCGATTGTGGAAAGTTATGAATGAGCAGACGCGAAACAACAGATATTACTCATCCAGACAAAGTGTTAACGATGACATCTTAAGCTTCTCGGGGTCACATTGTTGCAAATGGCAGGGTCTTTGGTATCACGCTTAAACGATAATTTCCAGGTGCTAAAACCTGCATCTTGATTTTACTTGAGTATATTATAAAAAACACAGGTTATTCAAATGGATAAATTCTGGCGCCGGGTAATCATTGCTTCAGCTGTGATCATTACCATCATCGCTATCACTTTTTACACGCAACGCCCGGCCGCAACGCAGTACATCACCGCAAAAGCCTACTATGGCGATTTGGCAGATACGGTGTTAGCGACAGGAAAATTGGATGCCTCTGAGCGCATCGATGTCGGAGCGCAGGTCTCAGGCCAGTTAAAATCACTGCAGGTGAATGCCGGTGATCAGGTTAAAAAAGGACAACTAATAGCTGAAATTGACAATTTACTGCAACGCAATGAACTACGTAATGCCAGAGCAGCACTGGATGAAATTAATGCCAACCGACTGGCTAAATACGCCCTCCTCACGCAGGCAGAGCGGGCATTTTGGCGCCAGAAAAAAATGTTGCGTGCCGGCGCCAGCTCACAACAGGACTATGAAGCTGCCAAAACGATTCTGGCGACCATGCGGGCAGACATTACGGCGCTGAATGCACAAATTATAAAAGCACAGATCGAAGTGGATAAGAAAATTCTTGATCTTAGCTATACCCGGATTACTGCACCAATGGATGGTACCGTGATCGCAGTCGTTACCCGGAGTGGTCAGACGGTCAATTCCAGTCAGAGTACGCCAACTATCGTTAAGTTAGCACGACTTGATACCATGACCATCAAAGTGCAGATCTCGGAAGCGGACATTACCCGCATCACACCCGGGCAAAGGGTCTACTTCACTACCCTCTCAGAACCTGACCGACGCTATGACGCCATACTACGCACCATCGAACTGGCACCAGAGTCAGTGATGAAGGAGAGTGCTCCCTCCAGCACCTCGGATTCAGGCAGCACTAATAACGCCATTTATTATAATGCCCTACTGGATGTTCCCAATCCGCAGTTGAAGCTACGCATTGCCATGACGGTACAGGTCACACTGATCCTTGCAGAGGTAAAAAATGCCTTATTAATTCCGGTGCAGGCACTGGAAAAAGTCGATAATAAAGGCAATCGTACAGTTCGTGTACTCGATAAAAATAATCACATAGCAGTACGGCAGGTTAAAACTGGCCTGACCAACAATATTGAGACTGAAATCACCAGTGGACTTTCCGATGGGGATATTATTGTGCTGGCCGAAAATACTGAAATATCTTCCACAGAGGATAACTTTCCTTGAGTACGCTGATTCAATTAAAGGACATCAGCCGCACCTATGGTAGTGGCGAACAAGCACGAACTGTGCTGAAAAATATTAATCTCAACATTCAGGCGGGTGAAATGGTGGCGATTATCGGTGCTTCGGGCTCCGGAAAATCGACACTGATGAATATCATGGGTTGCCTTGATATCGCAAACCGTGGGGAGTATTACATCGATGCCCGGAATACAGCTCATCTGTCCGCTGATGAACTGGCTGCCCTGCGCCGTGAACACATTGGCTTTATTTTTCAGCGTTACCATCTGATGCCGGACATCACCGCGCTGGCTAACGTTGAAATTCCAGCCATCTACGCCGGTCAGCAACGACAGCAGCGCCGCCAGAGAGCACATATGTTGCTGGAACGCCTGGGGCTTGCTGGCCTTATATACCATAAACCAGGAGAACTTTCCGGCGGCCAGCAACAGAGAGTCAGCATCGCCCGCGCACTGATGAACGGCGGTAAAATAATTCTGGCGGATGAGCCTACCGGCGCCTTAGATTCAGAATCTGGTCAGGAAGTACTACAAATCCTGACTGAACTGAACCAATGCGGGCACACTGTAGTGATAGTTACACACGATATGACTGTCGCCCGTCATGCGTACCGTATAGTAAAATTGCAAGATGGAGAGATATTTTTTAATAATAAAAACAACCCTGCTGAATTTGCTCATCCTATACCAAAAATAATACCGACAGATAACGTCAACAAGCAGGAAATTTTCAGCTGCAAACAGCATGCATGGAAAAATTTAAGCGATCGCCTTTCTGAATCGTTGCAGATGGCACTCAACTCAATGAATGCACACCGACTACGCACGACTCTGACCATGGTCGGTATTATTTTTGGTATTGCCTCCGTGGTCACCGTGGCAGGCCTGGGGGAAGGAGCCAGACAGCGCACGTTAGAAAGCATAAAAACACTTGGTAGTAATGTTATCAGCATTTATCCCGGAAAAGATTTTTTTGACGCCTCTGCAGCGTCGATTCGTACTCTAATTCCGGCGGATGTAACCGCATTAGCCCAGCAACCCTTTATCCACAGCGCCAGCCCAGTTTCTAACATCTCAGCATCGATCCGTTTTCGCGATAAATCTGCCACCGCCATCATCGTCGGCATAGGACGGGATTATTTCCGCATCAATGGCATCCGCCTTCTTGAAGGGCGCTTATTCAGTAATGACAATCGGGCCATTCAGGAAGCCATTATCAATGATAATACCCGTAAAGCGCTATTTAAAAGCCATGATGTTCAGCCCATTGGGCAGACTGTTTTCCTTGGAACAGTACCGGTACGTATTATTGGGATAACGGAAAATTACAACGACCAGTCGCCAAACCGTATGATTGTCTGGTTGCCTTATACCACTGTACTGCACCGCATGCTTGGGCAGCAACATCTAGACAGCATCAGTCTGCGTCTGCATGACCATACTTCAAATGATGCTGCATCTGTGGCCATCGTAAAGCTACTAACCGGACGGCATGGCATTAAAGATTTTATGCTGTTTAACCGGGATAAACTCCGTAAATCAATAGAGCGGACTTCCATGGCACTAAGCATGCTTATTTTGCTGGTGGCCTCCATCTCTCTCACTATTGGTAGCCTCGGAGTGATGAATATCATGCTGGTTTCGGTGAGTGAACGTACGCATGAGATAGGGATACGTATGGCAGTTGGTGCGCGACGCAGTGACATCATGCAACAGTTTATGATTGAGGCAGTCATAGTATGCCTGGCAGGCGGCGCACTGGGCATTGTATTTTCATTCGCTTTGGGAGCACTGTCTAACATACTAATTGGGCATATTTTTATGGTTGTCTATTCCTGGCAAACTGCGCTGGTAGCGTTCTTTTCCTCTACCCTGATCGGTATCATTTTTGGCTATCTCCCCGCCCGCAAAGCTGCGCGAATGAATCCTGTGTTATCACTCACCAATGAATAACCTAGATTTCAGGCAGTGCGGCGAAATAATCCCTGTTTTTTTAACCAAATAAGTAGAATGGATATCGCCGCCGGCGTTACACCTGAGATACGCGACGCCTGACCAACCGAGCCAGGTTTAGTTTCATTCAGTTTAGCGACAACTTCATTCGATAAACCTGAAATATTCCTGTAATCAATGTGTAAGGGTAATAACGTGTTTTCATTGCGCAGCTGACGTGCGATTTCATCCTGCTGACGTACTATATAACCTTCATATTTAATCTGGATTTCCACCTGCTCCGCTGCCTGAGGATCGGCTAACGCTGGGCTGAATACGACCAGTGAAGTGAGCAGTTCATAGGTCATTTCCGGCCGGCGTAATAACTCTTCCGCACTGGCCTCACGCGATAAAGGGGTTTTCAGTAACGCATTGATATTTTCCATCTGTTCTGACTGTGGATGGACCCAAATATCCCGTAGCCGCTGCTGTTCTTTTTCAATGAGCTCCACTTTCCTGTTGTAATGTCTCCAGCGAGTCTCACCGACCAGCCCCAATTTATGGCCGGTTTCAGTTAAGCGCAGATCTGCGTTATCTTCACGTAACATCAGACGATATTCCGCTCTTGAGGTGAACATACGGTAGGGCTCTTTCGTTCCCAGAGTCGTGAGATCATCTACCAGCACGCCGAGGTAAGCCTGATCCCGGCGTGGAAACCACGGTTCATCATTGCTGGCATAACGGCTGGCATTGAGCCCGGCAAGCAGCCCCTGGGCGGCGGCTTCCTCATAACCCGTCGTACCATTAATCTGGCCGGCGAAGAATAAACCCTGAATGTACTTACTTTCCAGGGTAGGCTTTACATCACGCGGATCAAAAAAATCATATTCGATGGCATAACCCGGCCGTATGATATGTGCATTTTCCAGCCCCTTCATGGAACGCACTATCTGTATTTGCACATCGAAGGGCAGACTGGTTGAAATCCCGTTAGGATAAATTTCGTTACTCGTGAGTCCTTCCGGTTCAAGGAAGATCTGATGCGCGCTGCGATCGGCAAAACGGATCACTTTATCTTCGATCGACGGGCAATAACGTGGGCCGATCCCTTCGATGATACCCGCGTACATCGGGCTACGATCGAGATTATTGCGGATCACTTCGTGGGTCTTGTCATTAGTGTAAGTAATGTGGCAGGGCACCTGTTTTGGATGCTGCGCCGCATGGCCTAAAAATGAAAAAACTGGTTCCGGTGTGTCACCCTGTTGCACGGCCAGCTGGCTAAAATCAATGGTTCTGGCATCGATACGCGGTGGGGTACCAGTTTTTAACCTGCCAACCCGTAACGGTAGCTGCCGTAAACGTTGCGATAAAGACACTGAGGCGGGATCGCCAGCCCGGCCACTGCCGTAGTTTTCCAGCCCTATATGAATTTTTCCATCAAGAAAAGTACCGACTGTCAGTACTACCGACCGGGCATGAAATAGCGCTCCTCCCCGGGTAACAACACCTGTAATCTGATTATTATCAATGATTAGATCTTCAACCGATTGCTGGAAGAGTGACAGATTAGGCTGGTTCTCCAGGGCGCTCCGTACTACCTGTCGGTAGAGAACACGATCAATCTGGGCACGGGTTGCCCGGACGGCCGGGCCTTTGCTAGCATTTAATTTTCTGAACTGGATCCCGGCACGATCGGCCGCAATCGCCATCAGCCCACCCAGTGCATCGATTTCTTTCACCAGATGCCCCTTACCAATGCCACCAATGGCAGGGTTACAGGACATTTGTCCCAGGGTATCAATGTTTTGTGTCAGCAATAGCGTCTGAGCTCCCATGCGGGCAGCTGCCATGGCCGCTTCAGTACCAGCATGACCTCCACCGATGACAATGACATCAAAACATTTTGAATAAATCATGCTGCTGAAACCTCAACCATGCAAACGAATTGCCGTAATCCCTGGTGGAGGATTCTACCTGAGGTTCTGAAGATTGGCCAGGCAGCCTGGGATCCTGGCTAATTATAAAAAGATCTTTTTATTTAAAGATCTTTTATTAGATCTATTATTAGGATCGTGCAGATCGGTGGATAAGCCAATATTAGTCTTTATTATCATATAATTAATGACGATCATATGTTGTGACTGAGCAGTGATCATCCTCCGTATAAACTGGGATCTAAATGGCAACTTATCTACAGCTAACGCAGAGGTAATGAGTTGTTATAGGGATAACTACCGGTTTTACTCAGCTTTTAAGCAAAGTTATACATAACTGATCGCTCATTATTTGTACTATTTAGAGTAAATTTATCCAATCCATCAGCCATACTTCAGCAAGATCCTCCGGAATCTGATGCTGGATGACATCAATTTCAAGAATTTCACCGATCCGTTTCGCCCCTTTTCTGGTTAACTGGCGCTCAATTAATTTTATTCCACCACAGAAAATATCGTACTCTGAGCTGCCTAAACCAACGGCTCCAAAACGTACCTGTGACAGATCAGGTTGTTGTTGTTCAATGTGTTCCAACAGGGGCTGAAGATTATCGGGTAATTCACCCGCTCCATGAGTGGACGTGACTACCAGCCACAAACCTTTTAATATCAGCTCTGAAAGTTTCGGGCCATGAAGTACTTCTGTTGAAAATCCTGCAAAAATTAATTTTTCAGCTAAATGTTCAGCAACGTATTCTGCACTGCCAAGAGTGCTGCCACTGATCAGGGTGATATCTGCCATAATCTTCTCTGTTAAATGAAATGAGCGGCATTGTACTCTGTGAATGGGGCGGGATCTACCTGTGGATAATAAGGGGATAACATTCTAAATATAACTGTAAAATGGCTGTAACCACATCACTAACTACATGTTTTTTATCTTAAGTTTTTTATCTTATGTTTTGTATATTAAATAAAAAGGAGAGGAATACTAAAATAGATTTTGCGGTGTAAAAAGCAGGTTATTTATGGAACGTAACTGAGGTGGTGCTGTTGGTAAACGATGATTTCATTCACAGTCAGCGCGTGATGCAACGCTTTGGTATTCGTCGCCTGTTAGTGATTAGTGGTGAGGCGCAGTGGTGCCGGTGGCAGGCAGAGATGTTGAGCTCCTTGCTCGAGGGTGACTGGCTTTGGGTTACGGATGCTCCCCGCAAAAATGCTAATTTTATTCCGCCTCAGGAGATTAAAAAGCTGTTGGGCCAGGAGCGATTACACGCAGTGTTTGACGCATTATCCGGGCTGGATATTGCAGCACTGGCGGTGCTGGCTGGTATGCTGCGTGCCGGTAGCTGGCTGCTGTTATTAGTGCCGCAATGGTCTGCCTGGCCATACAGACCGGATAATGACAGTCTGCGCTGGAGTGAACAGTCGGCGCCGATTAGTACACCGAATTTTATTCACTATTTTCAGCAACAACTGGTTGCCGATAGTGATGTTGTGTTATGGCATCAGGGTGATAACCTGGTTATTCCGAAAAATCGTTTGCGCCGGTCATGGCAGCCCCCCAGCGGGAAACCCGGGGCTCAGCAACGGGCTATTTTAGCGCAGCTTGTTGCCGCAAAAAGCGGGATATGGGGGGTAACTGCTCCCCGCGGCAGAGGAAAATCGGCACTGGCTGGTATGCTGATTGCGCAAAATACGGGTTTATGTTGGGTAACAGGGCCCAGTAAAGCGGCTACACAGGTAATCCGCCAGTGGGCGGGTGGTAACCTGGTATTTTTTGCACCCGACAGGCTGCTGGCGCACTGCCAGATGCAGGATGTCAGTGAAGTCGACTGGTTGTTAATTGATGAAGCCGCTGCAATACCAGTTCCGTTATTACATGCGCTAATTGGCTATTTCCCCAAAGTTTTACTGACTACGACGGTTCATGGTTACGAAGGTAGCGGGCACGGTTTTGCGCTTAAATTTTGCGCGTTATTGCCAGACTGGCGCGGGTTCACACTCACCGAGCCAACCCGCTGGGCCGCTGATGATCCACTGGAGCGTCTGCTGGATAACACACTGTTATTGCATGATAAAATATTGGGTGAGCAGGTATTAGGCGAGCAGGTATTGGGTGAGGAAACGCTGTCTGATACTGTTATCACATCTCTCTCCCCGAAATTCATCAGTATTCGCTGTGAACAATCAGACTGGCTGGCATCCCCGCAATTACTGCAACGTTTTTATGGCTTGCTGGCTACGGCCCACTATCGTACTTCACCACTGGATCTGCGGCGCCTGATGGATGCTCCGCGTATGCAGTTTACCGCCTTAGTATGTGGTGAAGCGGTGGCCGGTGCCTTATGGCTGGTGGAGGAGGGCGGGCTGGATACTGATTTAGCTCACGATGTCTGGGCAGGGCGACGCAGGCCGAAGGGGAGTCTGGTTGCACAATCTCTGGCAGCCCATGGCGGGCTGTGGCTGGCACCGACACTATTATCCTGGCGTATCAGCAGAGTGGCGGTGGCCGCTTCTTTGCGCCGCCAGGGAATTGCCAGAAAAATGATTTTTGCGCAGCGACAACATGCACAATGTCGGGGGATTGATTTTCTGTCTGTCAGTTTTGGCTACAGCCCGGAACTGGCGCTTTTTTGGCAGGCTTGTGGTTTTGAGTTGGTGCGTGCAGGAGTCCGTCGCGAGGCAAGCAGTGGCAGTTATACGGCAATGGCTATTTTTCCTCTGAGCGCCAGTGCCAGAATATTGTGTCGGGCGGCACAACGGCAACTGGCGCGTGACTGGCACTGGTTGAGCTTTAAAATTAATTTTTCGCTGCCAGTTACCTGTCCACAAGACGATGCGCTAAATGAAGACGACTGGCGTGCGCTGGCGGGATTTGCTTTTGCATTTCGTACGCCTGACGCCACCTGGCCAGCATTACAAAGGTTACTTGTCCACAGTTCATTACCACTACCGGCATTGCGTCAGTATTTGCAATCCCTGGATCGGTTGATGTTGCCTGAAGGGGTAACGCAATCCAAAGTTGCCAGCCGTAAGGTTTTAGTGCAGCAGTGGCGTCAGGAAGCAGCACTGGCGATGGTGACTCTGGACAAGCAGCGCTGTCTCTTCTGGCAAAAATGGGCAGCTCCGCGTCACTGAGCAAATCATTTTTTGTTGACCTGGCTCTTTCATACGACTCATACAATTCATACAACTCATACGAGGGGAGGGGCAGTTATCGCGTGAGCACTGAGGCCTTTTTTGTCCGCCCGAAATAGTGCCTGATGTAAACCACGGACAAGGTGCTCCGTCGAGTGAGTCTGTAGCACAGCCACCAGACTGACGTTTTTTTCTGCCCCGGAGACCAGTTCTGCCGGGTAATTTTCCAAATGCTGCCAAAAACGCTGAGTATGTAACGGATTTCTGCATACCCCCGCTCCCACTAACGCCACCATTGTAAGACCCTCGCGTAAAGAAATGGTGCCAGGCAAAGTCGCTTGGATCAGTACAGCCACTGCATTGCCGAACACCTCAGCCGTATAGCAGAGCTGAAGCAAGTTACGATCGGGAAAGACACCGCTGAACAGTGGTCTGATACAAGCCTGTTTGAGCAACAAATCTATTTTTTTTTGTATCAGCAACAAATCATTCTGTCTGGTAACTCGTAATTCGATCAGACAAACATCGTCATGACTGGTCACAATTTTGGCACCGTTACTCGTCGTTAATGCTCGCTCAATTCTGCTTGAACCCTGCTCCGGTTGATAGCTGCAACGTAATTGTAAATCGATATTGCTGGCAGACACAGGTTGCAGTGTTCGGGTATGCAAAACAGATGTGGATAGCCGCGCCAGCTCATTTGCTTCGTCAAGACGCAGCGAGGGTAGCAGGTGCGCATCTTCCACTTTGCGTGGATCAGCGCTATAAATGCCAGCCACATCACTCCAGATAGTGACCTGTTTTGCGGCGGCCAATACCCCAATTTGAGTGGCAGAATAATCACTGCCGTTTCGCCCCAGAAGCACTGTTTCTCCGGCGCCATTGCGGGAGATGAAACCGGTGATAACCAGACGGTTATTGCCCTGCTGAGCCATTATTTTTTGTAACAGTGGATAAGAGTGCGCAGTGTCGATCTGTGGCTGAGCAGTACGCTCAGCGCGTAAAAAACGACGTGCATCAAGCCAGCTGGCACCGAGCCCTTGCTGGTTCAGTAGCGCCGCCATCAAGCGTGCCGACCATATTTCACCATGTCCGACAACTTCGGCATAGACAGCATCGTTTACTCTGCCATTCAGCAACTCAGTGATAAATTTCATATCCTGAATAAAACTGGCTGCGAGCAGTTGCGCCATTTCAGGCAATAACAGACCGTCAATGAGTTGATACTGATAATCGTGCAAATTTTTTTGTGCCTGATAAGCAGATACAGGCTCAGTCTGACTGAGTTTAAGCCAGTTAATTAGCTGGTTAGTCGTATTCCCGGAAGCGGATACTACCATTAAGTCTCCAGGCTGACTGTAACTGGCCATAATACCAGCTACCCGCCGATAGCAGGTCACATCTGCAAGACTGCTACCACCAAATTTATGTAACTGCCGCCCATATATCCCCCCGTTTTTCAGTAAGCTCATTTTTTCTCCGTCTGAATCTCATTCACGACGACAGCGAGCAGCTTCTGACAGACCCGCTGCTAAAAACAGGAAAAAAAGTCCCGGATAAAACTGAATGTAACAAAGCGACGACAATAAAAGTCGGGCATAATGGGCCGATCTTTAAGGCGTGTTTTATTTTTATTTAAAATTTAGGGTGTCCCATGGCTAAGTGGAACGGTGAATATGTCAGTCCTTATGCTGAACACGGTAAAAAAAGCAAACAGGTTAAAAAAATTACAGTGTCTATTCCGTTAAAAGTACTGAAGATTCTCACGGATGAGAGGACAAGAAGACAAATCAATAACTTGCGTCATGCCACTAACAGTGAACTACTGTGTGAGGCATTTCTGCACGCCTTCACAGGGCAACCACTACCCGGCGACAACGATCTGAGCAAAGAGCTCAGCGACGAAATTCCTCAGTCTGCAAAGGTAATAATGCGTGAACTGGGCGTTAACCCTGAAACATGGGAATACTGACTATTTGCAACAGCAGCTTCGTAACTGCTCGTTCTGCTCGTCTCCTGAAGACAATAGTTATTTCTTGATGCCTGGCATACTGAAACGCTTATTGAAGCGATCAACACGACCACCGCTGGCTACATCGCGTTGCTTCCCGGTGTAAAAGGGGTGGCATTCGCCACAAACGTCCAGATTCAAATTATGACCTGCAGTGGATTTTATACTGATAATATTGCCGCAAGAACACGATGCAGTAATCAGTTCGTATTTCGGGTGAATACCTTGCTTCATTTAGGGAACCTCTGTCGTTAAGGTCGTATCGCTATCTGGTCCTGATTCTGCCAGACACCACACGCAGTTGATAATAATAAAACCCTGGTACAGGATTCATCGAAAAACGGTAAATCCTACAGAACACGAGAAAGCAGCGCAATAGCGCCCGTACTATTTTGTTCCTGCCAGTAGTCCGTTGTCAACGTCGTACCGTCAGGTTATCTCATTCGTTTTTTACTCAGGATAGTTTCATGAGGATAGTTTCATGAGGATAGTTTCATGTTCGTTATTCAGGTAGCCTTGCCTGTCCCGTTGAACCGCTTATTCGATTATCAGCTAAAGCCCGATCAGTGCCGTCCACTTATTGGCACGCGCGTCGGTGTCACTTTTGGTCAACGCACTGCTATTGGTATCGTGGTTAGCACGAGTGAAAATAGCAAATTACCCCCTGAACGACTTAAACCTATTGATGCAATTCTGGATAATCACTCCTTATTTCCAGCCAGTCTGTGGCGCATTCTCCACTGGGCTGCAAAATATTATCACTCTCCCCTGGGAGAGGTTTTATTTCAGGCATTACCTGTTTTATTGCGTCAGGGGAAACCCGCAACATCAGCGTTACTCTGGCGGTGGTTTGCCACATCTTCGGGGAAAGCTATTGCACTGGAAAGCCTAAAAGGTGCCCATAAACAGCAACAGGCTCTGGCTGCTTTAATACAACAACCCATTTATCGTCACCAGATCAAAAAAATGATGCTCACTGAAAGTGTACTCAAGGCGTTACGCGATAAAGGGCTCGCTGAGCTTCGATCGCTGCCCGCTGACATCCACGACTGGCACGCCCATTTTTCTGTGTCCGGAGAGCGCGTTAGCCCTAACATGGAACAGACCGTTTCCATAGAGGCAATTTGTCGTGAAGATCGGCAATTTGTAGTCTGGTTACTTTTTGGCGTAACTGGTTCTGGTAAAACAGAAGTTTACTGCAGAGTATTAGAAAATATTCTGCTTCTTGGAAAACAGGTGCTGATTCTTGTTCCTGAAATTGGTCTGACCCCACAGACTATCTCCCGCTTTAGTGAACGCTTTAATGCACCGATTGATGTTTTGCATTCGAATTTAAACGACAGTGAACGCATGGCGGTGTGGTTAAGGGCTCGTAACGGTGAAGTAGCCATAGTGATTGGCACTCGTTCAGCTGTATTTACCCCCTTTATCCGCCTCGGAATTATCATCATCGATGAAGAACATGACAGTTCGTATAAACAGCAAGATGGCTGGCGTTATCAGGCGCGTGATTTGGCTGTGATGCGCGCCAAAGAAGAAAATATCCCGCTGGTGATGGGATCAGCAACTCCCTCACTGGAAACGCTGCACAATGTTCAGTCAGGAAAATACCGCCAGCTTACGCTGTCAAAGCGTGCGGGTAACGCTACGCTGGCCGATCACTCTATTTTTGATTTAAAAGGATTACCTCTTACTGCCGGACTTTCTCAGCCATTAGTTGCGCGCATACAAAAACATCTGTCTGCTGATAACCAAATTATCCTGTTTCTTAACCGGCGTGGCTATGCTCCGGCTTTGCTCTGTCATGAATGTGGCTGGATCGCCGAATGTCAGCGTTGTGACCATTACTACAGTCTGCATCAAACCCTGCGTCAGCTGCGTTGCCATTATTGTGACAGCCGGCGACAGATACCTGATCAGTGCCTGCAGTGTGGTTCCACTCATTTAATGCCAGCAGGTCTTGGCACCGAGCAGCTGGAGCAGAAGTTATCACCTCTGTTTCCCGGCATCCCGGTTACCCGAGTTGACCGTGACACTACCAGCCGTAAGGGGGCGCTGGAACAACATCTGGCTGATATTCATCGGGGCGGGGCACGTATTTTAATCGGTACTCAAATGTTAGCCAAGGGGCATCATTTTCCTGATGTTACGCTTGTAGCACTGCTGGATATCGACGGGGCTCTATTTTCTGCTGATTTCCGCTCAGCCGAGCACTTTGCACAGCTTTACACTCAGGTTGCTGGCAGAGCGGGGCGGGCAGGGAAACCAGGAGAAGTTATTCTGCAAACTCATCACCCGGAACATTCTCTATTACAAATTCTGCTTAATGCTGGTTACGATGCCTTTGCCAGACAGGCTCTCGAGGAAAGAAGAAGCGCATTTTTACCTCCCTTCAGCCGTCAGATTATCGTTCGATCGGAGGATCATGATAACCATCATGCGCCGTTGTTTTTACAGCAATTACGCCATTTACTGGAGGGCAGTGCGCTAAACGATAACGCATTATGGATTATGGGCCCGGTACCCGCACTACAGACAAAGCGTGGCGGACGCTTCCGCTGGCAATTATTATTGCAACATTCTTCTCGTCTGTTATTGCAAAAATTGATTAATACCCTGCTGCCATCAATAGCCGCCCTGCCTCAGGCAAGGAAGGTGAGGTGGGTGCTGGACGTCGATCCAACAGAGAGTTAGTATTTAGTAGCATCGATAAAGCCAGAGTCCGGATCATATCAAGGAGAACGGCATTGGAGAATAAAAAAGAATCCACCGTGGTTACCATGAAAAATGTTGCTGAAATGGCTGGAGTCTCAACAGCGACAGTGTCACGAACATTGATGAATCCAAAAAAAGTATCTACCCTCACGCGGCAGAAAGTAGAGCAGGCAGCCAGAGCTACGGGTTACTTGCCTCAGGCACTGTCTCATCGTATTAAACGTAATGATTCACGCACTATTTTAGTCATTATTTCTGACATTAGTGACCCCTCTTTCATCGAAATTATTCAGGGTATTGAGCAAACGGCTGCAGGGCATGGTTACCTGATACTGATCAGTAGTTGTGCTCCGCAACATCAATTTGAACGGACTGTGGTAAATTTGATCATGACCAAACAGATCGATGGCATCCTGCTATTAGGATTAGATCCGCCTTTCGATACACTTAAAACAGATCGAAGCAATTTGCCGCCAATGGTGATGGTTATTAAGTTTAGTCCGGATCTTGAGCTGCCCTGCGTACATATTGATAACCTTACCGCAGCGTTTGAAGCCGTTCACTATTTGTATAAATTAGGCCATAAGAAAATTGCCTGTATTGCAGGGTCCGAATTTATAGCGTTCAGCCATTTCCGCCTTCAGGGTTATATTCAGGCATTACAGCGTAATGGTCTGGTGGTGGAAAAAAACTACGTGATGCGCGGTGATGTTACCTACGAAAGCGGTGCCCGGGCATTTGCTACACTGATGCAATTAGCTCGTCCACCCACCGCGATTTTTTGTCATAACGACACTATGGCTGTCGGTGCAGTGCAGCAAGCCCACAAACTTGGCATTATTATTCCGCAGGATGTGTCAATAATTGGTTTTGATAATCTTAGTTTATCTCAGTATTGTTCACCACCACTGACTACTGTAGCCCAGCCTCGATACCAAATTGGTCAGAAGGCAATGTTACTATTGCTTAAACGGTTGCAGGGGCATTCAATGCCAGCGGGTTCACAGTTGTTAGAAACTAAATTAATTATTCGGGCAAGTACCTGCGCACCTAAACACTAGCTCACCATGCCAGGATCAAAATTATTGTGGCACGAAAAGACTACGTAAATCGTGGGTGCAGAGGGGAAGCAGCGAGAAGAGATGCCAGCCAAAAAAAACGTAACGCCCCAAGTGTATCCAATACAGTAATGGTGATTGCCGCAACCTTAGTGGTTTTTTTCATCGGCATCATCTGGTTGATTTTTTATAAAAAACAGTGGAATCCTCCGTCATTAACAGAAACCAGTAATTCTGCTCTTATGCAGGGATTACCACCAAAGCCAGAGGAACGCTGGCGTTATATTAAAGAGTTAGAAAATCGTCATCCTGGAGCCCGGATACCCTCTGAACCTCAGTTGCCAGCACAACTGCGGCAAATCCCATACAGTGATCCGCGTCAAGCGCCCGCAGACCCGGCATCACAAACAGCAGGATCTGCTCTGGATAAAAACAAGAGTCAATCCTGGCTGATCCAATGCGGTTCTTTCCGCGCAATAAAGCAGGCGGAAGCGGTCCGTGCGCAGCTGGCCTTCGCGGGTATTGAAAGCTATATAACTGCCAGTCAGGGCTGGAATCGTGTTGTGCTTGGACCATACAGTGATCGGCATTTTGTGGGTACAATTTTACAGCAACTGACGAGTGCAAGAATATCAGACTGCATTCCTGTGGAACGTAGTAGTTTAAATCCACACTCAATGGAATCAGCTAAGAAAAAAACAGGTGAAAAGCCGCAGTCTGCGCGTTGAGGTGAGCGCTTTTCGGCTATTGCTTATTGAAGCGATTTTGACAAAATGTCAGCGATGTTAAGAAATTTTTGACAGATTTTTAGTAATCTGGGGTTGAAAAAACAGTAGTTTCTCCCAAGCTGTAGTTATCCATTTATTCCTGTGCCCTGTTTTTTATTTATGGTACAACGCTAATATCCTTGCTCCGTGGGGTTTTATTTGTGACTACAATAGTAAGTGTGCGCCGTAACGGTCATGTTGTTATCGGGGGGGATGGTCAGGTCACCCAGGGAAATACGGTAATGAAAAGCAATGCGCGTAAAGTTCGCCGTCTTTACGATGATCAAATTATTGCTGGTTTTGCTGGCGGAACAGCGGACGCTTTTACTCTGTTCGAACTGTTTGAGCGTAAATTAGAAAAACATCAGGGCCACTTAGTCAAGGCCGCGGTAGAACTGGCGAAGGACTGGCGTACTGACCGTATGTTGCGCCGTCTTGAGGCGCTGCTTGCTGTTGCCGATAAAGATACGTCACTGGTCATTACCGGCAATGGTGATGTTGTGCAGCCTGAAAATGATCTGATCGCTATCGGCTCTGGCGGGCCATATGCTCAGGCTGCCTCACGTGCCCTGTTAGAAAACTCTGACTTAGATGCCAGAGTAATTGTTGAAAAAGCACTTAGTATCGCAGGGGATATCTGTATTTATACCAATCGGTTCCAAACCATTGAAGAATTAACGCCCAGGAAGTTAAGGATCGAATGATATGTCTGAAATGACCCCACGCGAAATTGTAAACGAGCTTGATAACTATATTATTGGCCAGAATAAAGCCAAACGTGCCGTGGCGATTGCATTGCGTAACCGCTGGCGGCGCATGCAGCTTAGTGAAGCGTTGCGCTCTGAGGTTACTCCGAAAAATATTTTGATGATTGGTCCAACCGGGGTTGGTAAAACAGAAATAGCCCGTCGGCTGGCAAAACTCGCCAATGCGCCATTCATCAAAGTTGAAGCAACAAAATTCACTGAAGTGGGTTATGTTGGTAAAGAAGTTGACTCTATTATCCGTGATCTCACCGATGCAGCAATCAAAATGGCCCGGCATCAGTCTATGGAAAAAATGCGCTCCAGTGCCGAAGATTTGGCTGAAAAACGCATTCTGGATATATTATTGCCTCCGGCAAAAAATAATTGGAGCCAGACTGAAGAGTCTCAGGAATTTTCTACGACGCGCCAGATTTTTCGTAAAAAATTACGCGAAGGCCTGTTAGATGATAAAGAAATAGAAATCGAACTGGCTGTGGCCGCTATTGGTATGGAAATTATGTCTCCTCCAGGCATGGAAGAGATGACTAATCAGTTGCAGTCCATGTTTCAGAATATTGCCGGTCAAAAACAAAGACAGCGCAAAGTTAATGTCAAGGAGGCTTTTAAACTTTTAGTTGAAGAAGAAGCCGCCAGAATGGTCAATCCTGAAGAATTGAAACAACAGGCTATTGAAGCGGTAGAGCAACACGGGATCGTTTTTCTTGATGAGATAGACAAAATTTGCAGACGTGGCGAAACCTCGGGACATGATGTCTCTCGTGAAGGTGTTCAGCGTGATTTGCTGCCTTTGGTAGAAGGCTGTACGGTTTCTACCAGGCACGGTATGGTGAAAACAGATCATATTTTGTTTATAGCGTCAGGCGCATTCCAGATTGCCAGTCCTTCAGACTTGATCCCTGAACTGCAAGGACGTTTGCCTATTCGTGTTGAACTGGAAGCATTAACGACTGAAGATTTTGAACGTATTCTGACTGAACCAAGCGCCTCACTTACTGAGCAATATAAGGCGTTAATGGCTACAGAAGGTATGAGTATTCATTTTACGCCTGATGGAATACGTCATATCGCTGAAGCTGCATGGCAAGTTAACGAACAAACTGAAAATATCGGTGCCCGCCGCTTGCATACTGTTCTGGAACGCCTAATGGAAGATATCTCCTTTGATGCCAATGAAAATAGTGGTCAGTCGGTCACTATTGATGAGGATTATGTAGCCCTTCATCTGGATAAACTGGTTGCTGATGAAGATTTGAGTCGGTTTATTTTGTAATTTAAAAACACAGACACGTTTAACAATTGATGGTTTTGCTAACATTAATCGGAAGGGGATATACTGCCAGCTCCAGCCGATAACCTGACGTTGATCCTGATGAAATATGATACTTCTGAGCTGTGTGATAGTTATCACGAAGAGGTGAATGTTGTGCAGCCTCTTTTCTCCAATTTTGGTGGGTGTAGTTCATTTTCTGGAAAAATCATTACGGTGAAATGTTTTGAAGATAATGGATTGCTTTTGGATTTGTTTGAAAAAGATGGTCGCGGTCTGGTAGTGGTGATCGATGGCGGTGGATCAGTACGACACGCACTGATCGACGCTGAAATTGCCAGAGTTGCCGCTATGAATGGGTGGGAAGGAATGGTGGTTTACGGCGCCGTGCGCCAGGTAGATGAGCTTGCACAGCTGAACATTGGTATTAAGGCAGTGGCAGCAGTACCAACCGGCGCGGTCAGCGAAGGTGTGGGGAAGAGCAATATCTGTGTTAAATTTGGTGGTGTCACCTTTTTTCCGGAAGATTATCTCTATGCAGATAATACGGGCGTTGTCCTGTCAGAAAATTCGCTAAATGAAGACAGCACTGACTAGCCATGAACCTCCCTGCGGCGTGAGAGGTCGGGACGCTCTGTCTCCCCTATAATCTCTCGCCCACTATCTCTCCTCCACTTCTTCCATCTTTCCCAGTAAAGCATGGATGCGTTCTTGCCAGACATCTCTTTCCTGTTTTAACTGTTCACTTTCATACAACAGCGTCTGGCTGCCTTCTGTTGCGTCCTGCAGCTCCCGTGACAGGGTACTGTTTTTCTCTTTCAGTTCTTCGATTTCCATCTGCAATAATGAAATAGTATCAATTGCTTGTTGAACTTTTGCTTCTAGTTTTTCAAATACTTCAAATGACATTCTCTGGTCCTTTTACATAATCGCAAGATGCATAACCATCAACAGCCGCTCTAAAGGTATAGCGATGCGATAAGCGGTTTTTGACGTGCCTCTTCACGACGAGCCTCTTCACAAAGACGAGGGCGGCGTTTTGGCAGGTGGATTGTATGTAACTTACTCTATGTTACGCAACAAATCATTGACACTGATTTTTTTACGCGTTTTTTCATCAATTTTTTTGACGATCACTGCGCAGTACAGGCTGTGACTGCCATCTTTAGAGGGAAGATTACCAGCCACTACTACGGAATGTGCGGGTACCCGGCCATAGTGAATCTCCCCGGTTTTCCGATCAAAAATGCGGGTGCTTTGGCTAATGAATACGCCCATAGAAATAACGGAACCTTCCTCCACAATCACGCCTTCAACCACTTCTGAGCGAGCACCGATAAAACAGTTATCTTCAATAATAGTTGGATTACTCTGTAATGGCTCCAGTACTCCACCAATGCCAACACCACCAGATAAATGAACATTTTTTCCGATTTGAGCACACGAACCAACAGTTGCCCAGGTATCCACCATCGTACCTTCATCAATGAAAGCACCGATATTGACATAGGACGGCATCAGAACAGCATTTTTGGCAATGAATGCACCTTTACGCACACAGGCGGGAGGCACCACACGAACACCTGTATGCTTGAAAGTGTATTGATTAAAGTCTTTGAATTTTAATGGAATTTTATCGTAATAATGCGTTTCACTTCCTTCAATAAACTGGTTATCATTGATACAGAATGACAGCAGTATGGCTTTTTTCAGCCACTGATGCGTGATCCATTGGCCATTAATTCTCTCCGCCACGCGTAACACACCACTATCTAAAAGATGAATTGCCTGATTAATCGCGGCGCGCATTACGTTATCTGCATTTTTTGGGGTAATTTCGGCACGGTTTTTAAAGGCGTTTTCAATAATAGTTTGTAGTTGTTGCATGTTATTTTTTTAAACCTCATCATGATAATGATATGAAGAGTAATAATATATATAGATAATTATTTGCGTTAGAAGTGTCTGTTAACCTGATATATTTATCCGTGCACAATAATTCTGGATAAGGTCTCATCGCTACGCAACGTCATTATTTCACAGCCATTATCAGTTACCACAATAGTATGCTCATATTGTGCTGACAGGCTGCGATCTTTTGTTTTTACTGTCCAGCCATCTTTCATTGTACGGACGTGGTGGTTACCGGCGTTAACCATAGGTTCAATAGTAAATGCCATCCCTGATTGCAAAAAAATACCCGTATCTTCAGCGCCATAGTGCAGAACCTGTGGCTCTTCGTGGAAAGCTTCGCCAATGCCATGACCACAATATTCACGTACCACTGAAAAACCTTCATTTTCAACAAATTGTTGAATTTTTTCACCTAACGAGTTCAGAGATATACCTGGTTTAACCATTTTGATTGCCAGATAAAGGCTTTCCTGTGTGATCCGGCATAAACGTTCACCCAAAATAGTAGGATCACCGGCAACAAACATCCTGGAAGTATCACCGTGAAAACCGTCCTTAATAACAGTCACATCGATGTTGACGATATCGCCTTCTTTTAGAAATTTATCGTAACTGGGAATGCCGTGACAGATAACATCATTCACTGAAATACAGACGGATTTAGGGAATCCACGGTAACCCAGACATGCAGCGGTAGCATGTTGCTGATAGATGATATAGTCATGGCAGATTTGGTCCAGTTCACCGGTTGTTACGCCAGGCTTTACATAGCGCCCGATCATTTCCAGTACTTGTGCAGCCAGATGGCCCGCAATACGCATTTTTTCAATGTGTTCAGGTAGTTTGATCGAAATTGCCATAAAACATGTCCGTAAATGTCAGCCATTTGAATTTTTGAATAATTTTGAATAATAAGTAAGCCGTGACTCATGGTATCAGCCTTGCCAGATCGCGCCAAATATTGTGGTAGAGTAATCAGGGATTACGGTCGTAACTCCACCCCTTGTGCGTACAATTTTTCAAAATCATTAAGATAGATCTCTGCCACGTCAGGAACATTTCTCAGTAAAATTACGTTTTCAGCGTTTTTTGTAGCAGCACTGGAAGTATAATTGAATGAACCTGTTTGAACATGCCGGCTGTCGATAATCATATATTTATTGTGCATGATGGCATAACGCTTAGTAAGCCGGACAGAAACGCCCTGATTAGCCAGAAATGTCACCGCAGTGTAGCGGTTCAGGCTGGCTTTTTCATCTGCAACCACTCTTATTTTAACGTTTCGCTTGACGGCATTAATAAGTGCCGTGGCAATGGGTTTGCTGGTGAAGCTGTAAGCTGCCACCTCAATACTGTATTGCGCACTCTGAATTCCACCCAGCACTACGCTCAAAGCATCTCCGTCTGGGGAAAATCCAATAACGGGTGCATTCTGAACGGGAAAAGCTTGTGCTGGCAGGTAATTCCAGACCAGTAGCAATGATAAAATGAATATCAGTAGTGGTTTTTTAGCGTTATGCGTCATAAGTTTTAAACTATTAATGGTTTGTATGACAATTAGTCACAATGATATGGCACCCTGTGCTTTAAATGAAAGTGTGTCAGAAATTGATATCCTCCCCTCCCTTCGCACTGCGTGACTCAGGAAGAGGATTCCCTTTACAGGGTGACAGCACGTTACCGCGCGGTCTGGTTTCTCGCTGACGGCTTGCGCCGCTTCACGGACGTGTCTGTTTGACCAGACATAACGGCGTAG
>CANJWD010000022.1 GCA_947478475.1 Enterobacterales bacterium
CATCGCAGCGTGGTTTGAGCAGCATAAGCGTCGCTTGTCTCAAAAAATAACGTTTTACCAACAAAACTGGGCTGTCATCAAAAACGCCATTACTGACTACATCAGATCATTACTGGCTCATCCCGGTTAGCCCGCTGCGAAACTCGTGTGATTAATGGCCGCACCTTAAGCGTAATACCATCAACTGCAACCACCTCTACCTCTGTACCAGCTGGCAGCGCGCTATCTGACTGGATGCGCCAGCTGCCGTCAGCTATTTTTATCCGGCTATAACCGTTTTTGGTCGCTTCGGTCAGGACAGCGCGCTGCCCGATAAGCTGCTGGACGCGCTGGTTGATGAACGAAGAAAGAACAGCTCTGTATCTGTTTACCCAGTGCCACCAAAGGAGTGCCGCGACCACAGTCAGCAGTGCGAACAGCAAACCCTGCCATGGCCAGCTCAACGGCAGCAATCCTCGTACCATGCTGACGATAACCGCCGCAATACCACTCCATAACAAATAACCGCCCAGACCCAACATTTCCGCTGCCAGCAACACCCCACCGAGAGAGAGCCAGAACCAGGCTGGATTAGCTACAATCTGTTCAAAAATTTGTTCAAACATAATGCTATTTTCCCTGATTTTTCTGACCCGCCGTAATCAGTTCACTGATGCCAGCAATTGATCCCATCAGGTTACTGGCTTCCAGTGGCATCATAATCACTTTACTGTTACCCGATGAGGCAATTTTTTGCAGGGCGTCCGTATATTTCTGCGCAACAAAGTAGTTAATGGCCTGGATATTGCCAGCCGAGATAGCATCCGACACCATTTTAGTCGCCTGAGCCTCTGCTTCGGCGGCCCGCTCACGTGCCTCAGCCTGTAAAAACGCCGCCTGACGCTCACCTTCTGCATGCAGAATCTGGGACTGTTTTTCGCCTTCAGCACGCAGAATCGCCGCCTGCCGCACCCCTTCAGCTTCCAGAATATCGGCTCGTTTGGTACGCTCCGCTTTCATCTGTGCGTTCATGGCAGAGACCAGCTCAGCTGGCGGGCGCACATCACGGATCTCAATACGGGTAATTTTTACCCCCCATGGGTTGGTAGCTTCATCAACGATATGCAACAAACGACTGTTAATGTTGTCACGCTGGGAGAGCATTTCATCCAGTTCCATTGATCCTAATACGGTGCGAAAGTTGGTCATCGTCAGATTAACGATGGCGGATTCCAGATTACTGACTTCATAAGCCGCCCGAACGGGGTCGATAACCTGAATAAAACAGACCGCATCAATGGCTACATTGGCATTATCACGGGAGATAATTTCCTGCGAAGGAATGTCTATAACTTGTTCCATCATATTAATCTTACGACCAACACGATCCATAAATGGCACCAGCAGATTCAAACCCGGCATTAGCGTTTTAGTGTAGCG
This sequence comes from Enterobacterales bacterium, assembly GCA_947478475.1. Classification (GTDB taxonomy): domain Bacteria; phylum Pseudomonadota; class Gammaproteobacteria; order Enterobacterales; family Enterobacteriaceae; genus CANJWD01. The sequence goes on from CANJWD010000022.1 coordinate 1,420, forward strand.
TCCAAAACGTTCTACGGTCCACTGGAACCCCTGAGGCACAATTTTAATACCCGAAAAAACTAAAACCATGGCAACGAAAATAACTATTAAAATAGCGATGGGCATAATTAACTTCCTGTGATCTGCTAAGTAAATTTACTTAACTTATTTAATGGGCTGTGGCCGCCCTGGCGGTACCGCGGCCTGACTGATGGCTGCATGCCCACCGGCTGATCCTTTTCCGGAAAACTCAAAAGAAAGACGTTGCCCATTCTCCGTCTTTGGCGTTTCAGGAACAGAGCACGGCGCCGGCGCTTTGGTCATCGGTGATGAAACATGATCTCTGCGGACAGTAACCGACGGTTGCAGAGTGCGCGTAGCCGCTTCAGTCAGGATTACTTCTTCCTGAGTTGTAGTATTCAGGGCAGATTCAACTGAAAAAGCGGTAATTTCAGCAACCTGCTGACTGACCCTGCTTTTCTCTTCCATAACCAAGGGAACAGATACTATCCCAGAATAATCAACCCAAACTTTGCCGGAAGCGAGCTCAGGTGAAGCGAACGCACCGATTAACGATACAGCGGACTTTACCGGAGGATGTCCGTCACGATAACGACGACGGCGCTGACCACTGACACGCAGATGGCGGGGTGAACGACGCGAACGACGCGGCATCATCTCCGCGTTTTCACCATTATTTTCACCATTAATATCTGAGCTGATATCGCGGTTATCACCCGGTGCTGCGTTTTTCACTAAATCAGCGGCAGTTTGCGAAAACAGTGGCTGATCGTCTTCAGCAGCCGCTGTGATAAGTAAACTGCTCTGTTTTGCAGTTGTTGCTGCGCCGCGCTCATTTTCGGTTTCTTCAAATGACCCGGTTTGCTGAGTGTCATTATGCTGCATTCGTACTTCGTGTGTTAACACACGGCGCGGCCGGCGCGGTGTCATCCGCTGTTCGATATCGGCTTCAGGCAGTATTCCATTTTTGGGCTCTATTCCATTTTTTTGTTCAATGGATTCAACAACCTGAGTGGTTTTAATTTCCTGCGTAACGGGCTTTTTTTCATTCTGACGGGGGCGCTGGTCCGTTTTTTGATCACGGGTCCGCTGCTGCTCTTCGCCGGTTATTTTATGTGTATCAACGGAATCAGAATCATTACGTTGTAGTGTGAGATCTCTGTTATTACGTGCTGCATGACGTCTGTTAGAGCGCTGATCATTACGAGTATTACGGTTGTTGTGCCTGTCGTTGTGGCTCCGGTGACCGTTATTTAGACGGGGCGGATAACTGTCCGTTTGCTGCAAAGCATTATCGGTGATTTCAGATTTTTGAGTTTCGACAGACTCTGTTTTAATTTGTGTAGATAAAGCAAAAACAGTTTTGAACCTGCTGACTACACGCGCGAACAGAGATGGCCCCGCCGCCGCTCCCTCATCGCGCTGGGCTGCTTCCGGGCGCGAAGTCACTGTACCACTGGTTTGTTCAAATAACGTTGACGGCGATGCTTCTGCCTGGAGAAAAGGTTCCAGCGCCGGCCTTTCCAGGTATTTGCGTTCGCCTGAAATTTCATCCTGAGGCTGTATTGTCGTGGCTTCGTGCAGTTGCGGCAACAGATAGCTGGCTGCAGAGATTTCAGCTCCTTTACGTACTCGCAGCACCGAGTAATGCGGTGTTTTCATTTTTTCGTTCGGCACGATAACAGCTTTGACGCCCCCCTGACGCTTTTCAATGGCATTCACCGATTCACGTTTTTCGTTCAGCAGGTAACACGCGATCGGCACGGGAACGATGGCATGGACTTCATGGGTATTTTCTTTTAATGCCTCTTCTTCAATTAACCGCAAGATGGATAGCGACAGTGATTCATTATCACGAACGGTACCCGTACCGCTACAACGCGGGCAAACATGGTGGCTGGATTCACCCAGTGACGGGCTTAAACGCTGGCGTGACATTTCCAGCAGGCCAAAGCGGGAGATACGGCCAATTTGAATGCGCGCACGATCCTCGTGTACGGCATCACGCAGACGATTTTCAACTTCACGCTGATGACGTATTGGCGTCATATCAATGAAGTCGATGACAATTAATCCCCCCAAATCGCGAAGGCGTAGCTGACGGGCAATTTCATCGGCAGCCTCACAATTGGTATTAAATGCCGTTTCTTCAATGTCCCCGCCACGCGTCGCCCGCGCGGAATTAATGTCGATGGCAGTCAGTGCTTCGGTACTGTCTATGACCACAGAACCACCGGAAGGAAGCCGTACTTCACGCTGGAATGCAGACTCAATCTGAAACTCAATTTGATAATGGCTAAATAGCGGAATGTCACCTTCGTACAATTTAATTTTATTGCCAAAATCCGGACGTCCCAAAGCAGCCATATGTTCTTTAGCTAATTCGAGAATTTTTGGATTATCGATAATTATTTCACCGATATCAGGACGCAGATAGTCACGAAAAGCGCGTACAATAACGTTACTTTCCTGATAGATCAAAAACGGCGCTGCACGACCCTCTGCGGCCTTTTTGATTGCATCCCAGTGTTTCATGCGAAATGAAAGGTCCCATTGCAGCGCCTCAGCAGATTTTCCGACACCGGCAGTACGTACAATCAATCCCATGCTTTCGGGTAGTTGCAGTGCTGATAACACCTCTTTTAATGCGGTACGGTCATCACCTTCTATCCGGCGTGAAATACCTCCGGACCGGGGATTATTGGGCATCAATACCAGATAACTGCCAGCCAGACTGATAAATGTGGTTAAAGCGGCGCCCTTGTTACCACGCTCCTCTTTATCGACCTGCACGATAACTTCCTGGCCTTCGCGCAATGCATCTTTGATATTCAGGCGGCCTGTCGAAGAGTTATCACCGGGAAAATACTCGCGTGCTATCTCCTTGAGTGGCAAAAAACCATGCCTGTCGGCACCATAATCGACGAAAGCCGCCTCAAGGCTGGGCTCAACACGGGTAATTTTTCCTTTGTAGATATTCGCTTTTTTTTGCTCGTGACCCGGACTTTCGATATCTAAATCATAAAGTCGCTGCCCGTCCACAAGGGCAACACGCAACTCCTCTTGCTGAGTGGCGTTAATCAACATTCTTTTCATCTTAAACTTACTCGTTATTTCGACGTTGTCATTAAAACCACGGGTAAACAACCATTAGAAACCTACTAAACCGATAATATCGAGTCTTAAGGCAAAATCACCAGCCTCACGGTTGTCGACTGCATGACTGCATGACTGCATGACTGCATGACTGCATGGAAGCTGGTAAGCAGAGGGTAGCTTCTGAATTTAATAACGACAGAATCACGCCCATTATTCCGCCGGACTGGTTGCACTCGTAGCTCGCTAATTACTTGATTTCACACTACGTCTTATGCCATTGCTGCGCTCGTGTGCTCAGGTAAACGTAATAATCCGACAAACACCTCTTAAGGTAATATTAAGAGCCAGTGCAGAATTCCTTGCATTATTCCATTGCTGATACCGTTATAGCAAGGTGCCTTTGTCTCACCGGGTTAATATTCTCTCACGGTAAAGGCAGATTATGAGCAAAAATTATCAGTTGTTGTTATCAACTGAGCAGCTGTTATCCCTGCAATCGCATTAAAAATAAAATAGGGAAAAAGTAGTGCTATTTCTGCGAAATTCTATTTAGAATCACCGCCCATGAAAGCAAATCATTTATCTGTAAAATTAATCACTATCCCCGTTGATGTAACGGGTCAGCGGATCGACAATTTCTTATTGACTCATCTTAAAGGTGTACCAAGGAGCATGATTTACCGTATCCTGCGTAAGGGAGAGGTGCGCGTAAATAGAAACAGGACAAAACCGGAATACAGACTCGCGGGGGGTGATGTTGTACGAATCCCCCCGATGCGTATAGCCGATACGGATGGCATACCTCTGTCTGCGAAATTCAGTAAAATCGCAGTACTGGCCGACTGTGTTCTGTTTGAAGATGATTACCTGCTGGCGCTTAATAAGCCTTTTGGTACCGCGGTACACGGTGGCAGCGGCCTGCGTTTCGGTGTGATTGAAGGGTTGCGGGCTTTGCGCCCTGATGCGCACTTCCTGGAACTGGTCCACCGTCTTGATCGTGACACCTCAGGTGTATTGTTGATTGCAAAGCGCCGTTCGGCGCTCCGGGCATTGCATGAGCAGTTACGGCTGAAAAGTATGCAAAAAGATTACCTGGCGTTAGTCAGGGGTCAGTGGTCGTCACGTTGTAATAGTGTTCAGGCGCCATTATTGAAAAATGTTATGCAAAATGGTGAACGAATAGTGAAGGTCCATGAGCAAGGAAAGCCAGCAGAAACACATTTTAAGGTTGAAGAACGTTTTGAGCATGTCACGCTGGTAAAAGCCAGCCCCATTACAGGCAGAACACATCAGATACGTGTACATGCTTTACACGCCGGGCATCCGATTATTTTTGATGATCGTTATGGTGACGCACAATTTGATCAATCATTTAAAATAACAGGGCTTAACCGCCTGTTTTTGCATGCGGCCGCGTTACGTTTTGAACATCCCGCCAGCGGTGAGACGATGCATCTTGAGGCACCGCTGGACAATCAATTGCGTCACTGTTTGAGCATGTTGCGTCAATCGGTACAAAATAAATTTTAATAGAACCGCTGGGTATATCCTCTTTTTCTTTGACTCCCTGCTTACAGGAAAGCTACTATGTCGGCCTCATGCAACACGTAAAATTACCTTTGACCATCAATGCCGTTCGCGCTGCCCAAAAACGCTTAAACTACACAGGCAGTTATTCGCCCCGTCAGATTGCCCGGGTTGCTGAATGTGTTGTCAGTGTGGATAGCGACGTTGAGGCGACTATGTCGTTTGATATTGATGATCAGCGGCGCGTAGTGATTAAAGGTTATTTAAATGTTAAATTAACATTAATATGTCAGCGTTGTAGTGGTACGTTTCAGCACTCTCTCGCTGCTGGCTACTCTCTTAGCCCGGTGACCGATGATGAACAGGCCATAGCACTACCAGCAGCCTGTGAACCCGTTGAAATAGACAAATTTGGTGTTATTGATCTGCTGGCTATGATTGAAGACGAAATTATTCTTTCGTTACCTGTCGTGGCACTGCATGAATCCGGATATTGTAAAATGAAGGATGTGGTGTTTGGGCAGTTGCCAGATGATAAAAAAAAACCAAATCCATTCAGCGTATTAACCAGTTTAAAAAAGTAATTTAATTTAAAAAAGTAATTTAAGGAGAGCAGTTCAATGGCTGTACAACAAAATAAACCCACTCGTTCTAAACGTGGTATGCGTCGATCGCATGATGCGCTAAGCGCGCCACTGTTATCTGTGGATAAAACTTCCGGTGAGACTCACCTGCGCCACCATATTACTGCGGGTGGTTACTATCGCGGCCGCAAGGTTATAGACTAAACAGTATTTGTTCATTAGCAAGGCGATATTTTGACCAGTCTGACTCTTGCGCTGGATGCAATGGGTGGTGATTTCGGTCCCCAGGTGACAGTGCCTGCTGCATTGCAGGCATTAGCCGCGGATCTGAAGCTTAGACTGCTACTGGTCGGTTCTCCCGAAACCATTAATCCGTTACTTGCTGCCGCCGATCCCGCGTTGCTGGAAAGGTTACGGGTTATCCCCACCGCACATGTTGTCGTCAGTGATACTAAACCTTCAACTGCCATTCGTACCAGCTCTGGCAGCTCGATGCGTGTTGCCCTTGAGCTCATTAAAAATGGAGAAGCTCAGGCCTGCATTAGTGCAGGGAATACCGGTACACTGATGGGATTAGCGAAAATGATTATTAAGCCCTTAGAGGGCATAATACGCCCGGCATTAATCGCTATTATCCCTAACCGGCAACACGGAAAAACGGTGTTTTTAGATTTAGGCGCCAACGTGGAATGCGACAGTACCGTTTTAACACAATTTGCCATTATGGGCTCTGTGATGGCAGAAGAAGTGGCTGGTATTATCAACCCGCGTGTGGCCTTGCTTAATATCGGTGAAGAAGAGGCAAAAGGTCTGGCAAGTATCCGTGCCGCGGCGGCAATTTTAAAAAGTCTGACCACTATCAATTATATTGGCTATCTGGAAGCACATGATTTACTCGCCGGAAAGGCAGATGTCATAGTTTGTGACGGTTTTATCGGCAATATCACTTTAAAAACAATGGAAGGGGTAATCAGGGTGTTCATATCACTCTTAAAATCAGTGCCAGAAAAGGGTAAACAGAGCTTATGTATAACGTTATTAGAGCGCTGGTTACAACAACGAATAATAAAACGGTTCGGTTACTTGAGTCCTGACCAGTACAACGGCGCGTGTCTTCTGGGACTACAAGGGGTCGTTGTCAAAAGCCACGGCTCTGCAAATCAAAACGCATTTTCGGTTGCAATAGAACAGGCAGCTCAGGCAGTACGGCGACAACTCCCCGAAGGAATTGCGGCTCGCCTAACAACATGTTCTTACCCAAGAGCGACTGATCGTCCATGTATACAAAAATTCTAGGCACCGGGAGTTATTTGCCCGCACAGGTGCGTAGCAATGCAGATTTAGAAAAAATCACAGATACCTCAGATGAGTGGATTGTCAGCAGAACGGGGATCCGGGAGCGTCGCATTGCACAGCCATCAGAAACCGTAGCAACCATGGGTCACTGGGCCGCTGAAAACGCACTGGCAATGGCAGAAATCGATAAAAACGATATAGGGTTAATCATTGTTGCCACCACCACATCCAGCCATGCTTTTCCAAGCTCCGCCTGTCAAATACAACGGATGCTGGATATTGACGATGCGATATCATTTGATTTAGCGGCTGCCTGTGCCGGCTTCACTTATGCTCTGAGCGTTGCGAATCTGTACATTAAAAGCGGTGCAGTACGCCATGCTATCGTTGTAGGTTCTGATATTTTGTCGCGCGCGTTAGCCCCCGACGATCGTGCCACGTTGATTTTGTTTGGTGACGGAGCGGGTGCTGTCGTGTTAGGAGCATCCAGAGAGCCTGGCATTCTTTCTACTCATCTGCATGCTAATGGTCGTTATGGCGAGTTACTGGCTCTGCCCTATCAGGATCGTCACTGCCCGGAAAAATCTTCGTGGCTTACGATGACGGGTAATGAAGTATTCAAAATCGCCGTGACTGAACTGGCCAGTATTGTCGATGAAACGCTACAGGCAAATAATTTAGATTATTCACAACTTGACTGGCTGGTGCCTCATCAGGCCAATATGCGTATTATTAGTGCGACAGCTAAAAAATTGGGGATGGAGATGAATAAGGTGATTATTACGCTGGATCGCCACGGCAATACCTCTGCCGCTTCGGTACCTGCCGCTTTGGATGAAGCAGTGCGTGATGGACGCATTAAACGTGGCCAGCTTGTTCTTCTTGAAGCGTTCGGCGGTGGTTTTGCGTGGGGCTCCGCGTTGGTGCGTTTTTAATGTGCGTTTTTCATGTGCGTTTTTCATGAACAGGGAAACTAACATGCCGAAATTTGCGATGGTGTTTCCAGGCCAGGGCTCGCAACACACAGGAATGCTGGCTGAGCTGGCTGCTTCTTTTACAATAGTCAAAAAAACATTCAGCGAGGCATCGTCAGTTCTGGGCTATGATTTGTGGCACCTGACACAAAACGGACCCGCTGAGGAACTGAATAAAACCTGGAAAACTCAGCCAGCATTATTAACGGCTTCCGTCTCAATATGGCGTGTCTGGCAGCATTGCAAAGGCTCTGAACCAGGTATAATGGCAGGACATAGTTTAGGTGAATACGCTGCTTTGGTTTGTGCTGGTGCTCTGGATTTTAAACAGGCAGTAAGCTTAGTTTCGCTGCGTGGAAAACTAATGCAGGAGGCGGTACCCGAAGGCAGAGGCGCTATGTCTGCAATTATCGGTTTGGATAATCATACCATTGCAACTATTTGTAAAGAATCCGCACTGGGGCAGATTGTCGCCCCCGTTAATTTTAACTCACCAGGCCAGGTGGTGATTGCAGGTAACACAGAAGCGGTCAGGCGTGCCGAATTAGCCTGTAAAAAAGCAGGGGCCAGGCGGGCGATATCTTTACCGGTTGGTGTACCTTCTCACTGCGCGCTAATGAAACCGGCAGCTGATAAACTAGCGCTAGCTCTGGAAAAAATAAATTTTCAGGCGCCAAAATATCCGATAATCAATAATGTGGATGTAAAAATGGAAATTTCGGAGAGTGCCATACGCAGCGCACTGGTGCGCCAGCTGTACAGTCCGGTGCGCTGGACTGAAAGCGTCGAATGCCTTGCCAGAGAAGGGGCGGAGTGGCTGCTGGAGGCAGGCCCTGGCAGGATCCTGACAGGATTGACACAACGCATTGTTGCTACGTTACAGGCTGCCGCAGTTAACGATGCCGCTACGTTGTCAGCAGCGCTTGAGCTTTAATCGCCTGTCCAGGATCTATTTACGGATTGATCGCGAGCAGTCCCGAGGACAAAATTTAAGAGGATGATATGAGCTTTGAAGGAAAAAATGTTCTTATCACGGGTGCGAGCCGTGGAATTGGACGCGCTACGGCAGAATTATTATCAGCTCGCGGGGCCTGCGTTATCGGCACCGCGACCACTCAAAAGGGCGCCGATGCTATTAGTGATTACCTGAAAGAGCATGGTCACGGTCTGGTATTGGACGTTGCAAACCCGCTTTCCATTGAAGCGCTGCTGGCAACTGTTCATGCTGAATTTGGTGAAATCAGTATTCTGGTGAATAATGCTGGGGTGGCGCGTGATAACTTACTGATGCGTATGAAAGATGATGAATGGCAGGAAGTTTTGGATATTAATTTAACTTCTGTCTTCCGTCTTTCAAGGGCGGTTATGCGCTCCATGATAAAAAAACGTTTTGGTCGAATTATCACCATCGGTTCTGTTGTTGGCACTATGGGCAATACAGGCCAGGTCAACTACGCTGCGACCAAAGCTGGCGTGATTGGTTTTAGTAAGTCTTTGGCACGTGAGGTGGCTTCACGTGGTGTGACTGTCAATGTTGTGGCGCCCGGTTTTATTGATACTGATATGACCCGGGCGTTGACAGATGTCCAGCGAGCAGGCATTTTAGCCAACGTACCAGCTAACAGGTTTGGGGAAGACAGAGAAATAGCCAGTGCAGTCGCATTCTTAGCCTCTGACGAAGCGGGTTATATCTCAGGTGAAACATTACATGTCAATGGTGGCATGTGTATGGTTTAGGAGGGCCATGTTGTTTTATTGTAAACTACGGAAACTTATAAACCACGGAAACCGTCGCGCAAGCGAGTTTTGACAGGAAAACTGAACAGTATGAGTACTAACGAAGAAAAAGTTAAAGAAATTATAGCGGAACAACTGGGTGTTGCACCAGAAAATGTGAAAAACGAGCATGATCTGGTGGACGATCTTGGCGCAGATTCTCTTGATACCGTCGAACTGGTAATGGCGCTGGAAGATGAGTTCGGCATTGAAATACCAGACGAAGAAGCTGAGAAGATCAAGACAGTGAGCTGCGCTATCAGTTATATCGAAGCTCATAAAAAATAGTCAGTAAAACTGTATCGTGGCGATCATCAGATCGCCTTATTTTTTGTCCAGAACCATTTTTTTCCTCATCCGGAGTTATGAAGGTGTCTAAGCGTCGAGTTGTTGTGACCGGACTAGGCATGTTGTCCCCTGTCGGTAATACAGTAGAATCTGCATGGGAAGCTGTGCTGGCCGGGCAGAGTGGCATTTGCCTGATTGACCATTTTGATACCAGTATTTATGCAACACGGTTTGCTGGCATGGTGAAAAATTTTAATTGCGAAGATGTTATTTTGCGGAAAAATGCCCGAAAAATGGATCTTTTCATACAGTATGGCGTTGCTGCGGGTGTCCAGGCCATGCAGGACTCAGGGCTGCTGGTAACCGAAAACAATGCCTGTCGCATCGGAGCTGCTATTGGTTCTGGTATCGGTGGTCTGGGTTTAATCGAAGAAAACCACAACGCATTGATTGCGGGAGGACCGCGAAAAATTAATCCATTTTTTGTACCGTCCACCATCGTTAATATGATTGCTGGTCACCTGAGCATTATGTATGGTTTGCGCGGGCCAAGTATTTCAGTTACCACCGCCTGTACTACGGGTGTGCATAACATTGGGCATGCCGCACGTATCATCGCTCATAATGACGCGGATGTTATGATTGCAGGAGGTGGTGAAAAAGCGAGCACACCTCTTGGTATTGGTGGTTTTAGTGCTGCCCGTGCTCTGTCAACCCGCAATGATAATCCACAGGCTGCCAGCCGCCCGTGGGACCGGGATCGTGACGGTTTTGTGCTGGGTGATGGTGCCGGTATAATGGTACTTGAAGAGTATGAACATGCTAAAAAGCGTGACGCGAAAATATATGCTGAGATTGTTGGTTTTGGTATGAGTAGTGATGCTTATCATATGACATCACCGCCAAATAATGGTGCTGGCGCCGCGTTAGCGATGGAAAATGCCTTACGCGATGCAAAAATTACTGCATCACAAATCGGTTACATCAATGCACATGGCACTTCTACACCAGCGGGAGATAAAGCAGAATCTTGTGCCGTCAAAACAGTATTTGGCAGCGGGGCGCGTAACGTCATGATCAGCTCAACTAAGTCTATGACAGGGCACTTATTAGGGGCTGCCGGAGCGGTAGAGTCCATTTTTACTATACTGGCTTTGTGTAACCAGGCTATTCCTCCAACGATCAATTTGGATAATCCTGATGAAGGCTGTGATTTAGATTTCGTCCCTCATGAAGCACGGCAGGCAAACGGCATAGAGTTCGCATTGTGCAATTCATTCGGTTTTGGTGGTACTAATGGTTCTTTGATATTCCGTAAAATGTGAGCATCACACAGACCGGACATTAAGCGCGCTATCAAATGTTTCAAAGAGAAAAAGGTATGTTTTAAAGAGCAAAATTAAAGAGCAAAATTAAAGAGCAAAAAGTGTGTTTCAAAGAGAAAAAAATGACATTCAGTTTATCAAAACGCAGGGCCAGCCTTTAGCTTTCCTTATAGCTTTCCTTTACTCTCCTTCTAGTGCTCCAAAAAAACGTTCGACCGCCGAGCGCGTTTTGTATCTTCCCCTCTAAAAAATGAATGACTAATGAAGCCACCTGAAGAGCACCCGAAACTACCAGACAGCGTTCATGAACGGGAACAGAAAGCAGGGATGAATTCGGCGGCAACTGGCGACAACCGGGTCAGCTACGCTGATGAACGAAGTCGATCCGTCGAACGGAATATATCCCCCGTCGCTTTTATTCCGGAATACGAAATCAGCAAACCGCATCTGACGATAATATCCACGATGATTGAAGAAGATGCCTCCCGCAGAGTATTTCATCCTGACTACTATTCCCAGACAGACAGCTCGCCAGTACTGAATGCAAAATATGAATTTCTTGAAAAAAGAGAGCGTTTACAGGCGGATGCTACGCAGTATTTCGAACAACTGAATGAACAGCTGAATGAACAGAGTCAGACTGTCTTGCCCGACAGAGAAAATATATTAACAAAAATTGCTCAGCTACCCGCGGCGGGGATGTCTCAGCCAGAGCTGATTAGGCATGTTATGCCCCTGACTGAAGGATTAGTACTGGGTGAAGCGCATGCTGATACAGGCAGCAAGCAATTTTTAATCGATAACATGGCTGAATTTTACCTGCAGGGTGTCAGAACGCTTTATATGGAACATTTATTGTCCGGCATTCATCAGGAGAGTCTGGATGAGTATTTTTTATCGCCAGAGGGCGAAATGCCCGCGCTTTTAAAAAGTTATCTCACTCTTCAGGATGCAGGGCATTCTTACGGTGATCCCAACAAGAAATATAATTTTTTAGCCGTAATCGAAGCAGCACACCAGGCAGGTATCAGAATAGTGGCAATAGACTGTACCGCCAGTTATCAGCAGGCTGGAATAAATGGCAACGGCCGTTATACAACCCGACAGGAGATGATGAATTACTTTGCTGAAAAAATTATTCGTCACTATCAAAGTTTTTCTGATGCCGGTAAGTGGGTAGCGCTGACTGGCAATAGCCATATGAATACCTTTCAAAATGTTTATGGACTGGCTGAACTGACCGGGACCATCGGCCTCAGAATTGAGGATGGGCTGGAAAATAAGGTGGCATCCACGGATCCCGGCTTCTCTGCAGGAAGAAAATATAACGACTGGATAGTAAAGGGCGACCTGTTGCTGACGGTCAAATCTGAAAAAAAAATAAAGCTCCAGCGTAAGATGAAGATGTCGGGTATCGAAAAAAAAATATCCATGCAGATGAAAGCATTCAAGGATATCCCGCTGCCACACGAAATTGACAGTTATGCAGCGATTCCCATGAAACCTCGGGGAGAAACATACCGGGCATTATTGGGCCAGTTAAAAATGTTTTGGAACGTTGCTGGCCTTAACCGGCTTAGTGTTGTCGTTAACCTTTGTGAGCTGTCAGCTAATTATCTGGAGGAACACAGGAATGATTTTTCGTTCTTTTCCAGAAATGGCAAAATTCACGCCCTAAAAAACAGTCTGGACAACGCTGCCAGAGAAGCGCTAATCAGCCTGGAAGAGATCCCAAAAGAGGTTATCTCTTCTGAGCTGAAATCTCTTCAGGAGCGGCTGCAATCGCTATACCCTGCCGACAGGCCTGATACCGGTGCTGTGCTGAATGCTGCGCGGGAAACACCCCTGAGTAACGATGAAGTCAGCCCGTCCACCTGGCGCTGGCGGGAGGGTCACCTCAGCGTGAGGCCTTCAGATCCAGTGCACAACAGCGGTGTGGAGGAGTGGGCGCTGCCACCGCGGCTACCACTGCCTGCTGTTAACAGCAATGGCGGTGGTGAAACGCGCTATGAGAAACAGCTCATCATTCAGCTGGAAAATGATGTCACGGTTGCTGACGCAGCCGCAATGCTGGCAGGAAAAAACGCCAATTCTCTCCTGGTGCAGATGGATAAAAGTGGTCACTACCGGGTAGTAAAAAAAAATGCAAAGGGAGAGTGGTCAGTACTGTTCATGGCTGAATCAGCAAAACAATTAGTGGCTGAATCAGCAAAAAAGTTAAAGGATGAGTTCTCAGCTATGCCAGGTATGCCGGGCGATGAAGTGCGCTGGCAGATCGTCGGTCACGGCCGGCAGAGAGATGGCGCTATATCGAAAACGGACAACAGTACGCTGGCCGGGCATACACCAAAAGTGCTGTCACAAAAACTTAAACAGCTCATTACACACTTCGGCATTACGCTATTCCCCGCACATATTAGTCTGGTTAGTTGTGCGCTGACCCGTTTTGAAAGCCCGGAAAGCAGTTTTGCATGGCATCTGATGGAAGAGTTACCCGAGGTAAAGAGCCTCTCTGCTCGTGTTGAGCCAGTTACAGTAGACCAGCAGGGACGAAAATTTTCTGCCGGTAAGGGTGCTGCGTCAGGTAAAGCAGGAAAAATACTTTTTTACCGCGAAGAGGGAGAGTTAAAAACTCGCGCCATTCACGAAACGAACCCGACGGATAATGCACTTGCAGCGGCAGTTAATCGTATCAGTGTAATCATCCGCCAGCTTTCAAAAGGGGAAAAACTTCCCTATCAGCTGACCGCGGATGAGCAACAGTTATTTTCAGAATTCTTTCGGCATGCTGACGGTTCACTGGATGAAAACAGGCTAATCGGCATTGCTACCAATACAAAACAGGGGAATGAGGCCAGGGATGAGATCCAGGCTTTGGTTGATACAGGTTACGGCCCCCTTATCCGGGATCTTGATGGCGCCGCAGCGTTAGCGTCCATGAAGCGGGTCAACAGCGAAATATGGGCAATACCGGATGATAAATACAACAGAGGGAATTTCAGGAACACGCTATTCTCATCTTCAGAAAATAGTGTTGATCTGTACCGGCTGAATTCTGTTGCCTCTCGTCTTGCCCTGGCCGCCCGGGCAAGCATGGTGCTGGGTATTACTGGTCTGTCAATCCCGGCTCTGGGGTTAGGGGCAGGGATTGGATCGCTATCGGCAAACCGCAGACTGATACGCAGCGGGTTACTCGGCAAGGAGAAAGTGAGCGAACTGGAAGCTCAAAATGCGCTCACTATCGCCGGGATGAGTATCGATTTTGGTGGAGATACTGTGAGTACTGCATTGGGACAATGGGACGCTTACCTGGCAAGGAGTCGGCCGGCGCACGCTATGATGAAACCACTGGCCCGTGACTTCAGATTACCACCGGCATTGCTGACCCGGCTCTCTGAATTTTCAGCGGCGAGCAAAGCGGCGGCCATGATAGTACCTAAGTATACCGAAAAGCTGTTAAATTCCGGGATCACTCGCGCCGGTGCTTTAGCAGGAACCGCAGGTTCATTGTTAAATCTGGCGGGCGTGGCACTGAGCTGGTATGCATTTCATCAGATTGCAGAGGAATTAAAGACAGAAACAGACTCTGCCCGTAAAACGGATCTGTATGTTAATGCTGGCCTTACGCTGACAGGTGCGATTACCACTACGGTGACGGCGGGCGTTATTACCGCGGCGGCTGTCGGGGCAATTACAGGCGCGGCCTTCGCAGGATCAGCAGCCAGCTTAGCCGCGGCACTGGGGCCACTGGGTCTGGCACTGGGGGCGGCGACACTGGTTGCGGGATGGATTTATAACGGTATTCGTCAGGTTGAGAAAATCGGTAAAGCGATTAATCTGAATGAAGACGATAAATTTCGCATTGGTTTTTTAGCGCTTTTCGGTTCTCTTCCTGCCGATATTGAAAATCGCCGCGATTTCACTCAGGCAATCCGCCAGGCAAACCGACAGCACAAACAACTGCTGGAAAATAATCCGGGTATTGATGCGCTCTACCACACCCCTGTTCGCATCAAAAGGGAAGACGCCACGCGTTCATCGCCAGAATCGCCAGAATCGCTAAAGAAAATGCCTGAGCTCGTTGTTGATGAAAACATCAGTGATTATATTGATCTGCAGCATAATCGGAATATTTTCGAAAGTAACGGGTGTGGGCCTGGAGTTAATAAAATGTACACGCCCCTGGCACGGAGCAAAAAGGTCCCTGCAATACCAAAAACCGCTGCAAACAGCCAGGCGGCCCCGTTTATGAGTAACGGTGGCAATGGCGATGCGGGAATTGTTCGAGTCGCGCCATTTTTTCGTGACATGGATAACGACGGTTATGAGGACAAGGTGTCAATAAATGATGGAAAAATCACTATTCGTTATGGTGGTGAGGAGGGATTCACGCCGGATAGCGCTTTTTTTTCAATGAATCATTCGGCTCTGGTGGGGCAAAATGACCTGCGCTTCCTGGCCGGTGACGTGAACGGTGATGGTCTGACTGATCTGGTGATCATCAGCAAAAAAGGTCGTGTATCTGCACTGTTAAACGGCGCTGAGCGGAGTAGTCCATTCGTGGCAGTGAGCCGGCCTGCTGATGCCAGGCTGACCCGGATACTTAAAAATAATAACAGCAATGAGCGAACCGGGATCTTGCTCAGTGACATGAATAATGACGGTCTTGCTGATTTGGTAGTCGTAGAAAAAAATTTTGAAATTACCGTCGCATTAGGACGGCCAAATGGTCAGTTTGGCAAACCTGATACTCGTCATCCCTTACCCGGTGAAGGCTGGGTATCGCTTGAAAATCACCGGATTAGTGGCCTTGATCGTACGACTAATACGGTGTATTCAATTGATAATAAAGGAGATATTTACAGACACAGATTGATCGATAACCTCTCCCTGGTAATGCTTGGCAACAAAGATGATACTTTTTTGGCGCCAAATGGCTGGTATGCCGGTTCGTATTTCATCGACGTTGGTTCAGGGAAGAAAAAATTTATAGCCGGCCCCGGTAACGACGTGTTTTCACTAAAAGGAGACGTGGCGGCAGTTCATGGCGAACTTAATGGTGCGGGTGGTGAAGATACGGTGTCACTGTCGCAACGTAAATATGGAGACGGGGAACCGAGGAGAAACGCTATTATTAATCTGGGATCACATAGCAACTCTGGTTATATCAGGCACACTGAGGCCGGTAAGCCTGATGATGCGACAGCCCCTTCATTAATATTAAAAAATATAGAAAATGCCGACGGGCACGACGAGACCAATGATACATTACTGGGCAATGATGTGGATAACAGACTTAATGGACTGTACGGAAAGAGCATCATCAAAGGATTTGGTGGAAATGACAATATAGTGCTATCAGAGGGTATGGCAACAGGGGGGACAGGCAATGACCGCTATCGTATTCTGGCAAACAGAATGGCCAGAGAAGCTGAAATCGTTCTGAAAGAAAATAATAGCAGCGAAGAGCAAAGTCTGATCCTGATTGATCAGAAAATCAGCCAGCTGCGCCGCCCGTTAAGAAACGGTGACGACCTCGTAATCAGCCTCTGCAATGACCCTGTTGTTAACGATGATGGCACACTTACCGCGGCGGGCGATACCCTGCTGAGAGTGAGCGGTTTTTATGTGAATAGTTATGTGAATAATAGTGCGAAATATGATGCAAAGATCAGGGTCAGGCATACTTACTCTGTTCAGAGCAGCGACGGTTTCCGTTTCACACTCCCTATTGCACCTGAGTGGCCGTCGTCTGCGGGTAAACTGGCAGTACAGTATGATGCAGCATCCGATCGCAACTGGCAGGAATTAGCCAAAAATGGCTATGACCGAAAAAAAATGCTCATTGAGCTGAGCAATGCTGGTGGGCGCGGGACACGCGAGATATTCAGCGATCACCTGATGTCTAAATCTCTTGCGAGCGTGCAGCTACCGGAATTTATGCAGCTCTCCTTTCAGGATACCGTGTTTAACGAAAGAATGTCCGGTGACAGTGCCGATAACCTGTTCCGGACTTCCCGGGGTAACGATTGCCTGGCCGGTGGTGGAGGAAATAATGAATATATTATTGATAATAATGCTGATAATAACAGGAGAGAAATCACCATTATTCCAGGCGTTCGCCTGGCAGGACGTGTCAGCACCGGAATAGTGGAACTGCCGTGGTCAGTGGAAAACACTACCCTGAAATGGGCAGACAGTGTGCTGTTTCCCTCATCACCGATAAAAGATTTGGTGCTGAGCTCAAGGGATTTTCCTGAAAATAACCCTCAGATACGCATTGCTGCCTGCTCATCCGGGCGAGCAAATCCTGTTTCGCTCCGTAACAAGCTCAGCGCTGAACTTTTTACATTAGAAATAGTTAAATTAGACATAGTTACATTAGATATAGTTACATTAGACATAGTTACATTAGGCATAAATGCTAATGATAGCAGTGCCTGTATTTTGAACGCTCCCCCCGGACCGGCCGAAGATAATCCTCTGATGGCGCTGTACGCCGCAACGAAGAAAATTTTATTAGATGGAAGAGGCCGGACTGGTAACACCCGCATCCGCAGTGAAAGTGCGCAGGGGGCGGTAATGCACGGAGGTGACGAAAATAATTTACTGGTTGCGACCGCCGGAGATAATGAGTTTTACGGTAACCGGATGGCAGATGAAATGTATAGTGCTGATGGTAATGATACCTACTGGTTTGATGCGCATCACGGTCATGATGTTATTACAGATACAGGAGGTAATGACACGTTACGTTTTACCTCAAAATCAGTGACGCCCTACACTATGGTGCTTTATCGGGTGCAGAATGATCTGAAAATCATTTTCAGGGATTATGATGACGACAGTGTTACCATTAAAAATTATTACCACAGTGATGGCAACAGAATTGAGCACATTCAGGCTGGCCAGTACAAAATCACTGGTCCTGATATTAGCTCACTGGCTAGCGCAATGGCTTCATTTGGAGCGCCTGAACGGCCTGATTTTTACTGTCCTGCTATTACTCAAACCATCAGCGATCACTGGCAGCTGATACCGCCACATTAACCCGCTCAGGTTGCCGAAAACAGTCGTTACCGAAAACAGTCTATTTCTCACACACCGTCGCTTCGTTGTCAGCTAAATTGGGCGATGTCGATAAAGTCCGGCAAAGCGTTGCAATTTTAAATTTTTTTAAAAACACAATAATGCATTGAGTTATATGTTAAATTCCGGTAACAGTATGTGTTTAAAAAACTTTTATCTTAACTTTAAAAAAACATCGGGCGGTGAATACTGTGCTTAATCCAAAAAAAATTATTCGCCAGTTCACTCCAAACTGGTTTGCTGTGACCATGGGTACCGGGATTCTGTCTTTATCTGTTGCGCAATTTCCCTTTTCAATACCGGGTTTATTGCCAGTGGCAGAGGGAATCTGGTTATTAAATATCGTATTATTTTCCTTGTTTACTCTTCTCTATGCTGCAAGATGGATAATGTATTTTGCGGAAGCCAAAAATATTTTTTGTCATTCCACTGTGTCCATGTTTTTTGGCACTATTCCTATGGGAATGGCAACAATCATTAACGGGATACTGGTATTTGGTTTACCAAGATGGGGAGTCAGTGTCATTCCTGTTGCACATATTTTGTGGTGGATTGATGTAGCCATGGCGCTGATTTGTGGGGTAGCTATTCCTTATATGATGTTTACACGCCAGGAGCATAAACTTGAGCAGATGACGGCTGTATGGCTGTTACCTGTAGTAGCTGCGGAAGTCGCAGCGGTTAGTGGTGGGTTACTCGTATCATATATCACCGATGAAAGTTTTAGGTTCTTAATTCTCATCACTAGTTATGTACTTTGGGCTTATTCTGTGCCTGTAGCATTCAGTATTCTTGTCATCCTGTTAATACGTATGGCCGTGCATAAACTCCCGCATGAAAGTATGGCCGCTTCAGGCTGGTTGTCTCTGGGGCCGATTGGAACGGGAGCATTGGGAATGTTTATCATCGGTGGGGTAGCACCCGCAATTTTTGCTGAAAATAATTTGGCATCAATCGGTGAAATTGCAAAAGGCATTGGATTTATCTGTGGAATTATTTTTTGGGGATGCGGTCTGTGGTGGATGACTCTGTCAGTATTGATAACAATTCGTTATTTCAGGACTGGTATTCCCTTTAATCTCGGCTGGTGGGGATTTACCTTTCCTTTGGGCGTTTATTCGCTTGCTACACTGAAACTGGCAACACTGACTGAGCTAAGCTTTTTCAAATTTTTTGGGGCAGTACTGGTTATTTTACTTGTAATGATGTGGTCACTGGTCGCCTGCCGTACGGTTAAGGGAGCATGGAGTGGTGCACTTTTTGTATCGCATTGATATGGCACTGTTAACAAAGTATATTTCAAGGTAACATTTTATTTTTTAGCAACTTCAGATCGGGGCAAGTTAGTACACCAGTGCGCAGTATGGTCAGCATTTGAACGTAATGGAGATGCAAGTCAGCCACAGTGGAAAAAGCCAGTGCCGGGATAACGCTCCGGCAGAGCGGTTCTTTCGCAGCCTGAAATATGAGTATCTGGTGACCATTACACCTCACCGTTCGTCTCGTCAGCAAAACACGCATCAGACATTTTGGCAGATTCAGCAGTACCATTGAGCAGCAGTTCACGTAACTTTTTGTCCAGCTCAGTGGTAACAGCAAGATTTTCTTTCAGATAATGACTGGCATTAGTCTTACCCTGCCCGATTTTGTTACCGTTATAACTGTACCAGGCGCCCGCTTTTTCGACTAATTTATGTTGAACGCCCAGATCAATTAATTCTCCGTAAATATTAATGCCTTCACCGTAAAGAATTTGAAATTCAGCCTGTTTGAAAGGTGCAGCAATTTTATTTTTGACAACTTTCACTCTGGTTTCACTGCCAACAACAACTTCACCCTCTTTAACGGCGCCTGTCCGACGGATATCCAGACGTACAGAAGCATAAA
>CANJWD010000023.1 GCA_947478475.1 Enterobacterales bacterium
CGCGAGACCGGAATACCTCACACTGCTTGCCTGCAAAAATGCTTTATACAGTTCTTTCGTACATTGATGAGGTGACATCTGATAACCCTGCGCACTTTTCCCTTTTCATCTTTCTACCATTTTTCTTCGATGTGCGAAACTTGTGTCTGACTAATTTCGCTGATCACACGCAAGACATGAGTCACGATGCCATTAACCGCTATTTGCGAAACGACCACGTAATGGGAAGTACTTTGTAGGCGCAAGTAAAGGACGATACGGTGCTGTTTCCGGAAGAGTATGTTGTGTTCGACGACACCGTACCGGACAAAAATTTTTCGCATGAGACTGAGCGGGTACGACGTCAATACAGCGGAGTATAAGCAAAACGCTTTATCATATTAAGCAAGGTTTATTCAATGAATATCTTTGTCAGCAGCTCGAAAAACCTGCGATTATCATGCGGTTTGCGTAAGTTCTATAATAAAAAGTGTTGTGATCGTTATCCAAAATTAAAAAATATAGATCGTTGAGATAAATTGTTATTATATTTTATACAACTTCATACAATTCTTTACAAATATATAACATAACAAGATTAGTTAGCCGATTTTATAATTAACGAACGCGCTTTAATGGTTTTTTGAGAAATGTTCCATGTAAGCCGTTCGTGTATTTCACAGTAAATCAGTGCAAATTTAATATAGCCGTCCGGCTATTTCATGGTGGCAGTACAGCGCCCGTTCAGTGGTAAAATAATAGCCATAACTGAAAAATTGCTTTCATTGACGGCGACGGCGTATTAATCGTTGTCACGCTGCTCAAAAACCAGTGCGCGGCGTTCAGCCAGACGGAGTAATAGCGTCAGTAATCCATTAATACACAGGTAGACGATACCTGCTGAGCAAAATACCATTACATCATAATTGCGGCCATAGATTAACTGACTGTAACCCAGTATATCCATTAGGGTAATGGTACAGGCCAGTGAGGTACTTTTGAATACCAAAATGACTTCGTTGGACCAGGAAGAAAGGGCGCGTTTCACCGCGAATGGTAACAAAATACGGAGGGATTGTAACTCTGACATTCCCAGCGCTGCACAGCATTGCCACTGAGTGGCAGGAATAGCGCGCACTGCCCCATAAAATAACTGTGTACTGTAAGCGGCACTGTTTAGTGCCAGCGCACTCATAGCACACAGCCACGGCTCAGAAAGTAAATGCCACAGCCATGGCTGCTCTCTGATAGCAGGGAACTGACCTGGCCCGTAATAGATCAAAAAAATCTGTACCAGTAATGGCGTTCCCGTAAACAGCGTAATGTAAATTTTTATGCACAGGCTGGCAACGGGCAGCTTTAGCGCTAACATAACGGTAAATGCTAGCGACAATATCAGTGAAATCAGCAGTGATGCAAAAGTTAACGACAGGCTACTGTATAAACCCTTCATTATTTCCGGTAAATACCCTATTTCCGGTAAATACCCTGGCATCAGGAAGAAATCCGCTCAAAGCGAGTGGTGCGCCGCTCAATTAATTTGATAATATACTGACTTAACAGTGTAATCAGCAGGTAGACTGCCGCTGCAATCAGATACCAGGTAAAGGGTTCCTGGGTGCGACTGGCGATACTTTTTGTCTGCAACATCAAATCATTCACACTGATTAATGAAACCAGGGCGGTGTCTTTTAGTAGTATCAGCCACTGGTTGCTCAGTCCTGGCAGTGCATGCCGCCACATTTGTGGCATAACAAGCCGGAAAAAAATAGCTTTCTGGCTCAGACCGAGAGCCTGACCTGATTCCCATTGTCCGCGTGGTATTGCCCTGATAGCACCCCGCAAGGTCTGTGAGGCATATGCTGCGTACAAAAGGGCCAGAGCGAGCACGCCACACAGGAATGGGCTAAGTGAGAGAGTTCCGATATCCAGCTTAATCTGCCAGGTAACCAGATACAAATTAAGGCTGATTCCATCTTCCAGCACGATTAACAACTGTGACGAGCCGAAATAAACAAACAGAACAACCAGAATTTCTGGCAAGCCGCGTAGCAGGGTGAACAGCGTAGTCCCCGCCCAGGCAACGGGTTTCCAGCGGGACGATTCCAGGACAGCGAACAGCATTGCCAGTACCAGGCCAAGGATCATAGCATACAGGGCCAGGCTGACTGTTACCCCGGCAGCACTGATTAATGGGGTAATATTATTCATCATTATTCGGAGTTGTTCGAAACCATTGCTGGTAAATTTTCTGGTAAGTGCCGTCCCTTTTTAATTGTTCCAGAGCCCTATTGAGTTTACTGAGCAGTGCGGTATTACCATGACGCACGGCAATACCAAATCCATTACCAAAGTAGTCAGCATCGGTGATCTGATGCCCCACCGCTGCCAGTGTTTTATCTTTTTCCAGCCATTGATTGATTACGGCAGTATCGCCAAATATCGCATCCAGACGGCCATTTTTTAAATCTAAAATAGCGTTCTGGTAACTGTCATAGGGAATCCCCGCCATTTCAGGATGTAATGCCTGCAAAAATTGCTGGTGGGTGGTACCGTTTTGCAGACCTACACGCTTGCCTTTTAGGGCCTCAATGCCGGAGATTTCCCCTTTTCTGGTGATAAACAGAGCTGAGTTTTGATAATACGGTTCAGTAAATAAAACTTGTTTTTTGCGTTCTGAGGTGATGTCTATTGCTGAAATGACAGCGTCAAAGCGGCGCAACTTCAGGCCTGTAATCAGATTGTCAAATGCCTGATTAACAAAGATACACTCTGCGTGGAGCTGCTGACAGAGTGTCTGCGCCAGTTCCACATCAAATCCGCGCATTGTGTTGTCAGCATCAATAAACTCGAAAGGGGGATATGAGGCTTCAGTTGCAAAACGGATAGTTTCAGCAGCGGATGCAGACAGAGCACCGCTGAGGAACATAAGCGTAATGATCAATTTTTTCATCTAAAACGTCCTGAAGTGAGATCAACATGAGAGATAGTGGGCAAAGGCGTGAGTTTTTGGCTGAGCAAAGTGGCTGGCATCGCCTTGCTCAATCACCCTGCCATTCTCCATATAAATTATGCGGCTGGCGGTCTTGCGGGCCACTTCCACTTGATGGGTGACCAGTACCTGTGTAATCCCGGTTTCTGATAATTCACGGATAATACTCACAACCTGAGCCGTAATTTCTGGATCTAAAGCGGCCGTCGGTTCATCAAATAACAAAATTTTTGGCTCCATCATTAAAGCGCGGGCGATAGCAACACGCTGTTGCTGGCCACCGGACAGATGCAGCGGGTAACGCTCAGAAACAGGGGTGAGGCCCAAGCGCGATAACAGTATCCGGGCGCGTTCCATCGCTGATTTTTTTGACAAACCTAGCACCATGCAGGGAGCTTCAGTGAGATTTTGTATCACCGACAGGTGTGGCCAGAGATTATACTGCTGGAAAACCATACCAACATCTTTTCGCAGTTGACGAATAACCCGCGCCGAAGGCACTGCATTAAAGTCAAATCGCTTACCCGCTATCTGTAATATCCCCGAACAGGGAAGCTCCAGAAGATTGAGCACCCTGAGTAATGTGCTTTTTCCCGCGCCGCTAGGTCCTAATAATACTAACGTTTCCCCGGCCTGGCAGTGCAGCGTGATGTCATACAGTGCCTGATGTGCGCCGTAGTAGCAATTGATGCCGTTAAGTTGAATATTCATTACACCGGACGAGTTTGACGAGCCAGTTAAATGGAACTGAATGAAACGGATGCTAACTTTTATCGCATAATTATGCAATTATTGTGAGTTAAAATTTATTGATAACAGTTGCTGAGCATCGCAAGATCATCAGAAAATGTTTGAGCATCCGAAAACAGCCGCGTGAGGGGAGAATTTTATTCTGCTCTGCTACACTTGTTTAAAACGATCTTTTAAAGCAATCGTTTAAAACAATCTAACATGCCTGTAGCTGTAACGGTTATCTAACTATGACAAGGCTGGCTTGCATATTGCCTAAGTTTTCTGAGTTAATATTTAAGTTAATGCTGTAATAATAGCAGAGGATTATGAATATTATTCGATAAAATGTGTCGTTATCATTTTTTAACTTAGCTAACAACATCACGTTGCGGCGCTGTAAGTCAGGGAGGGAGTCATGTACAAGTGGTTATGTATGGCAGCAATATTAGGGTTATCAGGATGTCAGTATCACCACGTTGCACCCAGTACACTGGTTGATCAAGGCGATTTTATGCTGTTGACGGCGAACAAATCTAAGGCAGTTAATCAGCGTATTCGCTTTTTGGTATTGCATTATACTGCCGCCGATTTTCCAACTTCACTGGCATTACTGACGGGAGATAAAGTCAGTGCACACTATTTTATTCCGGCGATACCGGCAGTTTATCCCGACAGCGGCAAGCCTGTCGTCTGGCAATTAGTGCCTGAAACATTACGCGCATGGCACGCCGGTGTCAGTTCCTGGGGCAAATCGACAAATCTTAATGATAGTTCAGTTGGCATCGAGCAGGAAAATGAAGGTTTTACAGAAACTGTATCCGGGGTACGCTGGTATCCCTATACCTCTGCACAGATAGATTTGGTTGTTGCTCTGGCTAAACAGATTGTGCAGCGTTATCAAATTGAGGCGGTTAATATAGTGGGGCACAGCGACATCGCACCGCTACGCAAGATGGATCCCGGTCCGCTTTTTCCATGGAAAACATTGGCAGATGCTGGCATTGGTGCCTGGCCGAATGCAAATACAGTCACTACGTTACTTGCTGCGAGAGCCAAAGATCAACCTGTTGCGATAGCACCGCTGTTGGCCAAACTGGCACGCTATGGTTATGGAGTTACTCCGGAAATGACGCCGGAAGAGCAAAGGCGCGTCATTGCTGCATTTCAGATGCATTTTCGTCCTGCGGATATCCGCGGTAAACCAGACGCAGAAACCGCAGCCATCATCGATGCCCTGCTGGTGAAATATTATTGAAAATCTGTTCGAAGCTCCATGAAATTGCTGTTCTTTCATCCAGAATATCAAATCATTTGACTTCGCTGCATTCACGTAGATCAAACCCAATAGTATGATTTATATGATCTCAACAAGATTCATCTCCAGCCGCTTTTCTATTTGGCTGTCGGGCTTTTCTGTCATTTGAATATTTCATATCCCGCTGTGCATTATTAAGCTGAAAGAAAAGGGATTGGCAGTAACCTGTTATCCCGAACTCAGGTTATGTTAATAATGTGTTCCAGCCGGTTACGGCTGGTCTGACTGGTATCGATTTTCACGTAGGCATTCTGTTCTGCCCTGATGACTATCGCTTCGATCACTCCCGCCTGCGCCTCAAGGCGTTTTTCAATTCCGGGATCTTGT
Organism: Enterobacterales bacterium; assembly: GCA_947478475.1. Lineage (GTDB taxonomy): Bacteria > Pseudomonadota > Gammaproteobacteria > Enterobacterales > Enterobacteriaceae > CANJWD01. Next base: position 5,346 of record CANJWD010000023.1, read on the forward strand.
ATAGCAGATTCCGACAGCGCTATACGCAGGCTGCTGACATACGGCGGCGGCTGCATGCTACTACTTATCAATACCCATATTGCCGCAATCAGCGCACTGACCAGGAACACGCTGGCGGCGCCGGCAAAGCCAAATAGCCAGCCGGCCAGACTGCCACCAATGGCGACACCTATAAACTGGCTGGTTGAATACACACCCATGGCAGTGCCTTTGTAACCCGCAGGGGATTCTTTACTGATCAGTGAAGGTAAAATTGCTTCCATGATGTTGAATGCCATAAAAAAAAGTTGTACTCCCATAATGATAACCCATAGACGCTTCCCGGATAGCATAAGCACAATTTCTGCTAAAAATAGCACCGTGACACAGCCGATGAAAACCTGCTTCATACGCTGTTTTTTTTCGGCGTAGATAATAAACGGGATGATGCTGGCGAATGAAATTAACAATGTTATCAGCCAGACTTTCCAGTGCTGCCCTAAGGGCAATCCCGCCTGTTTCAGCACGTGTGGCAAAGCGACAAAATTTGACATCAGTAAAAAATGCAGCGCACAAATGCCAAAATTTAATTTCAGCAAACGACTATTGCGCAGCACTTTGCTAAAACTACCGCGAACTATGCTGGCTTCACGGTTGAGCAGATGGCCGTCAGCCGAGGGGATAACTTTCAGTGTAATGAAAATACCGATACCCGCTAACAGGGCTGTGCCCCAAAACAGGGCATGCAGGCCCCAGGCATGAGTGATTACTGGCCCAAGTACCATGGCGATGGCAAAGGTGATCCCAAAGCTGATACCAATAAATGCCATTGCTTTGGTACGATGTTGTTCACGGGTAAGATCAGAAAGCAGCGCCATCACTGCCGCAGCAATAGCCCCAGATCCCTGCAATGCACGCCCAAGAATGATACCCCAGATAGAATCACTCATTGCGGCAATCAGGCTGCCAAGAGCAAACAACAACAGGCCACCTACGATGAGCGGCTTACGACCCACTCTGTCTGAGAGCAAGCCGAAGGGGATTTGAAAAATTGCCTGAGTGAGTCCATAAATACCGATGGCGATACCAGCCAGTGCCGCAGTAGCACCAGATAACGCCATGCCATAGGTGGTCAGTACCGGTAAAACCATAAACATGCCAAGCATGCGTAAGGAAAATACCACCCCGAGCCCCCAGGTTGCACGCAGCTCGAGCGACGTCATTTGATGATCATTCATTACATTTATTTTGTGCAGTTATCACTATTATCCAGCGTACGCCAGCAGTGCTGTCGCAACAGAAACATTAAAATCAACAGACATCATCACACTAAGTGAGGTAATTGCAACGATCGAAAACACAAATAATTTTCTTGCCCAGACAATGTCATTGGCCGTGGTATATCCTGATAACGCCATTCCCAGCCACCAGATGCTGACGGCAGAGGCCACTGCCAGATATTTATAACCAGCATAACCACTCAGTGTAAGCATCAGGGTGGCAACCATAAAGGCGAGGATGTAAAGAATGATATGATTTTTAGTGACCGATATTCCTTTAATTACGGGAAGAACGGGGATACTGGCCCTCTGATAGTCATTAAAGCGGAAAATAGCGATGGCATAGGAGTGAGGCATTTGCCATAAGCTGAAGATAGCCAACAGGATAAATGCTCCGGTATCAAAATGACCAGTCACCGCACAGTAACCAATAACAGGCGGAGCTGCTCCCGAAAGGCTACCAATCAACGTGCCATAAACCGATTTGCGCTTCATGTAAAGGCTATAAACCCCTACGTAGATAACAAAGCCGATAATAGCCAAAGTCATGGCTAACACGTTCGTTGCGGTGTAAAGCAACACAATGCCCGCAACACCCAGTACTGAAGCATAAATCAGCGTGACTTTTGGAGAGATAAGCCCTTTAACCAGCACCCGGTTTTTTGTTCTCTCCATAATTTTATCGATATCGAGATCGATATAGTTATTAAATACACACCCGGAGGCAATAACCAGCGAAACACCGGTAAGCGTAGTGAAGAAAAGGAGATAGTCAATGATGCCTTTAGAGGCAAGAAGAAACCCCCCAATAACAGAAATTAAATTGCCACAAATAATCCCTGGTTTAGTGACTTGCAGATACGGCTTTATCATTACAATGCTGCCTTTTTACTCGATCATCATATTGAGATCGAGGTGATGCATGATCCAGAGTGAACCTACCACAATGATGGCGATAATCATAATAGTAAACAGCAGGGCCACCAGGTTCCAGCGCTCTTCCGATGATCTGTTCATATGCAAAAAATAGATAAAATGCACAATAATCTGTACCACAGCTGATACGATAACAACTGCAAAAATTGTGCGATGAACAACACTGCCATCCATTACCATGGCAAAGGGTATCACGGTCAGAATGACAGAGAGCACGAAACCAATAACGTAAGACCTCAGGCTTCCGTGGCTGGCGCCCTCCTGTGTGCTGGTTGAGTGACTCATTTACAGGGCTCCTAACAGATAAACAACGGTGAATACACAAATCCAGACGACATCGAGGAAATGCCAGAACAGGCTCAGACACATTAAGCGCGTTTGAGTGGTAGCGTTCAGACCTCGCCTGGCTACCTGCACCATCATAATGGCGATCCAGACTAAACCCGTTGCAACATGTAAACCATGCGTAGCAACCAATGCAAAAAAACTGGACAGAAAAGCACTGCGGTCCGGGCCGTAATTTTCTTCAATAAGCTTATGAAATTCATAAACTTCCATGGCGACAAAGCCAAGACCAAACAGGAACGTCACGCCGAGCCAGACGTTCACCCTGCTTTTATCACCGTCATTCATAGCAAGCATCGCCATGCCATACGTAATGCTACTAAACAGCAACATGAACGTCTCGGCCAGCACAAAAGGTAGCTCAAAAATATCTTTACCGGTTGGGCCGTCGGCTGTTCCCTGCGATAACACTGCATAAGTTGCGAACAATATCGCAAATAAAATGCAGTCACTCATCAGGTAGATCCAGAAACCAAATACTTTGGTTGCGCCCGCATTGTGGCCATGTGCCGCATGAGTCAGGTTATCGTGGTTCGTCAAAGATTCAGTTGACATGATTCAGGTCCGCCTGGCTAATTTTTTCATAACGCAGTTTTTCAATGCGTTCAATTTCAGTGACACTGACATAGTAATCAACATCTTCATCGAAACTTTTGACAATCCAGCTGACCACGATGCCAACAAAACTCACAATGGCCAGCCACCAGATATACCAAATCATAGCGAAACCAAATAACAGGCTAAATCCGGCAATAACTATACCCGCTGCCGTATTTTTTGGCATATGTATTTTCTCGTATTGCATCGGTTTCTGGTAGGCTACATTGTTATCTTTCATGGACTTAAATTCGTCCAGGCCGTGAACATCAGGCACTAAAGCGAAATTATAGAATGGCGGCGGCGAAGACGTGGACCACTCCAGCGTACGGGCATCCCAGGGATCCCCGGTGAGATCTCTGTTTTGTTCACGATCACGGATACTTACAAACACCTGAATTACCTGGCAAAGCACACCACAGGCAATCAGGACAGCACCCCCAGCTGCAATAACCAGCATCGGGTGAAACTGTGGATCGATATCCTGACTTATACGACGGGTCATCCCCATAAAACCCAGCACATAAAGTGGCATAAAGGCAACGAAAAAACCGGTGATCCAGAACCAGAATGCCCGGATACCCCATTTTTCATTCAGCGTAAAACCAAATGCTTTCGGGAACCAGTAATTCAATGCAGCAAAGCAGCCGAATACCACCCCACCGATGATGACATTATGAAAATGTGCAATGAGGAACAAACTATTATGAAGTACAAAATTTGCCGCAGGTACCGCCAGCAGCACCCCCGTCATACCACCTACCGAAAAAGTTACAAGGAAACCGATGGTCCACAGCATCGAGGAGTGAAATTGTATCCGCCCCTGATACATGGTAAACAGCCAGTTGAAAATTTTCACGCCCGTAGGGATGGAAATAATCATCGTGGCGATACCAAAGAATGCATTCACATTGGCGCCACCACCCATGGTAAAAAAGTGGTGCAGCCAGACAATAAACGACAGTACAGTAATGACAATAGTCGCCCACACTAACGAGGTATAACCAAATAAACGCTTTTTACAGAAGGTTGCAGTAACCTCTGAAAAGACACCAAATATCGGCAGCACCAAAATATAAACCTCCGGGTGACCCCATGCCCAAATTAAATTGATATACATCATCATGTTGCCACCCATATCGTTGGTGAAGAAATGGGTGCCGAGATAACGGTCTAAAGTCAGTAGCGCAATAGTAACAGTCAGAATTGGAAACGAAATAATAATGAGTATGTTGGAACACAATGATGTCCAGGTAAAAACTGGCATTTTCATCATCGACATACCAGGGGCACGCATATTAAGGATGGTGGCAAAAAAGTTAACTCCAGTCAGTAAGGTGCCAATACCAGAGATCTGCAAACTCCATATCCAGTAATCCACACCAACGCCGGGATTATACTCTTTACCGGAAAGCGGCGGATAAGCCAGCCAGCCTGTCTGAGCGAATTCACCAATTGCCAGAGAGAGATTGATCAACACCACCCCAACTACAAATAACCAAAAACTTAAGGAGTTTAAGAACGGGAAGGCAACATCACGTGCGCCAATCTGTAACGGAATGACAATATTCATTAAACCAACAATCAACGGCATTGCCATGAAAAAAATCATGATAACGCCGTGGGCAGTAAAAATTTGGTCGTAGTGATGCGGTGGCAGAAAGCCCGCTTCTCCCGCTGATGCTAATACCTGCTGGCCACGCATCATGATGGCATCGGCAAAGCCGCGAACCAGCATCACCATGGCAACAATAATGTACATGACACCAATTTTTTTATGGTCAACGGAAGTTAGCCATTCATTCCACAACCAGTGCCATTTACCGAACCAGGTCAGGGTAGCTACCAGCCCGCCGCCACCGAGAATAATTGCAGCAACAGTAACCATTATAATAGGCTCGTGAAACGGAACTGCATCGAGTGTTAATTTTCCGAACATTATTTTTATTCCCTGGTTTCGGCATGAAGCGTGCGATTACTGATATTCATGGTTTGAATTATCCCCGTGTTATGGGGATGCTCAGAGCTGTGCGTGCTCATATTGCTCATAAATTTGCCGATAATATCTTTAAACAGATGCGGACTAACCGCAGAGAAATACTGAATCGGGCTATTTTCGTTGGGTTCAGCCAGTTTATCGAAATCAGCCATAACATTTAGCCCATTAGGTGATTGTCTCACTTCCTGAACCCATTGCTCAAAGTCATTTCTCGTTGGGGTTGCAATCGCGGTAAATTTCATGCCAGAAAAACCCTTGCCACTATAACTACTCGAAATACCGGCGTATTTCCCCGCTTCATTGGCGATCAGGTGCAATTTGGTTTGCATACCGGCCATGGCATAAATCTGGCCGCCCAACTGTGGAATAAAAAATGAGTTCATTACCGAATTTGAAGTAACTTTAAAATTGACCGGCACGTTAGCAGGAAACGCCAGCTGGTTAACGGTAGCGATCCCCTGCTCGGGATAAATAAACAACCACTTCCAGTCAAGGGAGACAACTTCAATGGTAATGGGTTCTTCGTCGCTGACAAGCGGTTTGTAAGGATCAAGCTCGTGGCTGCTCTTCCAGGTGATAACCGCCAGAATAGTGATAATTATAATGGGGATCAACCAGACGACCAGTTCAATTTTATGGGAATGCGCCCAGTCAGGGCTATAGGTGGCATTTGATTGTGACGCGCGAAACTTCCAGCTAAAAACAAACGTCATAACAATAGCGGGAACGACAACCAGTAACATCAAACCGATTGCAGTCAGTATCAATGTTTTTTGCTCCATTCCTACTGTACCCTTAGGGTCCAGCAGTACTGCGCTACAGCCACTCAGTGTTACAGACGCAGCAAGCACACACAACATCCCAATAATTTTATTGTATTTTTTAAACATCATCCAACGACCTCAATATACACAGGGAACTTTCACTGTCGTTTCATGTTCTTGATAAACTTTACATCAACAAAACAATTTTGTAAAAATCATTACAATTATTTAGTATACAATTAACATCATCACTGCAAAATATTGCTATTTCCACAAGATGTACTCATAACCACGAGAGCGCAGACATGACAAGATAGCGCGCGCTCGATTATTTTCGTTGAAAACAACACACAATAAAAAGCAGTACTGTTTTTTTCATCCCCCGGTCTCCAGCGGTGAAAAACTTTTTACCAAATCGTCAATGGCCTTCATTTGCAGTAAAAACGGCTCCAGTTTATCCAGCGGTAAGGCCGAAGGACCGTCGCATAAGGCATTATCAGGATCGGGATGTGCTTCGATAAACAGCCCTGCCAGACCCACCGCAAGACCGGCACGAGCCAGCTCAGCAACCTGAGCACGACGTCCACCAGACGCAGCCTGAAAGGGGTCACGGCATTGCAGCGCATGAGTGACATCAAAAATTACCGGATGGCCGCCAGTAGTCCGTATCATTACATTAATACCGAGCATATCGACCACCAGATTGTCATAACCAAAACTGCTCCCGCGTTCGCACAAAATAATTTGATCGTTACCACCTTCCTTGAATTTATCAACAATATTTGCCATCTGGCCCGGACTAATAAATTGTGGTTTCTTCACATTAATGACCGCTCCGGTAGCGGCCATAGCGGCAACTAAATCCGTCTGACGCGCCAGGAAAGCAGGAAGCTGCAAAACATCCACGATTTCTGCTACCGGCCGGACCTGGCCTGTTTCATGAATATCGGTCATTATTTTTACTGCAAATTGCTCTTTCAGCTCCTGGAAAATTTTCAGTCCTTCTTCCAGACCAGGACCGCGATAAGAGTGAATGGCAGAGCGATTCGCTTTATCAAACGAGGCCTTAAACACATAAGGGATGGCAAGTTTTTGTGTTACGGTAACGTAATGTTCACAAATACGCATTGCCAGATCGCGGGATTCAAGCACATTCATCCCCCCAAACAGGACACAAGGGAGATCGTTTGCAATTTTGACCGTCCCGATATTAACCACTTTTTGTTTCATACAGATACCTTTGATCAATAAATACCTTTATCAATAGATGCCTATTATCAATAGATGCCTTTATCAATGTAAGACAGGATATTTCAGTTGAAGACTAGTGCACGGTGATAACCAGCTTCTTCATAGTGCTAATGTGCATTTTAATTATCCCGGTAATAGGATCTTCGGGACAGTGTTCAACAAAATAACTGAGATCGGAAATAGCGATATGGTTACACGCTAACTGCGCATAGATAAGCCCGCGATCACGAATTTCATAGGGATCTTCTGGATCAAAGAGTAACAACGCCTCACTGGTACGCAGGGCCAGTTCCATCTGTTCTTCTTCGATGAGTGCTGCCTTTAATGTATCGAGCATATTGTGCACAATATGCAGGTTATTTGCTCCTTCCAGATCATCCTCTTCCAGTTCAGCCTGCGCGCCAAAATGGCTTCTAATCCACACTTCGAGCGTGTGTTCATCCAGCGTATCACCGTTAAGTGGATTGATCAGCCATATCTCTTCGTCCAGCCAGTCTGCACGGAGAATCAGTTGCTCTGGAAAGAGTACCGGTATTAATGGTAAATCCAGCGCGCGGGCAACATACAAGAAAATAGCCGCAAGAGCAACCGCTGCCCCCTGACGTTTCACCAACACGGTATCCAGCCAGATGGCGTCGGATAACCGGTAAGTCCCGCCAGCTGCCCTAAATTTCCACTGCTGGAAGAACAGATTAATTAATTTCTTTGTTTGTTGATTTTTATCGATATCTTTTGGTATCACTGCCTGTGCTTCATCCGCTAACTGCTTAAGCTGATGCCGGACATCAGCGAGCGGAAAATCAGTGCGAATGGTTTGTGAAAGCAGCAATATTCCTTCAGCTAACGGAGAGGTCTCGAAGCTAAAATTAGCAATGGTATTCATAAATATCCCATTAGCAGCAGAACTTAATGTGTGCCAGCCTGGCTGGTCAAAAACACATCACATCTCCATATCAATACGATATATCAATACGATATATCAATACGATATATCAATACGATACATACCGGCGACCAAGAGTCACCCTGTCGTTGCCAGCATAATCTTTATACGTTGCTACTGCATCAAAACCGGCGCTACCCAGCAAACTACGCACCGCCTGAGCCTGTTGCCAGCCATGCTCCAGTAACAGCCATCCGGCCGGTTCCAGATAATCAGGTGAGCGTCGAATAATAGCGGCTAAATCAGCCATGCCACAGGATCCGGAGACCAGAGCACACTGAGGCTCAAAACGCACATCTCCCCGATGAAGATGAGGATCTGCGGCGGCAATATAAGGCGGATTACTGACGATAAGCGCAAAACACTCTCCCTGTAGTGGGCCAAACCAGTCTCCCTGAAGGAAACGCACATTGTCGATCCCAAGATTGCAGGCATTATATTTTGCCAGAGCTACCGCCTCTGACTGAATATCCGTAGCGGTTATCCTGCAATCAGGCCGTTCGCTGGCCAGTGCCAGAGCAATAGCACCACTGCCAGTGCCCAAATCAAGAATTGCACAGGCAGTTGCTGGTAAATGTACCATGGCCTGTTCAACCAGACATTCACTATCCGGGCGTGGAATAAGCGTTACAGGAGATACCGCCAGGGGTAATGACCAAAATTCACGTGTTCCGACTAAATAAGCCACTGGCTCACCACGCGCCCGCCGGGCTAATAACGGTTCCAGCCGCGCAAAATCAACAGCACTGAGCTCTGTTTCACCAAACGCTATCAAAAAAGTACGTTCATGGCCGCTGACAAACTCCAGCAGAATTTCAGCATCACGCCCGGGGCTTTCACTTTCATGCAACCGCGAAATCGCCATTTGCAGCCAGCTCAGGTAAGTCATGGGCCTTGTTCAGAGAGAACGGACAGTTGATCAGCCTGATATTCCTGAATGATCGGCTGAATAAGCCTGTCAAGCTTACCTTCAAGCACTTCATCCAGTTGATACAGTGTCAGGTTAATACGGTGATCGGTCACTCTGCCTTGCGGGAAATTATAGGTCCGGTTACGATCAGAGCGATCACCCGTCCCTAATAAATTACGGCGCTCGGTAGCCTGTGCCTGCTGGCGTTTTTTAAGCTCTGCGGCGCGAATACGCGCTGCCAGTACCGACATCGCTTTAGCTTTATTTTTATGCTGTGAGCGCTCGTCCTGACATTCCACAACAATGCCGCTTGGCAGATGTGTGATACGGATAGCAGAATCAGTGGTGTTAACATGCTGGCCACCGGCACCCGACGAGCGAAAGGTATCGATACGTAAATCAGCGGCATTGATTTGCGGTAGCTCTGCTTCGGGCACTTCTGGCATCACTGCCACAGTACAGGCTGAGGTATGAATTCTTCCCTGAGATTCGGTATCCGGTACGCGCTGCACCCGATGTCCTCCCGATTCAAACTTGAGCTGACCGTAGGCGCCTGCGCCTAAAATTTTAGCGATGACCTCTTTATAGCCACCTTGCTCGCCACTGCTGGCACTCATCAATTCGACTTTCCAGCCGCGAGTCTCAGCGTAGCGGCTATACATTCGAAACAGATCACCGGTAAAGATCGATGCCTCATCACCACCCGTGCCGGCGCGGATCTCCAGAAAGCAACTCCGTTCATCATCGGGATCTTTTGGCAGCAATAATAACTGCAACTGCAACTCCAGCTTTTCCGTACGATTTTTTGCCAGCCGGAGCTCTTCCTGCGCCATCTCGCGCACTTCCACGTCCTCCAGCATCGCGCTCAGGCCAGCCAGGCAATCCTGAACCTCCCGCCACTGTTTAAAACAGCCTGCCACATCTGTCAGTTGCGCATATTCTTTTGATAAGGCGCGAAAACGATCCTGATCAGCGATAATGGCAGCATCGGCAAGGTGTGCCTGGATTTCCTCGTAACGCTCCTGTAAGGCTTCCAGTTTGGCAATAATAGAGGCGTTCATGCTAAATGTTAAACCTTGTGCAAATTCTAACTTATAGAAAAAACTTAATGATCACCCAGCCCAAGGCTGTCACGCAGTAACTGCAATCGTGCTACATCACCATCACATGCAGCCTGCTGCAAGGATTTGGTGGGTGCATGGATAAGCCGCCTGCTGAGCTTGTAAGCTAACTCGTGGATAACCCGTTCTGCATCAGCGCCATGTTCAATAGCTGCCACGGCTTTAGTGATCATTTCCGCGCATATCTGATCGGCTCGGGAACGATAATCACGAATGATCCCCACTGCTCCCTGGGAACGCAGCCAGGTCATAAAATTCATGCTTTCAAGCGCTACAATTGATTCTGCCTGAATGGCGGCAGCCTGCCGCTGCGCCAGATTATGCGCGATAATGGCGTGTAAATCATCAACGCTATAAAGATAAGCATTAGGCAGCCTGGAAATTTCAGGCTCGATATCCCGCGGTACTGCAATATCGATCAATAAAATGGGTTGATTACGGCGCGCCTTGAGGGCACGCTCTACCATGCCCTTGCCGATAATAGGTAACGGGCTGGCAGTAGAGCTGATAATAATATCTGCATCGGCTAAACGCTGGTCTACCTCGGCCAGCGTAATGATTTCAGCGCCCACTTGCCTTGCCAGCGTCTCTGCCCGGGAGCGCGTACGATTAGCGATAATAAGATGACCTACCTGACGTGTACACAGATGACGGGCAACCAGCGCTGTAGTTTCACCGGCCCCTATTAAAAGTACCGTTAAATCAGAAAGGGATCCGAAAATTTGCCTGGCCAGTGTACAGACTGCAAACGCAACTGAGACGGCACTGGCCCCAATATCGGTTTCACTGCGAATGCGTTTGGCGACCGAAAACGATTTCTGAAACAGACGCTCAAGTTCACCAGAAAGTGACCGGCCGCGCTGAGATGTCGCAAACGCCCGTTTAACCTGCCCAAAAATTTGTGGTTCTCCCAGAATCTGCGAATCAAGACCACTGGTAACTCGCATCAAATGGCTTACTGCCGCACTGCCCTGGTGCCAGTAAAGACTTTTATTGAGCTCATGCGGATGGATATGATGATAACAACATAACCAGGCAATCAACTGTTCATACACATGCTCATACATATTTTCCTGTTGCTCAACACTGAGATACAATTCAGTACGATTACAGGTGGATAAAAGAACACCGCCCTGCACCAGCGGCAGCCGGCGCAAACTTCCCAGAGCCTGGTCAACAGAATCCACGGAAAATATCATCCGTTCACGTAGCGATACCGGCGCTGTTTTATGATTAATACCTAATGCAAGCAAAGTCATTAACGGCTTTGATTAACCCTGTAAACAGTCATGGATTATCCATGGAGCGCATTCTACTTGATGCACCAGAGCAATGAAAGCTTACCGCCGTTCATGCAGACTGCTCCTTTGCCGGCGCGTATTGATTTTTTACCCTTAAACAAGTTTATTGACGCCCGGGCGCCAGCCAGCTAGCCTCAGGTCTGGACACGCTTCATGACCATTGATGCCGACAGGCAGAGGTAAATGAATTTATAAAAAAATTCACCCGCGAGCCATTGCACGATACTGCATACAGTAAGCAGATTTCATTTTACGACAGGGAGCACGCGCTGGTATTCCTATGTACAAGATCAATTTTTATTGTTTAATCCCTTGTTTAATCTCATTGTTCAGCCTGATACTGACTGCCTGCGGCACCCCGAAGCCGACGCAACCGCTTACAGAGCTGAGCTCGCCACAATGGTTGCAACATAAACATGCTTTGCAACAACTAAGGTACTATCAAGTCCGCGGCGCCTTTGCCTATATTTCTGACAAAAAGAGGACATATGCCCGTTTTTTCTGGCAACAGGATGATCCCGAACACTACCGCCTTATGCTCATCAACCCTCTTGGTGGCAGCGAACTGGAGCTTACCGTGCAGCCAGGCTTCGCGCAATTAACCGATAATCTCGGTAAATGCCATATCGATAACAACCCGGAAGCGCTGATCCAGCGGCTGATGGATATGTCGGTTCCGTTAAATCGGTTACGGCTGTGGATACTTGGCCTGCCAGCGGACGCCAGCCAGGTCACCCTGAATAGTCAGCACCGTTTAAAACAGTTACGCTTTCAGCACCAGGAGCAGAGCTGGACGGTCGATTATCAGGCATATTATGAGCACACGCTTCCTCAACTTCCAAAAAAACTTGAATTAAAACAGAAACACTATCGGATAAAATTAAAAATTGATGACTGGACAGTGAAATGACGCCAGCCTGGCCCTCTCCGGCAAAACTAAACCTGTTTCTCTACATCACCGGGCGACGACATGATGGCTATCATCAGTTACAAACCCTCTTTCAATTTATTGATTATGGCGATACTCTTACCATTACACCAAGGGAAGACAGGAAAATTCGCCTGCTGACTCCCATGTCAGGGATATTACCGCAAAATAACCTTATCGTGCGTGCGGCGCATCTGCTTCAGCACTATATGCAACATAATCATACACAAACCGGTGACGACCCACGACGTCAACGGTGCTTATTTCAGGGAGCGGATATCTCCATCGAAAAATTGCTACCTATATGCGGTGGACTGGGCGGTGGATCGTCTAATGCTGCCACTGTGCTGGTGGCGCTTAATTATCTCTGGCAGTGTGGGCTGAGTAGCAGCCAGCTGGCAAAGCTTGGGCTGGCGCTGGGTGCCGATGTTCCGGTATTTATTTATGGACATGCCGCCTTTGCGCAAGGTATCGGTGAACAGTTGCAAGCGGTAACACCAGCAGAAAAATGGTATTTAGTCGCCCATCCCGGCATCAGTATTCCCACCGCACTGATTTTTTCTGATCCAGAGTTAAAAAGAAACTCCCCCGTTCGATCGCTGGCAAGCCTTCTGCAAGGGCCATGGAGCAACGACTGTGAGCCTGTGGTAAAAAAGCGCTTTCCCGAGGTTGAACAGCTGATTTCATGGCTGCTAGAATACGCCCCTTCACGTCTGACGGGAACCGGAGCTTGTGTATTTGCCGAATTCGACACCGAATCTTCGGCCCGCCAGGTATTAAAACAGGCCCCTGAGTGGTTGCAGGGTTTTGTGGCACGTACTGTTAACGTCTCCCCACTGCATATTTTTGGACATAATCCTGAGGGTATTTTCCCGTGCCTGACATGAAACTTTTTGCTGGTAATTCCACGCTGGAACTGGCGCAACATATTGCCAGCCATTTACATATCTGCCTCGGTGATGCAGCAGTAGGGCGTTTTAGCGATGGAGAGGTCAGCGTACAGATTAACGAAAATGTACGCGGCGGTGATATTTTCATCATTCAGTCCACCTGCGCGCCCACCAACGATAATCTGATGGAACTTGTTGTGATGATTGATGCCCTGCGCCGTGCTTCCGCAGGGCGTATTACTGCGGTGATCCCTTATTTTGGTTACTCCCGTCAGGACAGGCGCGTGCGCTCCACACGGGTGCCAATTACCGCCAAAATCGTCGCTGATTTTCTCTCCAGTGTGGGGGTTGATCGGGTACTGACGGTGGATCTGCATGCTGAGCAAATACAGGGCTTCTTTGACGTTCCGGTTGATAATGTCTTTGGCAGCCATATTTTGCTGGAAGATATGCTGCAACAGCAGCTGGAAAACCCGATCGTTGTTTCCCCTGACATCGGTGGCGTTGTTCGGGCGCGCGCCATCGCCAAACTGCTCAATGATACCGATATGGCCATTATCGATAAACGCCGGCCCCGCGCCAACGTCGCTCAGGTGATGAACATCATCGGTGATGTTGCCGGTCGTGACTGTGTGCTGATCGATGACATGATCGATACGGGTGGCACGTTGTGCAAGGCCGCAGAAGCACTGAAAGAGCGTGGTGCCAAACGTGTATTTGCCTATGCAACCCACCCTATTTTTTCCGGCAATGCCGCGGTTAACATCAGCCATTCTTCAATCGATGAAGTGATTGTTTGCGATACGATTCCGTTATCGGCTGCCATTAAAGCGCTAAAAAAGGTACGTACCCTGACGCTGTCCGGGATGCTGGCTGAAGCAATTCGCCGTATCAGCAACGAAGAGTCAATCTCTGCTATGTTTGAACATTGATCTCACGGGCCCAGCGCCAAATGAAATGCACATAGATGGGAACATCAATCTAATGAACGCTGGTCAATAAACATTGACCAAATCAGATTGCCTGTGTTAGCCCGGTCACTACTGGATATCTGCATGAATCAGATTAAATTGATTGTCGGTCTGGCGAATCCGGGTGTTGAATATGCCCTCACACGCCATAATGCCGGTGCCTGGTACGTCAGTTTACTGGCCGAACGCCATGGTACGTCCTTCCAGGAAGAGCGTAAATTTTTCGGGCGGATTGGCCGTTTAACTCTGCCAGGTCATGATGTTCGCTTACTGATACCCGGTACTTTTATGAATCTTAGTGGCCAGTCCGTTGCCGCTGTGGCCACGTTTTATCGCATCCTGCCGGAGGAAATTTTAGTCGCACACGATGAACTGGATCTGCCACCGGGCTGCGTTAAGCTGAAATCCGGCGGCGGTAACGGTGGTCATAACGGCCTGAAAGATATCCAGCATAAACTGGCGAAAAACTCCAGCTTCCACCGTCTGCGTATTGGTACTGGCCACCCAGGCGACAGCGGTAAAGTGACTGGCTTTGTACTAAGCAAACCTGCCAGCCGTGAAAAAAATCTGATTGATCAGGCCATTACTGAAGCTATTGCATGTACTGATCTGTTATTGCTGGAAGGTATAATAAAAGCAATGAATCGGTTACATACGTTTAAGGCGCAGGAATAAGAAAAAAGTGCTTACTGAAGCAGAAATATCTCATGCAGCGTGCTCGCCCGGTATTTAAAATCGGCGGAGACGTGGAGATGCAGAGCATCGGGCGGCCGGGGCACCAACAACTCACGCTAATTTTTCGCTAAAAATGTGTTTTTTATTGCTGACAGCACTGGACATCTGATTATGCTATGGATGATAATCACGCCCCTGGAAGGATGGCCGAGTGGTTTAAGGCAACGGTCTTGAAAACCGTCGACGGGCAACCGTCCTAGAGTTCGAATCTCTATCCTTCCACCATTTTGAAGCCTGCTCAGTTTAGCAGGCAGCCTCTGATACTAAAAACCTGAACCGCGCAGCATGCGGCTACACTCAAGCCATCTTCACCTCAAAGGGTACTCCAGCCGACGAAGGCGGGAGGGGAATTTGAATGAGGCTGAAAGCCTCAAGGAACAATCAGCCACGTTGATTCTGAATGTATTTCTTAACCACTTCCAGCGGAGCACCTCCGCATGACCCGGCGAAA
>CANJWD010000024.1 GCA_947478475.1 Enterobacterales bacterium
CGCGAGACCGGAATACCTCACACTGCTTGCCTGCAAAAATGCTTTATACAGTTCTTTCGTACATTGATGAGGTGACATCTGATAACCCTGCGCACTTTTCCCTTTTCATCTTTCTACCATTTTTCTTCGATGTGCGAAACTTGTGTCTGGTTTAAGTCACACCATTGCGAAAGCGGCTGGAGTGATGGGGCTAACCGCAGAGATGATAGCCAGAGTACACGATATCAGCCGCCAGCAGCAGGATGAATTTGCCGCTCGTTCTCATCAGCTAGCCCACGGTGCAACGTGCTCTGGTCATTTTTCTGAAGAAATTGTTCCCGCTTACGGTCATGATGCGGAGGGCACATTAATACGTTTTGACACTGATGAAGCGATCCGTCCGGAAACCAGAGAGGCAACTCTTGCTGCCCTGCGTCCGGCATTTGATCCTGTCACGGGTAGCGTGACCGCAGGTAACTCTTCAGCACTCTCTGACGGCGCATCAGCGCTGCTAATAATGAGCGGATCGCGGGCTCAATCCTTAGGATTGAAGCCGCGCCTGCGTATCCGTTCGATGGCGGTGGTGGGCTGTGGGCCATCCGTTATGGGATATGGCCCGGTACCTGCCAGTCAGCTGGCATTAAAACGCGCCGGATTAACGATCCAGGATATTGATTTATTTGAATTCAACGAGGCTTTTGCGGCCCAGACACTGGCATGTCTGAAGGGTTTACAGCTACTCGATAGCCTGGATGACCGCATTAATTTAAACGGTGGAGCGATCGCACTGGGTCATCCCCTCGGTTGTTCCGGCGCACGTATTTGCACAACGTTACTGCATCTGATGGAACACAGGGACGTGCAATTTGGCCTGGCAACGATGTGTATTGGCCTGGGACAGGGTATTGCCACCGTTTTTGAAAGGGTGTAATGGCGGTATCACTGCATAACCAGCACGCCGGGCAGACAGGGCTCAGGGTCGGTCACAAAAATGCAAAAGCATCTCCAAAAATGTGGTTTTTAAGCGCACCACGTTCGGTACAAAACAGTTCGCGGGCAATTTTTGCCATCTCAAAACGACCCGCAATATAGATATCATGTGATGACAAAGAGGTAAAATCCTGCAAGACAGCGCTTAATACCAGCCCTGATCTTCCCTGCCATCCCTTTTCCGGCTGCTCAACGACAGGTACGATATTTAGCTGAGGATAGTCAAAAATAAGTGCCTGTAGTTCGATTAAATCATACAAATGCATGGATTCTCGCCCTCCCCAGTAAACGGAAATTTCACGCGCGGGCTGCTCTTCCAGGGATGCCATCAGAATCGAGCGAATGTACGAAAAACCCGTGCCACCCGCAATCAACAGTAACGGACGGCTGCTTCCTTCACGAAACCAGGCTTCACCATGAGGAATATCAACGTCAAGTGTTTTTTCCTTACATATACTGTCCATAACCGCCATGGCATATAAATTGAGTTCGGACGTGCCAATGTGCAGTTCAAGAGATTTTTTTTGCCTGGGGGTGGATGCCACTGAAAATGGGCGCTGATCGCGTTCATTCAGGATAACCATGAGATATTGACCAGCACGAAACGAATAGGGTGATTCGGGTACCAGCTGCACCCGGTATACCGTACTGGTGATGGATTCTATAGAGGCCACTTTACAGCTCAATATCGTCATGTACTTTGCTCTGCCGGGCCTTCAATAAAAAACTGAAAACAACGATACTGAAAACAACGATAATGCATCTCAATATTCCGGTTTGTTATCACTGAATATAGCCAGTTCATCCCAGATAGCATCGATACGAGCCCGCACCTGTTGGTCCATTTCAATCGGGCGTCCCCACTTGCGCGCTGTTTCTGCTGGCCATTTATGGGTGGCATCCATTCCCATTTTCGATCCAAGACCCGATACCGGTGAAGCAAAATCCAAATAATCTATCGGTGTATTTTCCATCAGAACCGTATCACGCACAGGATCCATGCGAGTGGTTATTGCCCAGATAACATCATTCCAGTCACGCGCATTAATGTCATCGTCACAGACAATGATGAATTTGGTATACATAAACTGACGCAAAAATGACCATATTCCCATCATTACTCGTCTGGCATGACCGGCGTACTGTTTTTTAATCGTCACGACAGCAAGCCGATAGGAACAGCCTTCAGGGGGAAGATAAAAATCTTTAATTTCAGGAAACTGCTTCTGTAACAGTGGTATAAATACCTCATTTAGCGCCAGACCCATGATCGCAGGCTCGTCAGGAGGGCGGCCGGTATAGGTTGAATGCCAGATGGCATCCCGCCGTGCGGTCATATGGGTTATGGTAAATACCGGAAATGTTTCTGCCTCATTGTAGTAGCCCGTATGGTCGCCAAAGGGCCCTTCAGATGCTACGTCACCTTGCTCAATATAACCTTCGAGTATCATCTCTGCACGGGCAGGAACTTCAAGCTCGTTTGAAATACATTTCACAACTTCAGTTTTACGGCCCCGCAAAAGGCCCGCAAAGGCGTATTCAGATAAGTTATCCGGCACGGGCGTAACAGCCCCCAGGATGGTTGCCGGATCAGCACCGATAGCAACTGCAACAGGAAAACGCTTGCCGGGGTGAGCCTGGCACCACTCCTGATAATCCAGTGCACCGCCACGATGTGGTAACCAGCGCATAATCAAACGGTTTTTATCCAATACCTGCTGACGGTAAATGCCTAAATTTTGGCGCTCTTTATAAGGACCCCGTGTAACAGTCAGGCCCCAGGTTATCAGTGGCGCAACATCTTCCGGCCAACAGTGCATGATGGGGATCTGGCTCAGGGAGACCTCATCCCCTTGCCAGATCTGTTCCTGGCAGGGCGCCTGTTTGACGCACTGGGTAGGCATATTGAGCACTTGCTTAAACTTCGGCAGTTTATCGAACAGATCGCGCAAGCCTTTTGGTGGTTCAGGCTCTTTAAGAAACGCCAGCAGTTCACCCACATCACGTAATGCACTGGCGTTCTCCTTCCCCATCCCCATCGCTACCCTTTGCGTTGTACCAAAAAGGTTACATAACACTGGAATACTGTAACCTTTTGGATTTTCGAATAGCAGGGCAGGACCGCCAGCACGTAAAGTACGTGAGGCAATCTCCGTCATCTCCAGGAAGGGATCTACAGGCTGGAGAATACGTTTTAGTTCACCTCGCTGTTCCAGTAACGTGAGGAAATCGCGCAAATCATGGTATTTCATGCTAACCATCTGGTAACTATTTGGTAACCACGGAGTAGGCCATTATATGCCCTGTCTGAATAGTAACAATATTCTTATTTTTGTAAAAAAAGTAAATAAAGTAAATAATTTTGTAAAAATCATTGTGACATGCCTTCAGCATGCAGCCACTGCGCTACACGTTTCGCAAAATAGGTTAATATGCCATCAGCCCCGGCGCGTTTAAAGCACATCAGTGATTCCATCACCGCTGGCTGTTCCTGTAACCAACCGTTCTGAAACGCTGCCATATGCATGGCATACTCACCGGATACCTGATAGGCAAACGTCGGGACACCAAAACTCTCTTTAACCCGACGCACGATATCCAGATAAAGCATACCAGGTTTGACCATGACCATATCGGCACCTTCCTGCAAATCCTGTGCAATTTCTTGCAAGGCTTCGTCACTATTGGCAGGATCCATCTGATAGGTCTTTTTGTTGCCACCCTTTAAATTATGCGTGGAGCCTATCGCATCACGGAATGGCTCATAATAACAGGAGGCATATTTGGCAGAGTAAGACATGATCTGTGTATCAACCAGCTTCTGTTCTTCCAGCAGCGAGCGGATGGCACCGATACGCCCGTCCATCATGTCGCTAGGCGCCACGATATCAGCCCCCGCTTGTGCGTGAGATAACGCCTGACGGACCAGAATCGCGGTGGTGATATCATTCATAACATAGCCATCATCATTGATGATTCCATCCTGGCCATGGATGGTATAAGGATCCAGTGCCACATCAGTCAAAACTCCTAACTCGGGTACGGCCTTTTTCAGAGCCCGTACTGCCCGCTGTACCAGCCCGTCAGAATTCCATGCCTCTTCAGCGTGCAACGATTTCAGGTATGGTTCGATAACCGGGAATAGCGCGATAACAGGCACCCCTAATTTGGCAACAATTTCAGCTTCCTTTACCAGCAGATCAATGCTCATACGTGCCACACCAGGCATGGAACAAATAGCTTCCTGACGGTGTGTGCCCTCCACCACAAATACGGGATAGATTAAATCGTTGACTGTAACGCTATTTTCTGCCACCAGGCGCCGGCTAAAATTCTGATACCTCATGCGGCGCATACGGCGACCAGGAAAAACCCCAGGAAATACGTAGCTCATTTTTTCTCCGATACGAGTCAGGATCCGAACCACCAGCAAACGACTGCAAAGCGCAGCGGCGCTCTGCAATGTTTAAGAATAATTTTTTGTATTTTTTTGTTACGAGTGTCTGATCTTTTTTACCGGGCAGAAGCGGGCAAAAAAAATACCCATTTCAAACAGTAAATACATGGGTATGGCTAACAACGTTTGCGAAAAAATATCGGGTGGAGTGAGTAACATGCCAACAACAAACGTGGCCACAAAAACGTACGGACGCTTTGTTGTAAGAAAGTCCGGCGTAACAACACCGGTCCGGCAAAGTAAAACAATCGCAACAGGGAGTTCGAACGACAGGCCAAATGCCATAAACAGCGCCATAATAAAATTAAGATAGCTACTGATATCGGGTGCAATCAGCACACCTTCAGGCGCTGTTTTAGCAAAAAAACCAAACGCAAGTGGGAAAACAATAAAATAGGCAAATACCATACCAAGGTAAAATAAGAGGCTGCTGGAAACCAGTAGCGGCAGCGTTAAACGGCGTTCATGTTTATAGAGTGCCGGCGCGATAAATGCCCAAAACTGGTAGAGGATCATCGGTACAGAAATAAATATTGAAACCATCACCGTCAATTTAATGGGTGTTAAAAAAGGTGAGGTGATAGTGGTTGCTATCATACTGGCGCCCTGTGGCAGCTGTCTGATGAGTGGGGCAGACACGAACTGATAAATTTCATTGGAAAAATAAGCCAGCATCAAAAACAACAGCAATACCGTAATAATGCAGTTTAATAATCGCTTACGCAGTTCTATTAAATGGGCGATCAGGGGCTGGCTGTCATCAACTGGCATATTTTAACGACCATCACTGAACTGAGCGGGAGAAGAGGCTTTTCTGGATAGTGCAACGGATGAGTTTAACCCGGTGGCGTGATGAGCTGCCTGATTCACCCCTGAATCGGGAGTGGCAGCTATCTGACATGACGATATTATCGTTTCTGTGGCTTCCTTCAGCGGTTTGACAGAAGCCGTTAATTCCGGTACGAAATTCTGTAAACCCGCATTTTCTGCTTGCTTCAGGCTACCCTGTAACTCCTGTGATAACTCGTTTTTAGCACTGGCCGCTAACGCGCGTAATGTTCGAACCCAGCCCGCAATAGTCCTTACCGCTATCGGCAATCGCTCTGGCCCAAGAACAACTAAACCAATCACTAAAACCAGCAACAGCTCGTCAGTTCCAATGTCAAACACAGTTTATACCTGCTCTTTATTTTGACCCGAAGTATTTTGATCCGCAGTTTTAGCCGCGTCAAATTTTGCATCAGCCTTGCTTGCCACACGTTCAGTATCGGTACTTATCTGAGCAATATGAGCAGACGCTGGTGCTTCTTCACCGATAGATTTTTTAAAACCTTTTATTGAGGCGCCTAAATCTGATCCCAAAGTCCGTAGTTTATTCGTACCAAACAACACCACCACAATCGCCGCGATAATTAATAACTGCCAAATACTTATTCCGCCCATTTCATTCCTCTTTAACAAGAACAAGCATTTCTAACAAGAACAGGCATTGCACGATCAACAAGATTGCGCGATCAAAAATTAGCACGCCTCCAGCCAGCGACCCAGACTACAATGCCCGCTACCATAAAAATGCGCGAAAGCAGAGAAACTCCAGCGATGAGCAACACTGTACCACTGACTAACAGTGTAGCTCCAATACCAAATAAATACCGTGACTGCCCCTGTTTTATCTGCTGCCCGGACACCTGTATGCTGAGTTTATCCATTTTTTGGTGTGATGCGCTATTGTGCTGTAAACTTTCATAAAGCAGGTCGGGAAGCTGAGGTAATTTTTCTGCCCAAAATGGCATTTTCTCTTTCAGTGCTCGCAGCACTGCCGGTAATCCAAGCTGTTCTTTTAACCAGCGCTCAAGAAAAGGTTTTGCTGTTGCCCACAAATCAAGTTGCGGGTAGAGCTGGCGCCCCAGCCCCTCAACATAGAGCAATGTTTTCTGTAGCAGAACCAGCTGCGGCTGTACTTCCATATTAAAACATCGCGCAGTATTAAATAAATTTAATAGTACATGACCAAATGATATTTCAGATAATTGTTTTTCAAAAATAGGTTCACAAACGGTACGGATAGCAAATTCGAAATCTTCCATATTGGTATCTGCTGGCACCCAGCCGGAGTCAATGTGTAATTCTGCCACCTTACGGTAATTTCGGTTAAAAAATGCAATAAAATTTTCAGCCAGATAGCGTTTGTCTTTCTTATTCAGCGAGCCAACAATGCCGCAATCAATAGCGATATAACGCGGGTTTTCCGGGTGTTCACTGCTAACAAATATATTTCCTGGGTGCATATCAGCGTGGAAAAAGCTATCGCGGAAAACTTGCGTGAAAAATACCTGAACACCGCGTTCAGCGAGTAATTTCATATTGGTATTTTGATTGTTAAGTGCTGCAATGTCCGATACCGGAATGCCATAGATACGTTCCATCACCAGCAAATTCTCGCGGCAATAGTCGGAATAGACCTCGGGAATATAGAGCATAGGGCTATTTTCAAAATTACGACGTAACTGAATAGCATTTGCCGCTTCACGTAATAAATTAAGTTCATTTAGCAAAATTTTTTCATATTCACGCACGACTTCACGCGCGCGCAGTCGGCGGCCATCAGGTAATAATTTAGGGATCCACCACGCAAGGCGATACATCAGACACACATCAGCGTTGATAATCGAACGAATATCAGGTCGAATGACCTTTAGCACTACTTCCTGACCGTTGTGTCTGAAGCGGGCAGCATGGACTTGTGCGATGGAAGCAGACGCCAGCGCCTGGCTGTCGAAATCGTCAAACCAGGTTTCCAGTACCCCGCCCAGCGCCAGTTCAATATGCTTACGTGCCAGGGCCCCATCAAAAGGAGCCACTCTGTCTTGTAATAATGCCAGCGGATCGGTAATGGTGGCCGGAAACAGATCCTTACGTGTTGACATCATCTGGCCAAATTTAATCCATACCGGACCTAATTCTTGCAACGCAAGGCGTAAACGCTCTCCTGGTAACTTTTCTTTGTGCTGATTTGTTAGCCAAAAAAACAGGCCACGTCCGATACGTAATGGCAGTGTTAAATGCGTGTCAGGCATCAATTCATCCAGGCCGTAACACAAAAACACACGAATAATCAGATAGAGGCGCCGCAGTTCCGTCACTGGCATGGCCTTGATTCCAGCATTATTAACCTGGCACTGAGAGTATTAACCACTGTTTGCAACGCATTCACCCTTTCATTAAACGCATTCACCTCTTCATTAAAGGCATTTACCTCTTCATTAAAAGCGATAACCTGTAGTGGGCTGGGAGTAAACTGGTACTCTTCGGTTACTATTTCTGCGAAATTTTTGCGCTGGCGCTGTAAAAAGGAAGTAAAATAAATGATACTTTTTCGCCACATCTGCTCTACACTTTCGACAACAATGTCTCCAAAATAGGGCGCTAACCATTCACCCGGATCCCACTCAGCACGTTCCAGCAACGTAATAACCTGTTGTATTAGCGCTATATCACCGTCAACGATTAACTCACCGGAGCGCATTAGCGAAGATAACTGCCGCTTATCCTGAAGTTTTCGCAATACAGTGCATCCGCTTTGAACAGTACAGTCAACGCTGCCGCTCCATTCATACAAAACAGCCAGGCGGTTTTCGCTAAATACAAATAACAGGGGGAAATTCAGCTCTCGTAATTCGATACGCAGCACCTTACCGGACAGGCGTAAACGAACAGCCTTCATAGCAGGATCCTGAAATAACAACCTGTTGAGCACTTTTTCCAGAATGGCAGTCAATAGTGATGCGGGTAATGGATTCATATCAAAACTTAAAACCGCGATGCAGCGCCACGATACCCGCTGTCAGATTGGTATAAGTAACACCTTCAAAGCCAGCATCATTGATCATGTTTTTTAGTGTTTCCTGATCAGGATGCCTACGAATTGATTCCGCCAGATAGCGATAGCTGTGTGCGTCCCGCGCCACAAGTGCCCCAATTTTTGGTAAAACATGAAATGACCAGGCGTCATAGGCCTTGCTTAATGGCCCGGGCCGTGGTGTTGAAAATTCAAGTACCAGCAGACGCCCCCCAGGTTTCAACACACGGAACATTGAACGTAATGCTTTTTCTTTATTGGTGACATTTCTTAAGCCGAAAGAGATCGTAATGCAATCGAAATGGTTATCGAGAAATGGCAACGCTTCGGCATCAGCCTGAACATAACTCACGTTACCCACGATACCCGCATTACGGAGTTTTTCGCGCCCCATCGTTAGCATGGATGCGTTAATATCAGCCAGGACCACCCGGCCCTGCTCTGCAACCAGGCGAGAAAATTTGGCAGTAAGATCACCGGTGCCGCCCGCCACATCCAGAATCCGCTGACCTGCACGAACACCGCTACAGGCGATAGCAAAACGCTTCCAGATGCGATGAATCCCCAGCGACATCAGATCGTTCATCAAATCATAGTTAACCGCTACGGAGTGAAAAACGCCCGCTACCATGGCCGATTTTTCTTCCTCAGTTACGGTCAAAAAACCGAAATCAGTGGTTTTATTCGTCTTATCTGCCATTTTTTTCTGCCATTTTTTGCCTTTTTTTCGGTTCAAACGACCACTAAAATCGCTTTTTCAGCCACATCGCTTTTTTAGCCACAATTATTAAGAAGAGGGGCCACACTCATTAAGTGAGCAACAGAGGGATGACAATATCACATCACAGTATCACAAGAGATGACATGCAGCTTCAACTGCCACTTTTATCGTTTGATTTTCAGTGTATTTCAGAATTTCTGTGCCAGGAATTTCCTGTTGGGTACGATTCACAATCACACCGGTAACCATACCCGCACGCAGCCCCTGGCTGGCACACATGGTGAACAGCGTGGCAGCTTCCATTTCATAATTCATCACTCCCATGGATTGCCACTCTTCCATCGAACCTCTCAAGGACTTCACAACACGACCGGAAAAGGTGTCATAACGCTCCTGGCCCGGATAAAAAGTATCAGAGGAGGCTGTAATACCGATGTGGCTCGTAACACCGAGAGATTGAGCGGCGGTAACCAGCGCTGTGGTACAGAAAAAATCAGCCACCGCGGGAAATTCCAGCGGTGCAAAATGCAAACTGGCACCATCTAAACGCACTGCGCCAGTGGTCACCACTACATCACCAACATTAATATGGCTTTGGATAGCACCCGTTGTACCAACGCGCAAAAAGGTACCAATTCCCAGCTGAGCCAATTCTTCGACGGCGACAGAGGTCGAAGGGCCACCGATACCAGTTGAACAAATAATCACCGCTTTACATTTCAGCTCTGCGCGCCAGGTAACAAATTCACGGTGAGAGGCCAGATGAACAGGATTGGCCATCAGGTTAGCAATTTTCTCCACACGCTGCGGATCACCGGGGATAATGGCCAGTGTAGCGTCTTTTAATTCACTTTTCGTCAGGCCAAGATGGAAAACGTCAGAAGATTTAAGCATGAAAAATTCCGTTCTGAGAGAACAATGTTGTTTAGACAGGGGGAATGAATGAAAGTCTCTACGCAAAATGACAGATGATTTTGTGATAGTTTGTCTCATTGATAAAGATACAATTAATATTAATAAAAGATAATAAAACGCTCAGTGGCAGGGCGCCCGATTAGTGCTTCAGGCAAGCACTGCGCGGGCATATTAACAGATGTTGATTTTTACCACACTGAAATTCATTAATACTGAGATAGCGATTGCATACCAATCACTGTAGGGTATAATCCTCACCGTTTTCTGTCGGTGAGCAAAGTGTTTTCTGTCGGTGAGCAAAGTGCCGAAGTGGCGAAATCGGTAGACGCAGTTGATTCAAAATCAACCGCCTTCGGGTGTGCCGGTTCGAGTCCGGCCTTCGGCACCACGTTACAGTAAACAGCAGGCGTTTTGCTGGCACTTTTTTTATGTCGAAAGCCGGCATATTGCACTGCTTTCTCGCTGTTCTCGCCGGATTATATCCCAGGCAGAGTAATTCATTGATAAACCGGTAAATATCCCAGCATATTGGCAACATGCGCTGCGGCATTAGTCACACCAAAAACTATGATGACGTGTACCATAACTCTGCCGCCTGGGGCACGATAGACAGCGTTCAGACAACGCTGCCGGGCCACCCTGACCATCAAAGCAGGTACAATAACAGCCCAAATTGCCGCAGCACACCCAGCAAAACCAATGGCATAGAGAAAACCATCGGGTAATAATACCGCTCCAAGAGTGGGTGGCAAAAACGTTACCAGGATGGATTTGCTCCTACCGGTGTTGTCATCACTAAAATTAAAAAAATCGGCAAGATAATCAAACAGACCGAGAGAAACCCCCAGAAACGAACTCGCAAGCGCCATATAGGAAAAACTATTCAGTAATTGTCTGACCACCCGATTACTGGAAGTATCCTCCATTTGCTTTAACAGACTGCCAATATTACCGCCATCGGCAATAACCTGCCTGAAGGCGCTGCGGCCGATATTTCCCTGAACAACGTATTGCCATAACAGGTAAATAGCCAAGGCAGTCAGCGTGCCATATAGCAGGCTGCGCACTACAGACTGACTATCTTTATTGTAATATTTTACCAGTCCAGGAATGTTACCATGATAGCCAAATGAGGTCAGCAGCCAGGGCAAAGCGGCCAGCGCATAAGGCAAATAGTGAGCCTGGCTGTCAGCATAGTTGAACAGAATTGCAGGCTGGACACGGACGAACATCCCTGCAACCGACATCACAAAGGTGATAATCATACCGCCTATCAACAGAGTGCATAAACGGTCTACTGCACGCGTAGATATCCAGACGATGCAAGCAATAATTAAGGTGAAAATGAACCCGGCAACCCGTTGATGTACGTTAAAAACACCTTCAAAAGTGTGTGCAACAATCGAGCCACTGGCAGAGATATAGGCGTAGGTTAAAATATAGAGGACAAAGGCCACTAAAATCCCATTGACCGAACTCCATACGTCGCCAAGCAGATCTTTCACCATAGTATGAAAGCTGGCCCCACTGGGGTAATTGAGATTAACTTCCAGAATCATCAGCCCGGAGATGAGCATACAGAACCAGGTATAAACCAGCAGAACTATGGAGCCGCTGAACCATACCCCGGCGGTGACGATGGGAATGGAGAACATGCCTGCACCAACAGCGGTACCTGTGACTATCATCGCCCCGCCAAGGGGAAATGAGCGGGCAACGGGCTTGATCAAATCCACCGACATAGCTTGCTCCTGAAGTCTGCGTTATAGAGATATAGGGGCGTTGATCCATGCAGGATTAATTAGTATGAGGCTACATTGGGAAGGGCAAAAACATACTTTTTATATCTGGTTATATCAGGTTATATCTGATTATATTTGGTCGGCATGAGAGGATTTGAACCTCCGACCCCCGACACCCCATGACGGTGCGCTACCAGGCTGCGCTACATGCCGACGCTATGGGGGTCTATAC
The DNA here is from genome assembly GCA_947478475.1 of Enterobacterales bacterium. Classification (GTDB taxonomy): domain Bacteria; phylum Pseudomonadota; class Gammaproteobacteria; order Enterobacterales; family Enterobacteriaceae; genus CANJWD01. The sequence goes on from CANJWD010000024.1 coordinate 11,896, forward strand.
TACATTTTCTTATTTCTAATGCAATAGGCTGAAGCGTTATCGCGTCAATTGTAATTAATTAGTTAACCTGCATTTCTTTTTAGCAACGCCACCGCTGTGCAGGCAATCCCTTCGGTACGGCCGATAAAACCCAGTTGTTCCGTAGTTGTTGCTTTTACGTTAATGTTATCGATATGGCAATGCAGATCGCCGCTTAAATGAAGGCGCATCTGAGCGATGTATGGGGCCATTCTGGGGGCCTGGGCGATAATAGTGATATCCAGATTACCCAGATGATAACCTTTTTCGCGGATACGGTGCCAGGCTTCACGTAATAACTGCCTGCTATCCACACCCTTAAAAGCGGGATCTGTGTCGGGGAATAATTTTCCGATATCTCCCAACGCCGCTGCTCCAAGCAATGCATCGGTAGCAGCATGGAGCAGCACATCGCCATCTGAATGTGCCAGTAAACCTTGTGAATAGGGGATCTGTACACCACCAATGACCAGTGGCCCCAGGCCACCAAATGCGTGTACGTCAAAACCATGCCCAATACGCATTATTCTATGCCCTTATTAGTAGTGATACCCTTATTAATAGTGAGTAGTGCAATCGAGTTAATATGAGTGCAATCGAGTGATATGAAATTCAGCCAGTGCTAAATCTTCAGGGTACGTCACTTTAATGTTGTCCGACCTGCCACTGACCAGCACCGGGTGGTAGTGACAATACTCCAGCGCCGATGCTTCATCAGTTACAGTGATGCCGCTATTTAATGCATGCGATAAACAAAACAGAAGTAGCTTAAATGGGAATAACTGTGGTGTTAACGCATGCCATAGATTTTCGCGTTCAACGGTATGCAGGACGGGCGCCATACCGACGCTGACACATTTTATTGTGTCACGCACAGGCACTGCCAGCAGCCCACCCACCTTGCTGACATTAATGATATCTAACAACCGGTTAAGATCATCAAGATGTAAGCAAGGCCTGGAAGCATCATGAACCAATACCCAGGATGCGTTACCCACATGTTGCAGGCCTGCGAGCACAGAATCTGCGCGTTGTTCACCCCCGACCACCGTACTGATGCGCGGATCCTGGGCGACAGGCAAGGCAGAAAATAGCTTATCTTCAGGGCTGATGACAACAACGATGCGCTGAATTTTTGGGTGCTGTAACAGAGAAAAAATAGTATGTTCGATAACCGTTTTACTGCCAATCGTTAAATATTGCTTCGGACGATCGGTGCGCATCCTGCTGCCAACACCCGCCGCTGGCAACACGGCAACGATATCAGGCGAGGAATCTGTGGAATTGCTATTCATTTTATTGACTATTTTATTGACTACTTGTGTTAGCTGCACTCAAAATGGGCGCGGAACTACGGGAAGATGTTTCAGGAGTCAGACGATAAAAATTTTCGCCGGGCTTAATCATGCCTAGTTCGTTACGCGCGCGCTCTTCGATTGCTTCCTTGCCAGCATTCAGATCATCAATTTCAGCAAACAACCGATCATTGCGCGCTTTAAGCGTACGGTTGTTCTTTTCCTGGGCTACAATGTCGTTTCTAATGCGCACAAAATCATCCACTCCGTTTTTACCAAACCAGAGTGAGTACTGGAGCCAGACAAATAAAGCCAGCAACAGTAGCTTAAGTTTGCCCATTAATATTTCCTGAAAATTTTCTAAAAAAAGAAAAAAGCGGCAACATCCTGTAAATTTCCACTAAATCCTGTGCATTTTTGGTCAGTAGTTTTCGGTCAGTGATCGCGCTAGCTATCATCGCGCTAGCTATCGTTTATGGGTTCTCTGCCGTGACTCTACAGCCCCCTGAACGACGGTTTTTCGCCTTATACATTGCCTGATCTGCTTTGGCTAACAGCGTTTCCGGAGTATCCGTATGTTCCGGATAAAAAGCAATCCCCATACTAAGCGATATAACGATACTATTGCCGTCTGATAAAATTATCGGTTGCTTCATACAGGCAAGGATATTGTCCGCAATATGTAGTGCATCCTTTGGATCATGTATCGGTGCCAGGAGTACCGCGAACTCATCACCGCCCAGACGCGCCACTAAATCACTTTTGCGTAACTGTGCCTGCATCCGGCTGGCAACCGTAACAAGTATAATGTCACCGCTGGCATGGCCATAATCATCATTAAACTGTTTAAAATGATCGCAATCCAGGTAGAGGATGGCTACCTGCTCCGAGGGCAGGCATTCGCTGATTATTCTGCTCAGACGCCCTTCAAAGAAAGCACGGTTAGCTAATCCAGTCAGGCTATCATGGGTGGCACAATAAGCCAGCCTGTCATTTTCCTCTGTTAAACTTGTTTGCCAGATTTCCAGCTGATGCAATAATCCATTGAAATCACGGCTCAGAACATCAAGCTCTGCAATAGGAGCTGAGGGAACACGCAGACCAAAAACTCTATTTTTACTGACACTGTGCGCAACTTGGGTAACACTATTGAGCGGGCCGACAATACCCCGCAGCAGGTGGCGCGTCAGAAATAAAGCCAGCAATATAGAGAATACCAGGCAGGCTATCATACCAGGAATACCTATCCAAAAAAAACGGACAAAGTGACCTTCATATCCGGTAAGCCAAATTTCACCCACTTTATTACCGTTATGAATAACAGGAACTTTAACCGTATATGAAAAAGCCCATTTGACAAACTCTCTCGGGTTGCGCAAAAGATGACCAGCAGGATGAGCCAGGCTGGTCAGCAGACCACCATGGAGATTTAATACCTTCATCTCTCCAATTTCGTCATGCGATTTCATTAATTTTACCAGGGAACTGGCGGCAGTTTTATCATTCGATACCACCACCATTTCTGCCATGTGACTGACAGAATGTGCAATCAGCTCAAGATTGTGATGGGCATGGAATCGTAGGGCAAGCCCTGTGGCCAGGCTCAGGAATATCCCCGTTGTAGCAACGGTGACCCACACAACGATAATATGGGTACGGCGCAATATCTGTTCCAGGGAGGGTAACGAAGAGCACGTCTTTTTTCGTTTCATCAGAGGCATAATACGTCAACCTTGTTACCCACTAGTGGTGATACTTGAAGAAATAGTATTATTTTATTGCATACTAACGTATATTAACTTTATAAAACAATCAGTTGTAATTATCCGAATTAATTTAAAAAAAACATTATTATATTTTTTATTGAGATGGCGAGAAATAAACCGATAAATGAAGGCTGAATCTGATGGTCTGTGCTGCTGTTCACTGATGTCTGACTGACTGTTTGACTGATGTTTTATTGCAAACTGCTCCGTCAGGATGCAAGAAGAGTAGCAGTATACGATGTATTTACACCTTCGCTGTGGTTAGATTATTAAAAATAAACGGCAAATAAGAATATCTAAGAATGAATTATTGTATTCAATTAGCAACATAAATTGCTTCAGAAAAAATACTTAGCATTAATATTCATCGACAGGCACTTACGCAAAATAAATATTCTATTATTCATGAAATGATAATTAGCGTAATTTAGCCAGACTAGTAACGGCGGAGAAAGCGAGTATGGAGAAGTGGCGGTGGCGATATCTGGCACTAAGCGGCTATCTGGTAGTGGCGTCAGTGCCTGTATTTGCCGATTCTCTCAACATTCAGCGGCAGCGTTATCTGGAAGTTAAAGAGGCATGGGAGAGTAATCAGCTGGCCATCGTGCGGCAATTATTACCAAAATTGCGTACCTACCCGCTTTATCCCTATCTGGAATATCGCCAGCTGATACAAGATATCGACCGCGTAAACGCCACACAGATAACGCATTTTCTGATTAAACATCCGACACTGCCACCGGCACGCTCACTGGCAGCACGTTTTGTTAATGAACTGGCCCGGCGTCAGGACTGGCAGGGGTTGCTGGCATTTAGCCCTAAGCCACCCACAGCAGCGGCAGCGCGCTGCAATTATTATTATGCTAAGTGGGCAACCGGAGAACAGCACGTTGCCTGGGAAGGTGCCAGTAACCTTTGGTTAACCGGGGAATTATTACCCGCCAGTTGCGATAATTTATTGACAGTATGGCGCCAGGCTGGCCAGCAAACGCTGGCTATGATGCTGTCACGTATACAGCTGGCACTACAGGAAGATAATGCAGTGTTACTTGATCTGCTGATAAAACAGTTGCCGGAACACCACCAGCCGATGGGCATCACGCTGCTGCAGCTACAAAAACGTCCGGAAAGTATTACGCAGTTTATACGCAGCACCAGGCCAACCGATTTTACCCGTGCGGTGACTGGCATCGTATTTACACGTCTGGCACGCCGTGATGCCGAAAATGCCAAAGCAATGATAACAACGATTGTGCGTCTGCAAAAAATGGGAAGCAGCCAGCGCCAGCAGCTGGAAGAAGCGGTTGCCGGGCGTTTTATGGGCAGTGATGTTAGCGACGCACAGGCGACATGGCGCGATGAAGTCATCATGCGCAGCCATTCAGCACCCTTGCTGGAACGCAGAGCGCGCATGGCGCTAGGCAATGGATCACACCAGAGTTTACAGCGCTGGCTAATACGTTTGCCGCGGGCAACGGCCAGTAAAGATGAATGGCGCTACTGGTATGCTGATGTGTTGCTGGATGCAGGAAAAAAAAGTGAAGGTGAGGCTATTTTGCGGGAGCTGACTAAAAAACGCGGTTTTTATCCTATGGTTGCCGCACAAAAACTGAATATTAATTACCCCATAATGATTGAGGTGGCTACTAAACCGGCGCGCACGTTGCATCAGCTGCCTGAAATCGCCCGCATTCGGGAGCTCCTGCACTGGAATATGGATAATCTGGCGCGTACTGAGTGGCGTTTTCTGGTTGAAAGCCGCAGTAAGCCGGCACAGGCGGCGCTGGCGCGTTATGCTTATGAGCAAAAATGGATCGATCTGAGTGTGCAGGCGACGATCATTGGCAAACTTTGGGATCACCTGGAAGAACGATTTCCGCTTGCCTGGCCACAGGAATTCCATAATGCAACCGCAACAAAAGGGATAACATCCAGTTACGCTATGGCGATCGCCCGCCAGGAGAGCGCCTGGAATCCGAAAGCACAGTCTCCGGTTGGGGCAGTCGGTTTAATGCAAATAATGCCGCGTACCGCCGAATACACGGCAAAAAAAAATAAAATCAGCGGTTATAGCCATAGCAGGCAGTTGCTGGATCCTATTACTAATATTCAGATTGGCACCGTCTATCTGGAGAGTGTTCATAAAATGTTTGGCCATAATCGCATTTTATCGAGCGCCGCCTATAATGCAGGGCCTTCCCGGGTCAATAGCTGGTTGGGTAAAAGTGAGGGGAAGATCGATGCCGTTGCGTTTATCGAAAGTATCCCCTTTGCGGAAACGCGCGGTTATGTCAAGAATGTACTGGCCTATGATGCTTTCTATCGCCATTTTATGCGCCAGAAATCGTCAGGAGTGCTGCTCAGTGACGAAGAGTGGCAGAAACGCTATTAACGGCTACGATATCCACCATGAATATCCACCATGAATATCCACCATGAATATCCACCATGAATATCTGCCATGAATAGCACCTCTGCCTGGGGGGAGTGGACAATCTCATTTAGCCTGGCTTACTGGCCGTTTTGTTGCCCTTCCAGAAACTCCCAACGGGTAAAAGCACGGCCTAATGCCTGTTCAGCATCCGACAGTGCCTGCAAAGTTTGCAGGGTTTCATTATGATCCCGGGTAAAAAAATTCACATCGCTGATTTGGATTTGTAACGCTTGTATTTTAGTCTCCAGCTGCTCAATCTGCTGCGGTAACTGCGTTAATTCTTTTTGCAACGGATAGCTTAGCCTGCCAGATTCAGGCCTGGCGGCCTGGTGACTGTGTTTGGGATAACTCTCTTTTGTTGCAGTCATGTCGGCCGCACGATGCCGGGCAGGCGGGCGTATCGGTCTGGCTGCTGCGCGCTGCTGCCCGGCATCATGCCAGCCACCGACAAAACGGTTTATCACACCATCGCCTTCGAAAATCCAGCACTCTGTTACTGAATTATCAACAAATTCGCGATCATGACTCACCAGTAGCACCGTTCCCTGATAACCATCCACCTTCTCTTCCAGTAACTCCAGAGTTTCGACATCCAGATCATTGGTCGGCTCGTCAAGTATCAGCAGATTACTCGGTTTAAGGAACAGACGCGCCAGTAACAAACGGTTACGTTCACCCCCGGAGAGCGCCTTAACCGGTGTCAGCGCGCGTTTCGGGTGGAACAGAAAATCCTGCAAATAGCCAAGAACATGGCGCGAGCGTCCATTAACTTCTACGTCCTGCCGGCCATCCGCCAGGTTATCCATCACCGTGCGTTCTGGATCAAGTGTCAAACGATGCTGATCGAAATACGCCACTTCCAGTTTAGTCCCTGAGTGGATTCGGCCCGTATCCGCCTTTAATGACCCAAGCATCAGTTTTAATAGTGTGGTTTTACCGCAGCCATTCGGCCCCACTAACGCAATTTTGTCGCCACGTTGTACCTGAGCACTGAACTCGCGTATCAGAGATCTGTTACCAGACTGATAATTAACCTTTTCCAGTTCAAAGACAAGCTTGCCTGAACGCGCCGTCTGCATGACCTCCATTTTCGCTGTCCCCAGGACTTCACGGCGTTGGGAGCGTTGCAGACGCAGTGCCTCCAGTGCCCGTACCCGCCCTTCGTTACGGGTGCGACGCGCCTTAATTCCCTGACGGATCCACACTTCTTCTTCTGCCAGTTTGCGGTCAAATTCGGCATTCTGTAGCTCTTCAATGCGTAATGCGTCGTCCTTGCGGGCAAGATACAGCGCGTAGTCACCCGGCCAGCTGATCAGCTGACCCCGATCAAGATCCACAATGCGTGTTGCCATGGCACGGATAAAGGAACGATCATGAGAAATAAACACAATACTGCCCTGAAAATCTTTTAAAAAATCTTCCAGCCAGCTAATAGTTTCGATATCCAGGTGGTTGGTCGGTTCATCCAGCAGTAACACATCAGGGACGCTGACTAACGCCCTGCCCAGCGCCGCCTTGCGCAGCCAGCCACCGGATAGCGAAGAGAGCTCTGCCTCGGCAGCTAACCCGAGCTGTGCCAGTACATCTCTGATACGGGCATCTAACTGCCATAAACCCTGGCTGTCTAAAATTTCCTGTAACTGCGCCATGCGCTGAAGATTTTTATCACTGGGATCAACACTCACCTGCTGTAAAATTGCGTGATACGCTTTTATGTGCTCCGCCTGCTCACTGACACCCTGAGCCACAAAATCAAACACGCTACCGGCAATGTTACGCGGTGGATCTTGTTGCAAACGCGCCACTATCAAATTTGGCTGATACACCACAGTACCATCGTCCAGCGGTACTTCTTTGTTTAAAATTTTAAGCAGTGTGGACTTGCCGGCACCATTGCGTCCAACGATGCAAATACGCTCGCCGGATTCAATATGCAACTGCGCACTGTCGAATAAAGGCGCATCGCCAAATGAGAGCCACGCTGCGGAAAGAGTGATTAATGACATCGTTTATTTTCCATGTCTGACATCAATGCCCGCCAGGCGAGGCACCCGGCGGGTTGTCGGTCTGGTTCTAACCGGGACCCCGCTTTTTGGACGCCTGCAAATAGAGCATGTCCAGTGCTATCGTCGCCGCTGCCAGCGCGGTTATCTCTGCGTGGTCAAAGGCGGGGGCAACTTCCACAATGTCCATACCAATAATATTCAAAGGCTGCAAGCCACGCAGCAGTTTTAAAGCGCGAGCGGAGCTCAGTCCGCCACACACTGGGGTCCCGGTACCTGGTGCAAAGGCCGGATCCAGGCAGTCAATATCAAAGGTCAGATAGACCGGCATATTGCCGACAATCTGTTTTATTTGGGCCAGCAGGTCAGCCACGCTGCGTTCATTCACCTGTGTCGCATCCAGTACCGTAAAGCCATTATCACACTCAAATTCAGTGCGAATGCCAATCTGCACCGAATGCTCCGGTACAATTAGCTTTTCCTTAGCAGCATGAAAAAACGGCGTACCATGATCAAACAGGCTGCCATTGCTGTAGGTATCAGTGTGGGCATCAAAGTGCACCAGCGCCAGCGGGCCAAACCGCTCGGTGTGCGCCCGCAACAGCGGTAAACTAATAAAATGGTCACCGCCCAGCGTCAGTAACTGCTTACCGGCGGCCAGCAGCCGCGCGCAATGGCCCTGCAACTTATCTGTCATGTCCTGCGCATCGCCAAAATTAAACACCAGATCACCGCAGTCGACCACACGCAGCGTGTCACGCATATCGAAACCCCATGGCCAGCGCTGGCGCTCCCAGGCGAGATGGGTAGAAACGTGGCGGATAGCCGCCGGACCCTGGCGGCTGCCAGCACGGCCGGAGGTCGCCATATCAAAAGGCACACCGGTTATCACCCAATCGGCATTGCTGTCCCATGGCTGAAAATTCAGCGGTAACCGCAGAAAGCTAAAGGCATTAGAAATCAGCGAATTGTCTGGCTGGTTGCCCAGTGTACCGATATCCATTATTTTATCCTTGCTTAACTATTTTTATGCGTACGGTTTAGCATCAACTGGTTGCAGCACAATAGATTGCAGTACAATAGATTGCAGCACAATAGATTGCAATACAACAGGTTGCAGCACAACAGTAACAATCGTTATTCATCTTCAAGATAGGTATAACCATACAGGCCGCTTTCAAACTCAGCCAAAAATTGTGCCTGTAGTGCCTGGTCCAGATCAGTGCGCTTAACCTGATCACGAAAGTGAGTCAGCAGTACCA
>CANJWD010000025.1 GCA_947478475.1 Enterobacterales bacterium
AATTCTGAATGGTGCGTCCGAGTGGGCTCGAACCACCGACCCCCACCATGTCAAGGTGGTACTCTAACCAACTGAGCTACGGACGCACACTGTTACTACTGTTAACGTACTATACTGTTAACGTACTACTGTTAACGTACTACTGTTAACGTACTACTGTTAATGGGCCCGACGGGGGAGAATAGTAACCAGCTATCTGATCGCTGGCAAGGGGGAAAACTGAATAATATAAAAAATCACCCGCCAACACCGCTGCCGTATCACAACGTAAACTTAGCGCGCTCGCCCGGCCACATTACCCGGCAACATTACCCGGCAACATTAGAAACTCTGCATCAGCTGTTTTAATTAATTTTATGCGCAGAACGCTGCAAAATTAGCCCAGCGGGACGGCTTTGCCACCAGCAGATGCGCCCTATCATCATGATGGCAGCAGCGGTCAACCCAATGATAAAACCCATCCAAAAACCACCCGGCCCCATGGCGGGTACCAGGTAATCAGTCAGTGCCAACAGGTAACCACTGGGTAAACCTAACATCCAGCATGAAGTAAATGTGATCAAAAAGACCGAACGAGTATCCTTATAACCGCGCAGGATACCACCGCCAATCACTTGCATAGCATCAGAGAGTTGATATACCCCAGCCAGTAACATCAGCTGCGACGCCACCACCACGACCTCGTGGTTATTGCTGTACAATGAAGCAATATGCTGACGGAACGTCATCGTAAATGCAGTGGTACAACAGGCAAAAACCGCTCCGACAAAGAGACTCACCCAGGCGGCAACGCAGGCATTAGCGACAGAACCTTCCCCCAAACGATATCCAACCCTAATGGTTGCTGCCACACTCAGCGACATTGGCAGGATAAACGCCAGTGAACTGAAGTTAAGTGCAACCTGATGTCCTGCTACCGCGACGATACCCAGTGGAAAGACCAGCAGTGCCACAACAGCAAACAGGGTCACTTCAAAAAACATGGCCATGGCAATGGGCAGGCCAAGTTCCGTTAAATGTTTTAACGTTTTCCAGTCAGGGGCAATAATCCATTTTTGCGGCAAAATGCCCCGTAAAAAACTTGCATACCGTACATACCCTGCCATCAGCAGCAACATCACCCAATAGACTGATGCAGTAGCAATACCACAGCCAACGCCACCCAGTGCCGGAACACCAAGTTTTCCGTAGATAAAGACATAATTGATGGGAATATTAACCACCAGACCGACACAACCGATCACCATGCCAGGGCTGGTTCTGGATAAACCTTCACACTGGTTGCGCAACACCTGAAAAAATAAGTAGCCCGGCACCCCCCACATAATCGCATGAAGAAATCCGATCGCTTTCTGCGCCAGTAGCGGATCAATATCGCGCATCCTGCTAATCAGGAACTGGCTATTATAGAGTACGCCCATTACCAAAACAGAGAGTATCAGCGCTAACCAAAAACCTTGTTGTACCTGATGCGCAATGTGTTCATGCCGGCCAGCGCCATTTAACTGTGTTACCACCGATGTCAGCGCCAGCAGCAAACCATGAGCAAAGAGGATAACCGACAGCCAGATGGACGTCCCTATCGCGACAGCCGCCATATCCGTCGCGCTCACCCTTCCTGCCATGACCGTGTCAGCAACGCCCATCGCGGTCTGCGAGGCCTGGGCAATAACCAGCGGCAGGGATAACGTCAATAAACTGCGTGCTTCCTTTATGTACTCCATGTACTTCACGTATTTTACGGACTTCACGTACTCCTGCACACATGCACCCTTTTCATGCCTTGTAACTCATGCCTTGTAACTCATGCCTTGTAACCAAGTGTCACATCAAACTCAAATTTTTAGAGCCTGTTCGACAGGCGCGGTCATTTAAGCTTAATGTTGCGGCTACGCAGATAATCCTCATAGTTTCCGCTAAAATCGATAATGCCACCTGGCGTAAATTCAATAATACGTGTTGCCACAGAGTTAACAAACTCCCTGTCATGGGAAACAAAGAGTAGCGTACCGTCATACAACTCCAGCGCCGTGTTCAGCGATTCGATAGATTCCATATCCAGATGGTTAGTCGGTTCATCCATCACTAAAATATTGGGACGTTGCAGCATTAATTTTCCAAACAACATACGACCCTTTTCACCACCCGACAACACGTTAACTTTCTTCCTGATGTCATCCTGGCTAAACAGCAAGCGGCCCAGTACACTGCGTACTGTCTGCTCATCATCCCTTTCGTGCCTCCACTGACTCATCCAGTCAAATACGCTGCACTCAGCAGCAAAGTCACTGGCACTATCCTGAGCACAGTAGCCAATTTTACTATTTTCCGACCATTTTAAGGTGCCACAATCAGGCGCGATATCACCCAGTAACGTTTTCAGTAACGTCGTCTTACCCGCACCATTGGCGCCAAGTATTGCTACTTTTTCGCCGACTTTAACCATAAAATTAAGGTCTTTAAACAGCGGGCCCGCGTCATAACCTTTGGTCAACCCCACCACTTCCAGCGCATTACGGAATAATTTTTTATCTTGCTCAAAACGGATAAAGGGATTTTGACGGCTGGACGCTTTGACTTCGTCGAGCTGAATTTTATCAATCTGACGCGCTCGTGACGTCGCCTGTTTAGATTTTGATGCATTGGCACTAAAACGGCTGACGAAGGAGTGCAATTCTGACAGTTGTGCTTTTTTCCTGGCATTACCTTCCAGCAGCTGTTCACGTGCCTGCGTCGCGGCTGTCATATACTGATCATAATTACCCGGATAAATCCGCAATTCACCGTAATCAAGATCCACCATATGAGTACAGACTCTGTTCAGAAAATGGCGATCATGAGAAATAATTACCATAGTACTACTGCTTTCATTGAGAACCTGTTCCAGCCAGCGGATGGTATCGATATCCAGGTTATTAGTCGGCTCATCAAGTAAAAAAATGTCAGGATCCGCAAATAATACCTGTGCTAATAAAACACGCAGCTTCCAGCCCGGCGCAATTTCGCTCATCAAACCATAATGTTGCTCTGCAGGGATACCAACTCCCAGCAACAACTCGCCTGCCCGGGCTTCCGCGCTATAGCCATTCATCTCCGCCCAGCTAATTTCCAGTTCAGCAACGTTGTAGCCATCTTCTTCGCTCATTTCAGCCAGTGCGTAGATCTGGTCACGCTGTTCTTTGATCGCCCATAACTCAGCATGTCCCATAACAACGGTATCTATAGCGCTATATTTTTCAAAGGAAAATTGATCCTGGCAAAGTTTGCCCAGGCGTTTATTAGGATCGAGCTGTATGCTGCCCGCGCTGGGTATCAAATCCCCGCCAAGGATTTTCATGAACGTGGATTTACCACTGCCATTTGCGCCAATTAAACCATAGCGATTGCCGCTACCAAATTTGACAGAGACATTTTCAAATAACGGCTTATTGCCAAATTGCATGGTGATATTATGACTTGTTAGCAAAAGTATGACTCTCATAACTAAGATAATGTGATATTGAGCAGAGTATGCCACAACACAACGCGGCCGGTTCTTAAAACTGGAGCGGGGCGTATTAAAAACCTGACGACTCGTGCTTTACTATCCCTACAAAACTGAATAATCCTGTTATACTGGCCAGCGAATAGCTAACTTATTATGTTGTTAAGGATCCATATTATGAGTACCACTAAATTAACAGAAACAAAATATCCGGATTTACTTTATACCCGTAATAATATCGATGAAAATATAAAATTAAATACAATCAAAGTATTAAATCGTATGGTTATCCAGTTCATCGATTTATCCCTGATAACTAAACAAGCTCACTGGAACATGCGTGGTAACAATTTCATCGCTGTACACGAAATGCTGGACACACTGCACACCGCAATCACTGGTCATCAGGATACTTTTGCTGAGCGGGTAGTTCAGTTTGGTGGCGTTGCTCACGGTACGGTTCAGCTCGTTCATGCCCATACCCCCTTAAAAAATTACCCAACCGACATTTACAGCGTACAGGAACATTTGAAAGCCCTGGCTGAGCGCTACGCTGCCGTAGCCAACGACGTTCGCAAAGCACTTTTCGAACTTAAAGATGAAAATACCGCCGACATGTTTACCGCTGCCTCTCGTGACCTGGATAAATTTCTCTGGTTGCTGGAAGCAAGCATTGAATGACCAGGTCTGATGATATCTCCTAAATGGTGATTTGGTATTATTACCGCTCTCTTTAACCACCGCTCTTTTTACCGCGTGAGGCGCGGGCGGGCTTTTACCAAAGGGAGTACGTTTAGAATTATCAACATGCGAGGCAGAACTATCCACGGTAAAAAGCATTAAAATTATGTTGTCTGACAGTTTTATTTTTAAAAAACTTGCAATTTTAGCGTCATCTTTCCATATTGCTCCCTGAATTTTAAAAATGGAACGCCTCAAGCTGAAGCACAAAAGGACCCGCCTTCATGAAATCACTATTAAAATTTTCCTTAATCGTATTAATGCTGGTAATTTTGACGGCTGCTGTCGCGAGTTATTTTTTCTACACGGTAAACAACGGAGAAGAAGGGAAAGAAAAGGAACTGATTGTTGCTACTGATACCGCTTTCAGGCCTTTTGAGTTCAAAGAAGGCAATAAATACGTCGGTTTTGATATTGACTTATGGGATGCGATTGCTAAGGAACTCAAATTATCTTACATCCTGAAACCCATGGATTTCAGTGGAATAATTCCCGCGTTACAGAGTCGTAACATTGACCTGGCCATTGCAGGTATCACTATTACCGATTCACGTAAGAAAGCTGTTGACTTCACCGACGGCTATTATACCAGCGGTTTATTGCTAATGGTCAGAAAAGACGACAAGAGAATCCAAAGTGTAAACGATCTGGCGGATAAAATTATCGCTGTGAAGAGCGGTACCGGATCGGTGGAGTATGCTCAAAATAACATCAAATCAAAGGAGCTCCGTCAGTTTCCCAATATTGACAACGCCTGGCTTGAGTTAGCGTCAAAACGTGCTGACGCCGTATTACATGACGCCCCAAACATCCTGGCCTTCATTAAAATATCCGGAAATACTCAATTCAAAACCGTTGGCAATCTGATTGAAGCTCAGCAATACGGCATCGCTTTACCACAAGGCAGCGATGAGCTGCGCGAAAAAATTAATACTGTGCTACAAGCACTTCGTGATAATGGCACTTATGCACAAATTTATAATAAATGGTTTTCTGCAGAGCCTAATTAGTTATTTTTCATACCAGGAGAATATCCATGGAGTTTGAGTGGAGTGTCATTTGGCCTGCCATCCCCCTTTTGCTTGAAGGTGCGAAATTAACGTTAGCGATTTCTGTACTTGGGTTGTGCGGGGGCTTAATTATAGGCGTTGTAGCAGGGTTTGCCCGGGCTTACGGTGGCTGGCTGAGCAATCATGTTACACTGGTTTTTGTCGAACTTATTCGCGGGACGCCCATTGTCGTTCAGGTCATGTTTCTCTATTTTGCCCTGCCAATGATAGTCCCAATACGCATTGATCCCTTCTCAGCAGCTGTTATGACCATCGTGATAAATTCTGGTGCCTATATTGCTGAAATTACTCGCGGGGCGGTTCTCTCTGTTAACAAGGGGTTCCGGGAAGCAGGCCTGGCTCTGGGCCTGTCGAAACGAGACACCCTGCGTTACGTTATAGCACCGTTAGCCCTGCGCCGGATGCTCCCGCCACTGGGAAATCAATGGATTATCAGCATCAAAGACACCTCGTTATTTATTGTAATCGGTGTAGCAGAACTCACCCGCCAGGGCCAGGAGATCATTGCCGGTAATTTTCGTGCAATCGAAATTTGGACAGCAGTGGGGATAATTTACCTAATCATCACATTATCACTGAGTTTCATCTTACGCAGATTAGAAAAAAAATTGAAAATAATATGATTGAATTCAAGCAAGTTTCAAAACATTTTGGTGAAATTCAGGTACTGCATAATATTAACCTGACTATCACCCAGGGTGAAGTCGTCGTTATTATTGGTCCTTCTGGATCAGGTAAATCTACGTTACTGCGTTGTATCAATAAACTGGAAGTCATTACTAAAGGCGAGCTGATTGTCGGTGGCTTAAATGTCAATGATGTACAAGTTGATGAACGTTTAATCCGCCAGGAAGCGGGAATGGTTTTTCAGCAGTTTTATCTGTTCCCGCACCTGACCGCACTGGAAAATATCGCATTTGGCCCACAGCGGGTGCGCGCTGCCAATAAAATTGACGCAGAAAAACTGGCCTATGAACTACTGAAAAAAGTCGGGCTTTCTGAGCGTGCCCACCACTACCCCGGCGAGCTTTCAGGTGGCCAGCAGCAACGTGTTGCCATTGCCCGGGCGTTGGCCGTCAAACCGCAACTAATGTTATTTGATGAACCCACTTCTGCGTTGGATCCGGAATTACGTCATGAAGTTTTAACAGTGATGAAAGATTTGGCTGAAGAAGGCATGACCATGGTCATAGTCACCCATGAAGTAGGCTTCGCCTACAAAGTTGCTTCACGCTTGATTTTTATCGATGAGGGGCGCATCACGCAGGACGGAGATCCTGAAAGCTTAATTTCCAATCCACCGAGCGACAGATTGCGTCAATTTTTACAACACGTATCCTGGGAATAGCGAGTAGTGCACATGCTAAATAAAATATTGGTGACAATGATTGCATTACTCTCTTTCTGCTCATTAGGCGGCGTGTTTTTGGCAGGACTCAATATGTACACACGGTCGACAATTTTATATGAAGGCAGTACTGTGCAACAAACAGAACCACAAAAACCACCACAGAAATAAGCAGCAAAAATAAAAGGCGGGCCAGCCGCCCACCAGATCTGTTTTTATCGGTTTTTTAACCGGGCGGTAGCTTTCGGATTTGGCAGATCAGTAATACTTCCTTCGAAAATTTCCGCCGCCAGACCAATAGATTCATGCAATGTCGGATGGGCATGAATCGTCAGTGCAATATCCTCAGCGTCACACCCCATTTCAATCGCCAGACCAATTTCACCCAATAGTTCACCACCGTTAGTGCCGACAACTGCCCCACCAATGATGCGGCGGGTGACTTTGTCAAAAATCAGCTTGGTCATACCGTCGGCACAATCGGACGCAACAGCACGGCCCGATGCCGCCCATGGAAACAGGGATATTTCGTAATTTATTTCCTGCTCTTTTGCTTCTTTTTCAGTCAGACCCACCCACGCCACTTCGGGCTCAGTATAGGCAATAGAGGGGATCACTTTTGGATCGAAATAGTGTTTTTTACCGGCGATCACTTCAGCAGCAATATGTCCTTCATGTACACCTTTGTGTGCCAGCATTGGCTGGCCGACAATATCACCGACAGCAAAAATATGCGGCACATTAGTGCGCAGTTGTTTATCAACAGCGATGAAACCACGTGCATCAACGGCTACGCCAGCTTTATCAGCGTCCAGCTGCAACCCATTGGGAATACGGCCGATGGCGACCAGTACTGCGTCATAACGTTGTGGATCAGCGGGTGCTTTTTTACCCTCCATGGTGACAAAAATGCCCTCTTTTTGCGCTTCCACCGCAGTGACTTTAGTTTCCAGCAGCAAATTAAATTTCCCGGCGATACGTTTAGTAAACACTTTGACGACATCCTGATCCGCAGCAGGGATCAACTGATCAAACATTTCAACCACATCGATGCGGGAGCCCAGTGCATGGTAAGCCGTCGCCATTTCCAGCCCGATAATACCACCTCCCATTACCAGCAGGCGCTCAGGGAGTGTTTTCAGTGCTAACGCATCGGTAGAATCCCAGACACGCGGATCTTCATGAGGAATAAAAGGCAACTGGATCGGGCGCGAACCTGCTGCAATGATAGCGTTATCAAAGTGAATTTTGGTTACTGTATCCCCTGCGCCTGAAACCAGCAGCGTATTCGCAGTAGTAAATTTACCCGTGCCGTTAACAACTTTGACGCCGCGCCCTTTAGCCATACCCGCGAGACCGCCAGTTAGTTGCGTAACTACTTTATTTTTCCAGAGACGAATTTTGTCAATATCCGTTTTTGGCTCACCAAAAACGATGCCCTGCGCGGCCAGCGCCCTGGTTTCTTCAATGACTTTTGCTACGTGTAATAGTGCCTTGGAAGGAATACAACCGACATTCAGACATACACCACCGAGAATGGGGTAGCGTTCCAGTAAAACGGTTTCAAGCCCTAAATCAGCGCAACGGAAAGCGGCGGAGTACCCTGCAGGGCCCGCGCCAATTACTACCACCTGAGTTTTTATTTCAGTACTCATCATTGTCTCCTAAAGAGTAAGCCTGATCCGTTGGTTACATTAGTAAACGGCGTATATCTGCCATCAGTATGCCGATATGGCTGACAAAACGTGCACCGGCTGCGCCATCAATAACCCGGTGATCGTAGGAGAGTGATAAGGGCAGCATCAACCGGGGAACAAATTCTTTACCGTTCCAGATAGGCTTCATCGATGATTTAGATACCCCTAAAATAGCCACTTCCGGTGCATTGACGATGGGCGTAAACGCAGTACCACCAATGCCTCCAAGGCTGGAAATAGTGAAACATCCTCCCTGCATATCCGATGACTGCAGCTTACCCTCACGCGCTTTCCTGGAAATAAGTGCTAACTCATGGGATAACTCGATAATGCCTTTTTTGTTCACATCACGGAATACTGGCACCACCAGGCCATTGGGCGTATCAACGGCGACGCCAATGTGGATATATTTTTTCAGGATAAGTGTCTGAGCATTCGCCAGCAGAGAACTGTTAAAACGAGGGAACACCTCCAGTGCCTGTGCCGCCGCTTTCATCAGAAAAACTAATGGGGTTATTTTCACATTGAGCTTTTTCTGCTCAGCTTCAATATTTTGTTGCTTACGGAATGCTTCTGCATCAGTGATATCCGCCTCATCAAACTGCGTAACATGAGGAATAATAACCCAATTACGGCTCAAATTGGCCCCGGATATTTTCTGGATACGCCCCAGCTCAACCTCTTCGGTTGCACCAAATTTGCGAAAATCAACATCAGGCCACGGCAGCATACCCGTAAAACCGCTGCCACTTTTGGCAGATTCAGCAACTTTCATCGCCGCTTTCACGTAACTTTGCACATCCTCACGTAAAATACGCGCCTTAGGACCCGTGCCCTTTATATTAGCCAGACTGATACCAAACTCCCTGGCAAGGCGGCGAATAACCGGCGTCGCATGCGTATACGCACTATCGTCTGAAAACTCGCTTTTACTTACTATGCTGGCGGACGGGGCTGGTGTTTTAGTGACGGTATCGCGTGCATGATAAGATGTGTCAGCTGTCTGGTTAATTCCCGGGGATGGTAGTGCAGATGATGGCAGTGCAGATTTTTCTGCGGGCTCACTGGTATTTGCAGGCTCACTGGAAGGTGACGCCACAGCGGCACCTTCCACGGAATCGAAGATCATAATCAGCGAACCAGTACTAATTTTATCCCCTAAGGCAATTTTTATCTCTTTGACTATTCCAGCCTGGACAGAGGGAACTTCCATTGACGCTTTATCACCTTCAACCATGATAAGCGCTTGCTCTTTAGAAATTTTATCACCGGGTTTCACCATGATTTCGGTGACTTCTACTTCATCAGTACCAATGTCCGGCACCCTGATTTCAATACCCATTCGTTTACTCCCTCCTATGCAAGACGCGGGTTAACTATATCAGCGTTGATACCAAACTTAAGTATTGCCTCTGCCACGATGCTACTATCGATATCACCACGTTTAGCCAGTTCGCTCAATGCGGCAACCACAACGTAAGAGGCGTCAACCTCAAAGTGACGACGCAAATTTTCACGGCTGTCAGAACGACCAAAACCATCAGTGCCAAGCACACAGAATTCACTGACCGGAATAAAAGGGCGAATTTGTTCAGCGAACAGCTTCATATAGTCGGTGGAGGCGATCGCAGGTGCTCCGTTCATCACCCGGGCTACATAGGGGACACGTGGCTCTTCTGTCGGATGGAGCATATTCCAGCGATGACAATCCTGGCCGTCACGTGCCAGTTCAGTAAACGATGTGACGCTGTAAACATCGGACCCCACCTCGTACTGTTCTGAGAGGATCCGGGCAGCCTGGCGCACATGACGCAAAATAGCGCCAGAGCCCATCAGCTGGACGCTGCCTTTGCTACCGGCCAGCGTCTCCAGTTTATAGATCCCTTTACGGATACCCTCTTCGGCTCCCTGCGGCATCGCCGGCATAGGGTAGTTTTCATTCAACGTGGTCAGATAATAGTAAATATTTTCCTGGGCCTCGCCGTACATACGCTGCAAACCATCATGCATAATCACTGCAACTTCGTAAGCATATGCAGGATCATAAGAAATACAGTTCGGGATACAGGCCGACTGAATATGACTGTGGCCATCTTCATGTTGCAACCCTTCGCCATTTAAGGTGGTGCGGCCCGAAGTACCCCCAATCAGAAAACCACGGGCCTGCTGGTCACCGGCTGCCCAGCAGAGATCACCGATACGCTGGAAACCAAACATGGAATAATAGATATAGAACGGGATCATGGGCAGATCGTTAGTGCTGTAAGAGGTTGCAGCGGCCAGCCAGGAAGCGGCGGCACCCAGCTCATTGATTCCTTCCTGCAGGATCTGCCCTTTTGTATCTTCTCTGTAATAAGCAAGCTGTTCACGGTCCTGCGGGGTATATTGCTGGCCATTCGGACTATAAATACCGATTTGTCGGAATAAACCTTCCATGCCAAACGTGCGCGCTTCATCGGCAATGATGGGAACCAGCCTGTCTTTAATAGACTGATTTTTCAGCATTAGATTCAGCACCCGCACAAAGGCTATCGTGGTGGATATCTCTTTATTTTGCGCCTCCAGCAGGGGACGGAAATCTTCCAGGTCAGGTAATTGTAATTTCTCGCTGAAATTCTTCCGGCGGAGCGGCAGGTAACCAAGCAATGCCTGGCGGCGCTCATGCAAATAGTTAAATTCCGCTGAATTTTCGCTGAAAGTGACATAGGGCAGCTTCCCGATATCAGCATCGGCCACCGGTATGTTAAAACGATCACGCAGGTGGAAAACACCTTCCATGTTTATTTTTTTCACCTGATGGGCAATATTTTTACCCTCGGCGCTCTCACCCATGCCGTAACCCTTAACCGTATGAGCAAGGATAACCGTGGGCTGACCCTGTGTTTCCTGTGCTTTTTTCAGCGCGGCGAAAACTTTTTGCGGATCATGGCCACCGCGATTGAGCGCCCAAATCTCATCGTCGCTCATCTCTTGTACTAACGCCGCGGTTTCCGGGAAACGGCCAAAAAAGTGCTGGCGTACATAAGCACCATCCTTAGATTTAAACGTCTGGTAGTCGCCATCCAGCGTTTCATTCATTAACTGGATAAGTTTACCGCTGCTATCTTTACGCAGCAGTTCATCCCAGCGATCGCCCCAGATAACTTTGATCACCTGCCAGCCCGCACCGGCAAAAATGCCTTCCAGCTCATTGATAATTTTGCCATTCCCGACTACCGGACCATCAAGACGTTGCAGATTACAATTAATCACAAAAACCAGATTATCCAGTTTTTCACGGGTAGCAACGGTAATGGCGCCTTTGGATTCCGGTTCGTCCATCTCACCGTCACCCAGAAAAGCATAAACTGTTTGTGCCGTAGTATCTTTCAGCTCACGGTGCGAGAGATATTTCAAAAATTTCGCCTGATAAATGGCGCTAATCGGCCCCAGCCCCATCGACACGGTAGGAAATTGCCAAAATTCAGGCATTAATTTAGGATGCGGGTAAGAAGACAAACCCTGTCCATCAACTTCCTGGCGAAAATTATCCATCTGATTTTCAGTCAGACGGCCTTCAAGAAAAGCGCGTGCATAAATGCCTGGCGAAATATGCCCTTGAAAATAAACCAGATCACCGCCATCTTTCTGATTACTGGCACGGAAAAAGTGATTGAAGCAAACTTCGTAGAAAGTCGCAGCAGACTGGAAAGAAGCGATATGCCCGCCCAAGTCCAGGTCTTTTTTAGACGCACGTAACACCATCATTACCGCATTCCAGCGGATAGCCGAACGAATACGCCGTTCAAGATCCCGGTTGCCGGGATACTCAAGCTCATCTTCTGTGGCAATAGTGTTAATGTAATCACTGCGGATAGCCGTGGCTGGCGTGCTAACGCCATATTTGCGGATTTCACTTAACACTTGTGCAATCAGATAGTGGGCGCGCTCAACACCTTCTTCACGGATGACCGATTCGATCGCCTGTAACCAGTCGCGCGTCTCAATCGGATCCACGTCACTATTCAAATGTGCTGACATGGTGATATTCCTTCTCTAGTTGTGTCCTCAGGGACAACAGCCTTCCATGAAATGATTTTAAATCTCCTGGAATTGCTAATATTTCGCCAAAAACTGACTAAAAATGTTCATTTCAGCGCATAACTTTCACTTTTTTACTCATTTTTCCTCGGCTGAGCACCGCGGACGCGACAGCTTCTGAGGAGGTCACCAATACTCTCTGGCCACGGTAGAGTCAACTACAGAGCAGTTTTAAAAGAACCGCGGTAAAGTAACAAAGTACTACATGGCTGTCCATACAGAGGCTGGACGAAATTATAAAGCCGCATGGTTGCCTGTTTTCAGGCTAAGCACAATATAAGCACAATATAAGCACAACAAAGAGATGAATAGAAATCCTTCTCCGACAGGTATCCGTATCATTTTTTTCAGCGCAGGATTGACAGCCAGACAAAAAATCTCTCTGCTATACCCCAAAAGAATAGACTAATTTTTATGATATGGCCCCTTGAGGCGGTTATCGTTTGATCCGGCCACTGTTACGGGTATCCCAAAGAGCCATCAGCAACCCGATAGCCAGACCTGCGGCATGGGCGAAATTGGCGACGGGTACCGTTAATATACCGAGAAATCCTGCTACCAGCCAAAGTACAGAAAGTGTCATCAGGCCGCGAGGCAACGACAGCCCGCACGCGGGTTCCCGTTCACCCATCAGCCAGACATAACCGGTCAGTGCACAGACGACACCAGAGAGCCCGCCAAAATCAGAACCACTGAATAACGCCTGACACCCGCCGCTTACCAGCGCAGCAGCCAGAGTTAACAGGCATAACCGGCCACTACCAGACCGTTTCTCCAGCCGGCCGCCCAGATACCACCACCACATCAGATTAACTAAAAGATGCAGCAGTGAAAAATGTAAAAAACTGTGGCTTAGCCAGCGCCATAGCTGAAAATACTGGTCACTGCTGCGCGGCCATCCAAGCCATGACATAACCGCCCCATCACCGGCCAGCTGCATCGTTATCCAGGTGATAACACACAGGCCGGCAACCACTTCGGTTAATGGGCCAGCCTGACTGCGCATTATCCGGAAATAAGAGCCACCGGAATAAGACTCACCGGAATAAGACTCACCGGAATAAGACTCACTGGAATAAGGGAACCTGGCATGAACATTACCAGTCAGCCAGCTGGCGGCCTGATAACGGGAATGCAGCGGATCGCGGAAAAATTGCTGTAGTTCATGCCGAGCCTGAGGTAATTTTTGCTCATCATGCAGCCAGATTTCAGCTCCCTGATCGCGATTGTGGATCTCCAGCACTACGTTACAGGTTGCCATATAATCGACAAAAGCTTGCGCCAGACGTAAGTCTGGCAGGACTGTTACTCGAATCATGATAATTTTTATTTATCGTCTTATTTTGTCGTTATACAGACTGAGATGCCGTTTCGACGCTCCCGGGATAATTTTTTACCCATGCCTCACAGCCACCATCGACACTACAGACAGCGATGAAACCCCGCTGCAGCAGATACTGCGCTGCGCTACGGCTGCTGTTGCCATGGTAACACATTACCATGATGGGCTGACTGACACCGGTTTGCCGTATAAAATCCGGCATGCTGGCAGGGGTCAGATGAAATGCACCGGGCGCGTGGCCTGCGGCAAAACTTTGTGGATCGCGGATATCGACCAACAGTGCACTGTTACTTTTCCAGCGGGTGTATGCCTGCTCAACAGTGATGGTTTCGCATTGTTCCATTGAATGACTGCCCCTGGACTATTATTAATAATCTATTAACGATCTGTGGCGCAGCTGAGCACGGGTTCACGCTCTGCTGTAAAAAATCAGTAAAAAGAATGCTCGCCGCGCTGATGCTCGGTGAGGTCTCTGACCCCTTTTAGTTCTGGAAATACCTGCAGCAGCTGTTTCTCAATCCCCTCTTTAAGTGTGACATCCACCATCGAGCAGCCGTTACATCCACCGCCAAATTGCAAAACGGCCATGCTGTCGTCAGTGATCGCCATCAGAGTGACACGGCCACCGTGGCTTGCCAGTTGTGGATTGATCTGTGACTGCAACAGCCATGCCACGCGCTCTGTCAGTGGTGCGTTGTCATCAATCCGGATTCCTTTAGCGTTCGGCGCTTTTAAGGTCAGCTGAGAACCCAGCTGGTCGGTCACGAAATCAATTTCAGCCTCCTTCAGATAGGGGGCGCTGATCTGGTCAACCCACGCTGACATTCTCTCAAATTTTAGTTCGGTATCACTGGCTTCCACGGCATCGGGTGGACAATAAGAGACACCACATTCGGCACCAGCACTCCCTGGATTGATGACAAATACACGTATCTGAGTCCCCTGCTCCTGGCTTTCCAGTAACCGCGCAAAATGCGCCTGTGCGGCATCAGTTATTGTTATCATGCTGTTAGCTCAATAGTTGACTGTTTTCATCAGGTATAATACGCCGATCACCGGCGTGACTACAAGGTGCGGCAAATACACCACACCTGAACCGATGCGGCCCCCTGAGCCATTAACATTTTGCTGATCTCATCACAGGTACTCCCTGTGGTCACCACATCATCCAGTAGTGCGATATGCTGACCATAAAGGGGTGTCGGCAGACGGAATGCCGCCTTCAGGTTGCGTCTGCGGGCTTTTGCTGATAGCAACCTCTGCGGTGGTGTGGCACGCACGCGCTGTAACGTGTCATTTTGGTAGTGACAACCGAGCCAGTGCGCCAGGGGGCGGGCAATGAGTGCGCTCTGGTTAAAACCTCGTTGCCAGCAGCGCTTCTGGTGCAGGGGGACACAGATAATACGCTCGGGTTTAGCAACGCCACCACGCCAATACATATCCAGCCAGTGTAACAACAGTAAACGCGCCAGCAACGGTGCCAGTTCTATGGCATTAGCGAATTTCATTTTTTTAACCCACACAGAAAACGGCGGGCGGTAATCACCAACACAGGTGATGCTATGCCAGTGCGGTGGCTGTTTCAGGCAACGGCCGCAGGGTGAACGGCCCCCCGTTGCCGGTAAACCGCAGCGCGGGCAGCATAACGGTAATGCAGGTAAATGGCGCAGACAGAAACAGCATATTCCATGCGAGGGGATACGTAATGGCTGCTGACATAACCAGCAGTGGCCGATGCTGTTTTTTATCATCTGTTGTTAATGTTATCTCCCCGCCAGGACCTGAAAATGATTCATAGGCCAGTTTTTGTATGCACGCACCCGACGCACCTTACGGTATATTGCAATTCTGCTGCCGCATCATCGGACTTTTATCTCTTTTATCTTTTTTACCTCTTTTATTCCTTTACAAAATTGTCAGAAAATCCAGATTATTCCTGGGAAGTGGCACGGTAAAACGACGTGTTTGTACTTCGATATGACCTCCTTCCAACAGGCGTGTGACCTGAAAAGAGCCACCCGGTATCAGGCCGCATGCAGTGAAATAGTGCTCAAGGTCCTGGCTGATGTTAGGGGTAAAACCGCCGATCTTATACGTACGACCTGCAACAAATGGCATATGACCTTCTTAAATTATTTAGCAGTAAACAGAGGACACTGCGGCGGATGACGACCTTTGCCTCTAAAATACCGACGGCGCGACAGGACAACATTACCGGTAAATGCTATACCGATAAAGGCTATACCGGTAAAGGCTATACCGATAAAGGCTATCGGCCAAAATAGCCTCGAATTTAGGAACCGCCTTTTTTATTTAAAGCGGCCGCCAGTGCATGACTCATCGCACTGTTATTAACGTTTGTGGCCGTGCCATTGGCACTGCCTGATGTCGCAGCACCTGGCAGCTGTTTACCAGGATTACGCGGCGGGCCATTGCGTCTGCCATCACCTCCGGGCTGTGGTATTTTTTCTCCCGGTCGTTCCGTAAGGCGCAAGGTCAGGGCAATACGCTGACGCGGCAGATCGACTGCCACCACTTTGACCCGAACAATATCACCCGTTTTTACCACACTATGGGGATCATCGACAAATTTGTCGGACAGCGATGAAATATGTACCAGCCCATCCTGATGCACACCGATATCGACAAAAGCACCAAAATTAGTGACATTGGTCACGGAACCCTCCAGTATCATACCCGGCAGCAGATCACCAAGTGTTTCAACACCCTCAGTAAAGGTGGCTGTTTTGAACGCCGGGCGCGGATCGCGGCCGGGCTTTTCCAGCTCTTTCAGAATATCTTTTATCGTGAGCAGACCAAAGCGTTCGGTGGCAAAATCACCAGGATTCAGCTGACGTAACGCAGTGGCATTCCCCATCAGCTGGCTCAGCGTCTGCTGCGCGCGCGCCAGGATGCTGTGTATTACCGAATACGCTTCCGGGTGCACGGTGGACGCGTCCAACGGGTTATCGCCCTGGCTAATACGCAAAAAACCCGCACACTGTTCGAAGGCTTTTGGCCCCAGCCGGCTGACATCCAGTAGTTGTGCGCGATTCTGAAAACAGCCATTATTATCACGCCAGTTCACGATATTTTGTGCCATCACACTGCTGAGGCCCGCAACACGTCTTAGCAGCGGAACGGAGGCAGTATTCAGATCAACACCCACAGCATTAACACAGTCTTCCACCACCGCATCGAGTTTTTTGGTCAGCTGACTCTGGCTGACATCATGCTGATACTGACCCACACCAATCGCTTTCGGATCGATCTTTACTAGTTCACTTAAAGGGTCCTGCAAACGGCGGGCAATCGACACCGCACCACGGAGCGAGACATCCAGATTAGGAAATTCCTGCGACGCCAGTTCGGAGGCTGAATAGACCGATGCACCCGCTTCGCTGACAGTCACTTTTTCTGCGCGCACCATGGGAAACTGCTGCCGTAACTGGGTATAAAAACGTTCCGTTTCCCTCGATGCGGTGCCATTACCGATAGCTACCAGCTCGACATTATGCCTGATGCATAATGCTGCAACGCTGGCGGCTGCCTTAGCGGCCTGGCCAGTGTGCGGATAAACGGTGTCGGTTGCCAGCAATTTACCGGTGCCGTCGACGACGGCCACTTTCACACCCGTGCGCAGGCCAGGATCACAGCCCATAGTAATACGCATACCCGCCGGTGCCGCCATCAGCAGATGGCGCATATTTCGTGCAAACACCGAGATGGCTTCCTCCTCTGCCCGCTCACGCAGCGTGCTCATCAGCTCCGTTTCCATATGCAACAGCACTCTGACGCGCCATGTCCAGCTGACGACTGCCCGGCGCCAGCTGTCAGCAGGTGCAGCACCGAGTCGCAAACCCAGGCTGTCGATAATGATTTGCTCGCCCTGGCTTTCACGCGGCGGCTCGTCATACTGCGGATCCGGATTGAGTGTCAGCTGCAAAATACCCTCATTACGGCCACGGAACATTGCCAAAGCGCGGTGTGAAGGCACCCGGGAGAGCAACTCGTGATGATGGAAGTAATCACGAAATTTAGCACCTTCCTCTTCTTTGCCCGGCACCACGCTGGCGGTCAGATGGGCATTGTTCCACAAATAGTGGCGTACTTTAGCCAGTAGCGCAGCATCCTGTGCAAAGCGTTCCATTAAAATATAGCGGGCCCCATCCAGTGCGGCTTTGCTGTCAGCAACGCCCCGCTCCGCACTGATGTAGCGGGCGGCACTCTGTTGCGGATCCTGCTGTGGATCCTGCCATAGCGTATCCGCCAGAGCTTCAAGACCTGCTTCAATGGCGATTTGACCGCGTGTGCGGCGCTTAGGCTTGTAGGGCAGATAGAGATCTTCCAGTTCTGTTTTACTCAGCGTGCCATTAATCGCTGCCGCCAGGCTATCATCCAGTTTGCCTTGTTCTGCAATGGAGTGGAGGATGACCTGCCGGCGCTCGGTTAATTCGCGCAGCCAGGAAAGGCGAGTTTCCAGCTGACGTAACTGGCTGTCATCCAGCCCACCGGTTTTCTCTTTACGATAGCGGGCAATAAACGGGACCGTATTCCCCTCATCGAGCAGATGAATGACGGAGAGCACCTGTTCCTGGCGCACCTGTAATTCACCGGCAATAATATGACTCAATTCGTTATTTATCATTTTGTATCGTCATCATTTTGTATCGTCAGGTTATCTCAACAGATTAGTGGTTCGATTAAGCAGCGGACAGAACCAGCGCACCGTTATACGGCCAGATTTTGCAAAATGCCAGCAATTGCCGCCGGTGTGCTGGCGATTTTTACCTAATAACGGATACTATCATAATGATAAAAAGCGACCACATCACGCGCGCAGGCTGGCAGCGGCTCGATTCTGGACTGAAACAGCTATGTGTGCTGACCCCGGAAGGCAAAGCGATTTACTAGATACTGACAATTCGTTACTATCCATTTATTAAACACATCTTTTTACTAAAAACATCTTTTAGTTACTATCAATTTATTAACCACATCTTTTTATTAACCACATCTTTTTATTAACCACATTTTTTTGTGAAACACATTTTTTTGTGAAACACATCGATTTGATACAACACATCGATGGCTATGAGTGTTACCGGCCTGCTAACTGATTCTTGGGAGTAATAGTATGCAAGGAAATCATAAGATTCTTGTCGTTGACGACGACATGCGTCTGCGAGCTCTGTTAGAGCGTTATCTAACAGAACAGGGCTTTCAGGTGCGGGGCGTTGCCAATGCTGATCAGATGAATCGCCTGCTCACACGTGAAGCATTCCACCTGATAGTCCTTGATTTGATGCTCCAGGGGGAAGATGGTCTTTCTATTTGCCGGCGCCTGCGCAGTCAAAGCAATACGATGCCGATCATTATGGTCACCGCAAAAGGAGAAGAAGTAGACCGCATTGTCGGCCTTGAAATTGGCGCTGACGACTATATCCCTAAGCCTTTTAATCCTCGTGAATTACTGGCACGGATCCGCGCGGTGCTACGCCGGCAGGCGAGTGAGCTGCCAGGGGCACCCTCTCACGACGAGGCGGTGGTTACCTTCGGTAAATTCAAGCTGAATTTGGGTACGCGGGAGATGTTCCGCGACAATGAATCCATGCCACTGACCAGCGGTGAATTCGCCGTACTGAAAGCGCTGGTCAGCCACCCGCGTGAAGCACTGTCACGGGACAAACTGATGAATCTGGCCCGCGGCCGGGAGTACAGCACGATGGAGCGGTCTATCGATGTACAAATTTCACGTCTGCGCCGCATGGTAGAGGAAGAGCCCGCTCATCCGCGTTACATTCAGACAGTATGGGGCCTGGGCTATGTCTTTGTTCCTGATGGCAACACAGTATGAAACAGTGGCGTTTTTTTCCCCGCAGTGCTTTCGGCCGCACCCTGTTGTTAATCGTTATTTTGCTCTCTGTCAGTTTAAGCACTACCTATTTTGCGGTACTGCATTTTGCTATTTTTCCTGGTTTACAACAACTGAATAAAATTTTGGCCTATGAAGTCCGCATCCTGATGAGTGACCAGCTCAGGCTGGAAGACGGTACACTGCTTAAAATACCCCAGGCATTTCGGAGTGAAATCTACCGTGAATTAGGCATTTCTCTTTATGACAATGTACTGGCAGAGAAGCGCGGCCTGCGCTGCGCACAACCGTATCAATTTTTAAGTCAGCAAATGACACAACGGCTGGGGGGGCCGACAGAAGTACGCCTTGAAGTCGATGACAATACCCCGATTGTCTGGTTAAAAACCTGGCTGTCGCCGGATAACTGGGCACGCGTGCCGTTAACAGAAATTCATCATAATTTTTTGCCACTGTTGGGCTATACCCTAGTAACGATGTTGCTGGCTATCGGGGGGGCATGGTTTTTTATTGATGGCCAGAACCGTCCGCTGAGGGAACTGGAGCATGCTGCACTACAGGTGGGGCAGGGATTTATCCCGCCCCCTTTACCGGAATACGGTGCTTCAGAAGTCAAATCGGTGACACGCGCATTTAACCAGATGGCCGCTGGCGTTAAGCAGCTGACCACTGATCGTACCCTGTTAATGGCCGGTGTGAGTCATGATTTGCGCACACCGCTGACACGTATCCGTCTGGTGACGGAGATGATGAACATGGAAGAGGCCGGTTTATCGGAGTCCATCAACAAGG
>CANJWD010000026.1 GCA_947478475.1 Enterobacterales bacterium
ACTGCTACCCTGGGCTCCCGACTGGCGCTGGATGTTAAATCACCGCGACAGCCCGTGGTATCCCACGGCAACGCTGTTCCGGCAACCCGCCGTTGCGGACTGGGAGAGCGTTATCCGCAGCGTTACTGACTCTCTAAAATCAGAAACAGAGAAAATGACTGACATGGCGTCTGTTACCTTGCCCCGGTGATTCCTCGTGGTATTATCGGCACGGGGCACGCATGTTTTATGCGCGGAAATAACACAACTCACGGAGAAATCATTCTAATGACAGATAAACTGACTTCCCTGCGCCAGCTGACCGCCGTTGTGGCCGATACAGGAGATATTGCGGCAGTAAAACGCTATCAGCCACAGGACGCCACCACAAATCCATCCCTGATACTGAATGCAGCACAACTCCCGGAATATCGTCCGCTGATCGACGATGCGATAACCTGGGCTCGGGCAAAGGGCCACAACCCTGCGCAACAGGCCGCCGATGCAGCCAGCAAACTGGCAGTAAATATTGGTCTGGAAATTTTACAATTCATCCCCGGACGTATTTCTACCGAAGTCGATGCACGCCTTTCCTACGACAGCGTGGCCTGCGTGGCCAGAGCCAGGCAACTGATCCAGCTCTACAATGATGCGGGCATCAGTAATGATCGCATTTTGATTAAACTGGCGTCGACGTGGCAGGGTATCCGCGCGGCAGAGATTTTGGAAAAACAAGGGATCAATTGTAACCTCACCTTGCTGTTTTCTTTTGCTCAGGCGCGAGCCTGCGCTGAAGCCGCTGTATTTCTGATCTCTCCGTTTGTCGGGCGTATTCTCGACTGGTATACAGTTAACGGAGACCAGAAAGAATTTGCTGCCCACGAGGATCCTGGTGTTATTTCTGTCACTGAGATTTATCACTACTACAAACAGCATGGTTATAAAACGGTGGTGATGGGCGCGAGTTTCCGTAATTTGGGGGAAATTTTAGAATTAGCGGGTTGTGATCGCCTGACAATTTCACCACCACTGTTGCAGGAACTGGCAGAGAGTCAGGGCACGGTCGAACATAAATTATTTTACACCGGCCCGGTAGAAGCTACCCCGGAACCGCTGAGTGAAGCAAATTTTTACTGGCAGCACAACCATGATCCAATGGCAGTTGATAAATTAGCAGAAGGGATCCGTAAATTTGCCGCAGATCAGGTCAGGCTTGAAAAAATGATTTTTGATCTGCTGTAAATGTTCAGAAACCCTTCCCTGGGTGACGTTAATTATCAGCGAACGCAATAAATTTCGTACAGGTTGTTACCGATTATCAGCCGCCGGCTCGCCTGTCGGCAATATTGTGCGCTGAAATTGCTCATTCAGGACCTCGGCCATGGCCAGATAAATGGCCATAAACCCACAGACAATGCCTTCATAACCGGCGAATCTTAGCATAGGCTGGTTATCGGTAAAATTTCCCACCGCCAGTAGCCAAAACAGGACGACAACACCGGCAAATAAAATCCGTAATACGAGGTTAGAGTGCAACGTGCCAAAGAACATAAACAGACTAAAAATGCCCCACAATCCGAGGTAAATCCCGATAACACTCGGATCACTCGCTTCTGCTAACCCCATTTTTGGCAACAAAAAAATGCCAATCAAACTCAGCCAGAACAGGCCAAAGGAAGTAAAGACAGTGGCGGGAAATGTATTACCTTTTTTATATTCGAGCAGACCTGCTAAAATTTGTGCGAAGCCGCCGTAAAAAATCCCCATACTAATAATCACAGCACTCAGAGGGAAAAATCCTGCGTTATGCATATTGAGTAAGACGGTAGTCATTCCAAAACCCATAAGTCCTAACGGGCCTGGGTTTGCCTCTTTTTTTGTATACATAGTCTCTCCGTAACATGACTGGTTAAAAATTGGCTGGTTAAAAATATAGGGATTCCTGGATGACGGGAAAACATTAAATGACCTGCACGCCTTCCCATGTTCCAGTGAGCAAGCATCATAATGATCCATGACATAAGAAACAATAATTCTTAGCGGAGATAAAAGTAATTTTTTTCATACCCCCTTGATGATGGATTTAATGGCCCCAATCTTATTGGCAACTACGGTTGTAACTCGCGAGACTGAGTCGCTGAAAATCAGCTACTCATAGATATGAACAGCGCAGAAGTATGAACAACGCAGAGAATAAACAACCTGACCGGTTATGAATTTTTAGTGGAGACGTATTTAAATGGGTAAAATTATTGGTATTGATCTGGGCACAACCAATTCCTGTGTCGCAATTATGGATGGCGGTACAGCACGCGTACTGGAAAATAGCGAGGGTGATCGCACAACACCTTCCGTTATCGCTTACACCGCTGAGGGCGAAATTCTGGTGGGACAACCGGCAAAACGTCAGGCCATCACGAATCCGAAAAATACATTGTTTGCAATTAAAAGACTGATTGGTCGTCGTTTTAAGGATGAAGAAGCACAACGCGACGCTAAAATTATGCCGTACAAAATTGTCGCTGCAGACAATGGTGATGCCTGGCTGGAAGTGAAAGACCAGAAAATTGCACCACCGCAGATTTCCGCGGAAGTACTGAAAAAAATGAAAAAAACCGCTGAAGATTATCTGGGTGAGACAGTAACAGAAGCGGTTATCACGGTGCCGGCTTATTTCAATGATGCCCAGCGTCAGGCTACTAAAGACGCGGGCCGTATTGCCGGCCTCGAAGTAAAACGTATCATTAATGAACCAACCGCCGCAGCACTCGCTTATGGCCTCGATAAAGAAGTGGGCAACCGTACTATTGCGGTGTATGACCTGGGTGGCGGTACCTTCGATATTTCTGTCATCGAAATCGACGATGTTGATGGTGAAAAAACGTTTGAAGTTCTGGCAACCAACGGAGACACGCATTTGGGGGGTGAAGACTTTGATAGCCGCCTGATTAACTACCTGGTTGAACAATTTCAGAAAGATCAAGGGATGGATCTGCGTAACGATCCTTTGGCCATGCAGCGACTGAAAGAAACAGCAGAAAAAGCCAAAATCGAGCTCTCTTCAGCACAGCAGACCGACGTTAATCTGCCCTATATCACTGCTGATGCCAGTGGTCCAAAGCACATGAACATCAAAGTGACACGCGCTAAGCTTGAATCGCTGGTAGAGGATTTGGTTAATCGTTCTATGGAACCACTGAAAGTTGCGCTGGTGGATGCCGGCCTGACCGTTGCTGAAATTCAGGACGTGATACTGGTGGGAGGACAGACGCGCATGCCAATGGTTCAGAAAAAAGTTTCTGACTTTTTTGGTAAAGAGGCGCGTAAAGATGTTAATCCAGACGAAGCCGTAGCTATCGGTGCTGCTGTTCAGGGAGGGGTTCTGTCCGGTGAGGTAAAAGACGTACTGTTGCTGGACGTTACCCCGTTATCACTGGGGATAGAAACAATGGGTGGTGTAATGACACCACTGATTACCAAAAATACCACTATTCCGACCAAACACAGCCAGGTGTTTTCTACGGCGGATGACAATCAGTCTGCTGTAACCATCCACGTCCTGCAGGGTGAACGTAAGCGTGTTATGGATAATAAATCTCTGGGGCAATTTAATCTTGATGGCATTCAGTCCGCGCCGCGCGGTATGCCACAAATAGAGGTCACTTTCGATATCGATGCTGATGGTATTTTGCATGTGTCCGCCAAAGACAAAAATACCGGACGAGAACAGAAAATCACTATCAAAGCTTCTTCAGGCTTAAATGAGGCAGAAATTCAGAAAATGGTGCGAGACGCAGAGGCCAACGCTGAATCAGATCGTCAGTTTGAAGGAATGGTACAAACCCGTAACCATGCCGATCACCTGATCCACAGCACCAATAAACAGCTGGCGGAAGCGGGTGATAAACTCGCCGCCGACGATAAAGCAGCAATTAACACGGCGCTGGAAGCACTCGAACGTGCCATTAAGGGCGAAGATAAGGCTGACATTGAGATGAAAACTCAGGCTCTGATTCAGGCTTCAGCTAAATTACCTGACGTCGCGCAACCTCAGCCTGAAGGGGCCAGCGCGAAGGGTGACAGCAATACCCGTACCAGGGAGGAAGATGATGCCGTTGATGCTGAGTTCGAAGAAGTAAAAGATAAAAAATCGTAGCCGGTATGTGTCAGGCCGGTGCAATGCTGGTCCTGCTGTTTTGTTACCGGAAACCAGCACGGGTGTTGAGGAAACTCGACGCCCGTGTAGCATATTAAGGATCAATGGAGAATGGCGAAAAAAGATTATTATGAAATTTTAGGCGTTACCAAAACAGCAGATGAGCGTAGCATTAAAAAAGCCTATAAACGCCTGGCGATGAAATACCATCCTGACCGTAATCAGGAACAGGGCGCTGCAACCCAGTTTAAGGAAGTTAAGGAAGCCTACGAGATCCTCACTGACGAAAAAAAACGTGCCGCTTATGATCAATATGGCCATGCTGCCTTTGAACAGGGTTCTATGGGCGGTGGTGCCGGTGGGTTCAGCGGTAGCGGTGCTGATTTTACCGATGTTTTTGGTGAAGTATTTGGCGATATTTTCGGTGGTGGTCGTCGTCAGAAACGTGCAAGCCGTGGCAGCGATCTCCGTTATGATATAGAGCTAACACTGGAAGAAGCCGTGCGTGGTGTCACTAAGGAGATCCTCATTCCCACGCTGGATTCCTGTGATATTTGCCATGGTAGTGGTGCAAAACCAGGCAGTGCACCGGCCACCTGCCCCACTTGTCACGGAGCGGGCCAGGTGCAAATGCGTCAGGGTTTCTTCACGGTGCAGCAAAGCTGCCCGCACTGCCATGGCTGCGGAAAAATTATTAAAGAGCCCTGCAATAAATGCCACGGGCACGGCAATGTCGAAAAATCTAAAACACTTTCAGTTAAAATTCCTGCTGGTGTCGATACCACGGATCGCATCCGTCTGACGGGTGAAGGGGCCGCAGGGCAACAGGGTAGCCCGGCGGGGGATCTCTATGTGCAGGTTCAGGTTAAAGCACATCCCATTTTTGAACGTGAAAATAATAACCTGTACTGCGAGGTACCCATTAATTTTGCCATGGCGGCACTGGGGGGAGAGATAGAAGTCCCTACGCTCGACGGACGGGTAAAATTAAAAATTCCTCTGGAAACCCAAACGGGAAAATTATTCCGTATCAGGGAAAAAGGGGTTAAACCGGTACGTGGCGGTAGCCAGGGCGATCTGTTATGTCGTGTGGTCGTTGAAACACCGGTTAGTCTGAACGAGCAACAGAAGCAACTGCTGCGTGAACTGGAGGGGACATTTTCCGGCACAGCAGGAGAAAAAAACAGCCCGCGTTCTAAAAATTTCCTGGATGGTGTCAAGAAATTTTTTGATGATTTAACCCGATAAAAGATTAACAACCCGCAGCGCTCGCATTGAGCATGTTTTTTAATGCGAGCGCGGGGCCGCGCCTGAATGTAATTATTGGATCTGCCGCCAGCGTTATTGCGGACCATAGCATGGTCCGGAATATTGCCCGGTATTTTTTATTGCCCAGTACAATGAAGATTCGGGACTGTTTCACCTGTGGTATTTACAGGCAGCTCTTTTTTGGATTTAATGCTTTCCGGATGATGAGAAGAAGTGATTTTTGTAACTTTATTATTTCCCTTTATAACTGCGTCTATTTTTTCAGACTGACCGATAAATCCTCCGCCAGCTTTAATGGATAAGTTTTCACAATAGCTACTTCCTTTGAGCTCTCCATGATCAAGAATATCAATGGTTTTCGCACGGCACATTCCATCCACTCTGCCGTCAATAATAATTACTGGCGCGGTTATTTCACCCTCAACATGACCAGAGTGCATAATACGGACAGACCCTTCCTTAGTATTAATATTACCGATGACTTCACCATAGACCTGAATATCACTATCAACTTCAATATTACCTCTGATAACGGTATCTCTTGCAACAATCGTGCTCTGTTTGCTGGCGTCTTTGGAAACACTTTCTTCATCTTCATGAATTTCATGCATAACGGTATCATGGACTGGCTCAGTACTGAATTGTGTTTTATTAATTAATTTCCCAAACATAAAAAAAGACCTATTCCTGTAAAAAAACACGGAGACCAGTGCACACAGCACGGTTATTTTATAAAAAACGGGGTAATCGATAGTAAAGAAAAAAAGAGCGCACACCCAAAAAAAATAAATATAATAAAGAAAGCTATTATCGGCAGATCGGCTCTTTTGCATACTTAAATCATTATAAATTTATAAGTCAGCATTATTCACAATACGCTATTTTCTGTATTATTAGCAGGTCATATAACTATAGCAATCCCGATAATAACTACACATACGCATATAACTACAGTAAATTTTTTCAAAAAAAATGGCATGTCACCTCAGACATTAGAGAAAAAGATGACACACCCAAAGCAGTGTACCCGGTTGAAGTACACTGAAAATGGCATCCGTTTTAAGTTTATAATTTAACGGTTAATTTGAAATAAAGAGAGTCCTTTCATACTATTAACGACAGCCATTGCTGCTTCCAAAGTTACTTTTTGCTGGTGGTAATTTGATGTTGCTTCATACATATCCGCATCGACCAGCGTGCTTATCTGCTTCACGTTATTGATCATTCTGCTGCTACTCAGTGTGTTAACGTCGCTCAGTTCCCGCCATTCGCTGCCCAGTTGAGTATGAACGGTCAGCACATTTGTCAGTGAATTACTTATTCCCCTGCTTGCCTTAGCAAACTGCAGCACTGCATTATGTTTGATCGCCTCAGTGGTCCACGGCTCCTCCAGGGCACGGATAGCGATATCAATGCTCTTAAATATATCCGCCTCAGAAGGTGGAATAAGACCAGTAACAGGATCGGCCGGCTCCTTAATAGGGTTATCCGGTAGTGTCATAAAAATACGATGCCCGGTGTGACTGATAATCACGCGGCGATTTTCATCTACCTGCTGAGTAATCGGGAGCTTGCCTCCGACATAACTGACCTCACCAGTACTAGCATTAATCTCAAACGGTTTGGTAGCCGTCTGATATCCGGCAAAAATATAACTACGGTCACCGTCCATGCTGTTAGCCAGCTGCAGTAAATCCGCTTTTAGTGCTCTCATCTGCGTCCCCAGCGCCACAGCGGCGAGATCACCGATCGCACCGTCACCCGCATGAACAAGGAGATCTTTGATCATCTTGATGGCCGATACCACAGCAGTCAGCGTACTATCTTCCAGTGACATCGCATTGTCTGCAAAAGAAAGATTCGCCCTGTACTGACTATTCTGCGCTTCAGTTTGTGCTATCATTACAGCTAAAGCGGCAGCCTGTGGGTCATCAGAAGGCTTCACTACCCGCTTTCCGGTAGCAAGCTGATTACCGTAAACCAGCAAACTTGACTCTGCCTGGGTCATATTCCGCAATGCTTGCTGATAAATCATGTTAGTGCTGACACGCATAGCTCTACCTTTTATTGCTGCTTAATATTATCGCTGGTTAACATTATTGCTGCTTAACATAGGAGGCAACAACAGTCGGGTTAACGGCAAATAGCTATCAGGGCGTCGAACATCGTTGACGCTGTCTGTATCACCTTTCCGTTAGCCGCAAAAAGTTGCCGAAAGCGCTCCAAATCGACAGACTCTTCATTCTGATTCACGCCGGATGTCTTCTGCTGTTCGGCATAACGCTGTTTAACGGCATTCGCCCACATGTTACTGTCAATTTTAGCCGCACTGGTTTTATTACCCGTATTGGCCAGCAGTATCGCATAAGCGCCGCTGAGGGTCGCTGTTCCTGTCACCAGTTTTTGTCGCTGCAAATTTACAAATTCCTGCGCATTGCGCTGATCACTTGGCCCAAAGGGAGCGCCGGGAACAACTGTAATAGCGGCCGCTATTTTACCCGGTTCACGGATAATCTGCTGCAAATTTGCCATCACACCACTGACCGGTTTGATAATAAAACTGTCCCCCACAGCGGCGGATCCGCCAATAATAATCGTTAAACCATCGACAGGGTATGAACCCGGACCACCCAACAGCGTCGTGACATTATCCGACAGCCGGGTCAGCTGCCAGTTAGCGCCATCAAATGCCACCTGGTAGTCACTGGCTTGCACGGCACTGGTATCACTGTATGAGACCACAGGGGTTGTAACGGTCGTGCTATTGTTGCTATTGGGCAATACATCAGGCCCATTATAGGTAAAAAAATCACCACCCCGGGTGCCAGAAAGATCCAAACCCTCACCGTTAACCCGATTGACATTATCCGCCAGCACCAGCGCCAGCTGCCCCAGCTGATTGCGGGCACTGTCCAGCCCCTCAGTGCGGAAACGCAGCAGACCGGCCAGTGCGCCCTGCACAGAGTTTTCCTTGACCTCACTGAAAACGCCGTTGCCGGGATCATAGCCTATAACCAGCCGATTGGTATCGCTGCTGCTACTCATCGCCTTCACTTTAAAGGCAATACCCCCTTGTACCAGCGACAAACCACCGGCAAACGCAATATTATAATCGCTACCATCCTGCTTAATGATCGTTACACCGGCCAGCTGACTCAGCCTGCTGATTAACTGATCACGCTGATCGATCAGTGCATTAGGCTCAGCGCGGGTACTGCCACGCAGCCGGATGATCTGCTGGTTAAGCTCAGCAATTTCAGTCGCACAATCATTAACTTGCAGCACGCTGTCACTGATTTCCTGATTAAGCCTGCTCTCCAGCTGCTGCAGAAATTCACTGCTATTTCTCATTCGGGCGGCCAGCGCATCTGCACTGTTCAGTACACCCTGACGGGAGGAAACATCGAGGGCATTTCTGGTAACATTTGCAAAACTACTGAAAAAATTCTGGATGCTGCTCTGAATATCACCCGATGATTTGGCAAATAAAGAATCGATCTGCACCATTTGATGGTGAAACGTGTCGATTTCGCTACTGTGCATCTGCGCCGTACGCAACTCGGCCACGGCAAATGCATCGTACTCACGACGAATAGCATGGCTGACGACGCCATTACCAACAAAACCGGCGCTTGACAGCGTGCCGATATTATCGCGCAGGGTGACCTTCTGGCGGTTATAG
The DNA here is from genome assembly GCA_947478475.1 of Enterobacterales bacterium. Taxonomy (GTDB): domain Bacteria; phylum Pseudomonadota; class Gammaproteobacteria; order Enterobacterales; family Enterobacteriaceae; genus CANJWD01. The sequence goes on from CANJWD010000026.1 coordinate 9,087, forward strand.
CCCTCAGTCATGGCATTAGCGATATTATTGCCGGTAGTATCCGTCGCAAGCTGTGCTGCATTCAAACCGCTTCTTGCGGTGTTCATCAGGCTATTAATACTCATAAGACGATCCTTGCATTGCACAGGAAATACCTGTAGCAGTAAATTTATCGGCTGACATCCAGAATAATAAAGGCTCTTACAGAGCCTGTTATCTATTATCGACACTTTGTTAAAAAACTTAATATTAGATCTGTTTTTTTATCTTAAGTTAACGACGATCACTGGGCACTGGGCGCCTGAATTGTTGAAATCGCATGGTCATTTTCGGTGATCACCAGCGGCGGGAAACTGACATAAGCCTGCAATTGCGGATAGTAAGCATTCATTGCAATATCTATCCCATTATTGGGCAGATGCCGATTTAAAATCGGGAAAAAAACCTGTAATTGTTTTAATGGAAATGTTAACGCTTTAAGTTTGCCAGCACCCTGGGGGGAGAGCGAATAACAGATCGTTCCAAATGCGCGATGTAATCTAAACAGCTGCGGGCTGACAGTGAGCTGCTGGTAAGCAGTAATGCCCTGACGTAATGTTTGCTGATCAAATAAAGCAGCGCAGGGCGAGCAACCCGGCAGCATATCAAAGCTACAGACGGAGTCAAAATTCCAGCCCCATAAAATAATATCCCATTTATTATTAAGGGATTCTATTACCTTTTTCATTTTATTATGGAAACTGGGATGAAAAATAGCGTCATCTTCACAGACAGTCAGGGGATTACCCTCTGCGATACAGCGATTCCACAAATGAAGGTGCGACATAGCAAGACCCAGCGCACCTTTCGTATAAGGCAACGCTTCAACCATCAAACCACTGCTTTGCAAAGCCTGTACCGAGAGCTGGCTACCATCGACCGCAGGAAAGCGTACCACATTGCTTAATGAGGGGTTACGTGCATAAAAGCTTTGTAAGCGATCGCTGCTTCTGTCGAGATTAATCAAATAGATGGGTAACGTATTTTCTTCAGCTGTCGGGTCATCGCTCTTTGTATTCATCTGTTGTCATTTCTCTTCTTGTTTAACGGTATTCAGTTGAACGGTATTCAGCAATAGCCTTCAGGGTGGTTTCTCTGCCACCGCCATGCATCCTGGCACATACGGTCAATATCAAGGGTAGCTTTCCAGCCCAAAATTTCCTGCGCCCGCGTAGGATCTGCAAAACATGCGGCGATATCGCCTGCCCGGCGTGGCGCTGTCTGCCAGGGAATTTTTCTGCCTGAGGCTTTCTCAAATGCGGCAATCATTTCGAGGACGCTTACGGGCCGCCCGGTGCCGAGGTTTAGCGTAATCAGTGAACTTTTCTGATTCAGTACGTTTAACGCCGCCAGATGGCCGGAGGCCAAATCCTCAACGTGAATATAGTCGCGCAGGCCTGTACCATCCGGCGTTGGGTAGTCATTTCCAAAAACAGAGAGACTTTCCCGCTTGCCGACAGCAACCTGAGCGACAAAAGGCATCAAATTATTGGGAACACCCGAGGGATCTTCACCGATTAAACCGGAGTGATGAGCACCCGCCGGGTTGAAGTAACGAAGGAGAGCAATACGCCATTGCGGCTGAGCCTTTTTTAGATCCCGAAGGATATTTTCGACCATTAATTTCGTTTTGCCGTAAACACTGACTGGCGCCAGGGGTCTGTCTTCGCAATATTTTTCACCATATTTAGCCGATCCGGACTCGCCATAAACCGTGGCTGAAGAAGAAAAAACTGCGGTATGTATGCCAGCTCTGGCCATTTCTTCAAAGAGGATGAGACTTCCCGATACGTTGTTGTCGTAATACGTTAGCGGCTCAGCTTCTGATTCAGCCACCGCTTTTAAACCCGCAAAATGAATCACCGCGCTGACTGAATGCCGTTGCAATGTATTTTGCAGCAGGTGACGATCGCGAACGTCGCCTTCAACAAAACAGAGCGGCTTCCCGGTAATTTTTTGAATACGATCGATGACCGTCCGGCTGCTATTGCAGAGATTATCCAGCACAACGACAGGAAAACCGGCATCAAGCAGTTTTACCACTGTGTGTGCACCAATGTAACCGGTACCACCCGTCACTAAAATCGTCCCTGGCATTGATTTGACCTCATGCAACATGCTGTATCAGCACAAAACAACAGAACAATAAAACACGAGAACAGATGAGGCTATCAGAATAAATTTTTCAGATCGCTGGTGTAGGCTTTCACTGCCTGCAGGCTGCTCTGTTTAATCTGCCTGATAATACTGATTAATTTTTGTGCATAATTGGGATCGGTGGCGTAACCCGCCTGTTGTAAGGCGTGCGCGGCCTGTTCAGGATCGCGCGCTGTCAGCACCTGGGCATAACGCGGGTTTTCAGTCAGCAGTCTGACGTAATCGTTCACGGCTTCTGTATAAGAGCCATAGACCCTAAAGCTGGCTTTAATCTTACGGGCGATGCCCTGTTCATATTCGGTAGTGATAATGTCACTGACTGGCCCCGCCCAGTTGCTGCCGGATTTGACACCAAACAGGTTATAACTGCTTTTACCTGCCGCCGCGGGGATCTCGCGTACCCCCCAGCCGGACTCCAGTGCCGCCTGTGCGACAATCAACTGATGCGGAATTCCACTCTTCTGGCTGGCTACCAGGGCGGGAATCGATAAGCGCGCCATAAACATACCGTTATCAGTTGCCATTGCCCCTGACTCCGGACTGACAAAGCGTGGCATGGCTTTTTGCACCAGCTGGTCCAGTTTTTGCAGCGGCCAGACCTGCAACACTTCATTCTCCAGCAGCAGCGGTACGTTGCCGGCGCTTTCATCAGGTTCGGCACTGGACACGGAGAGCTGTTTGACCATCATGTCAGCAAGGCCGAGCCCTTTTTGCGATAACTGCTGGGAAATCTGCTGGTCATACATTGTGGTATATAATTGCGTGGCCTCACTGTTGAACAGATCATCCTTTGGCAGCGCCGCCCGCATACTTTTTAACATCATCTGGACGAACAGACCTTCCATCTGCAGGGCAACCTGTTTCAGGCTTCCTTTCGGATCATGGATAGCGTCCTGTTTCAGGGCGCTCAGCGCCTGAGCATCCCAGGGCGCACCCGACATCAACGTCACATCGTTCATCAGATAATTTCCAGCTTAGCGCGCAGACAGCCCGCACTTTCCATGGTTTGTAAGATTGACATCAGATCGATAGGTGTGGCGCCAAGTGCATTCAGGGCCCGCACCACATCATTAAGATTTGGGCTGGCATTCAGGCGCCGCAGTGCGCCTCCCTGCTGGCGCACAGCAACCTCAGTATTGGAGGTCACGACCGTCTGGCCGCCAGCAAAGGGGGTGTCTGGCTGGCTGACGTTATCCTGCTTATTGACAGTGACCGAAAGGCTGCCCTGTGCCACAGCGCAGGAGTCAAGCATGACCGTGCGATTCATTACCACAGAGCCAGTACGAGAATTGATAATTACCCTCGCATCGCCAGCCCCCACAGTGACGGAAACATTTTGAATCTCTGCCAGCAGACGTACCTGAGAGGCGGAACCTGTTGGCATAAAGATCTGGATGGTGCGGCCATCCAGTGCCGCGGCACTACCGAGCCCCGGGCGGCGGTTAATCGCATCACTCACATTTTGCGCCAGGGTAAAATCGTTTTTATTCAGCTGCAAATAAATCATCCCTTTTTTACCAAAATCGCTCGGCAACTCACGCTCAATGATGGCCCCATTACTAATGCGTCCGCCCGCCAGCTGATTAACCTGAACCGAGCTTCCTCCCGCTGCGGCACCCGCACCACCCACCAGGACATTACCCTGCGCCATGGCGTAAACCTGATTATCCACCCCTTTAAGCGGCGTCATCAGCAGGGTCCCGCCCCGTATACTTTTGGCGTTCCCTAAGGATGAAACCACTACATCGATATTCTGCCCGGGGCGTGCAAAGGGTGGCAAATTAGCGGTGACCATTACCGCGGCCACATTCTTGAGTTGCATGTTAGTGCCCTGAGGCACCGTGACGCCTAACTGGGAGAGCATATTGCTCAGTGTCTGCGTAGTAAATGGCGTCTGCGTGGTCTGGTCACCGGTGCCATCCAGCCCCACCACCAGGCCATACCCTATCAGGGCGTTATCGCGTACACCAACAATGGTCGCCAGATCACGAATACGTTCAGCAAACGCCACAGTGCCCGGTAAGGTCACTGTCAGCAGTAAGAGCATTATCAACCGTTTATACATCACAGACCGTTTATACATCACAGACCTCTCTCTTACTTTTCATGATGCTCTTTATGATGCTTTTTATGATGTGCTTCATGATGCTCTTCATGTCAGTACGGCGAGAGATTAAGGAAGAATCGCTGTAACCAGCCCATATTTTGCGCCTCATTAATGTAGCCATTCCCCACATATTCAATCCGTGCATCAGATACGGCCGCAGAAAGTACCGTATTACTTCCATCGATGGTGCGCGGGTTAACCACACCTGAGAAACGGATAAATTCCGTTCCCTGATTGATGGCAATCTGTTTTTCGCCGATTACTTGCAGGTTCCCGTTAGGCAGCACGTTATGCACCGTCACCGTAATCATTCCGCTAAACGTATTCCTGGCATTGGCTCCGCCCTTACCGCCAAAATCGCTCCCGCCTGATATGTCCACATCCGCTCTGGCATTGCCGAGCGGACCATCCAGGTAACGCGGTACCAGCGCTGCGGTAAATGTGCTGCTACCCGTTTTGCTGGCATTCGTGGATGAACTCTTACTGGCGCTGACATTTTCTTGCAGCGAAATCGTCAGCGTATCGCCCACATTCCGCGGACGACGATCTTCAAACAGTGGCTGGTAGCCGTAATTCATTGGCTGCGCATTTTGAAAAATTGAACCATTGGGCAGCGGAGAGCCAGACAGCGCAGGCTGTGCCGACGTCGTGCCATCAACCAGTGGTTTTTGCGGAATATAGGCACAACCATTAAGTATCGATACCATTAATGTTAGCCGGGTTACCCATACCATCCCGGTGTTTTTTCTGAACAACCTGATTGCCTGTCTCAACGGTAAAGTATCCATCGATGATTGTTTACCTGTAACCTGATGTGAGGCGCAGCGCCCTGTCTAATGCCAGTCAGTTAATCGTCTTTTCCGACCGAACAGTACGCTTGCAGCGCTACGTCGTGGTTATAGTCGTGGTTATAAATGTGCGAGTGTTTTTAGCATCTGATCGGAAGCCGAAACCGCCTTACTGTTCATTTCATAGGCGCGCTGTGTCTGGATCATATTCACCAGCTCTTCTGCCACATTGACGTTAGAGGTTTCTACATATCCCTGATATAACAAGCCCGCGCCGTTCAGACCAGGATTACTCTCAGTGGGTGCTCCGGAACTGGTGGTTTCCAGATAGAGATTCTCCCCAATACTTTCCAGTCCGGTATCACTGATAAAGGTATTTAACGCCAGCTGCCCTATCTGCTGCGCCGCCACCTGTCCTGGCAGCGTTACCGATACGACGCCGTCCCGCGCGATGGTGAGACTTAAGGCATTCTGCGGCACGGTAATCGCCGGCTGGACCTGATAACCGCTCGAGGTCACAAGCTGACCATTTTGATCGATCTGAAACGAGCCATCACGGGTATAGGCGTTAGTACCATCAGGGAGTTGTATCTGAAAAAAACCCTGCCCCTTAATGGCCACATCTTTACTGTTGCTGGTTTGCGCCAGATTCCCCTGGCTGTGCAAGCGCTCGGTCGCTACCGGACGCGCCCCCGTACCAATTTGCAGCCCTGAAGGCAGCGTTGTCTGTTCAGACGATTGCGCACCCGGCTGGCGCAGCGTCTGATACAGCAAATCTTCAAACACCGCGCGCTGACGTTTAAAACCATTAGTGCTGACATTGGCCAAATTGTTAGAGATAACATCCATACTGGTCTGCTGGGAATCCAGACCCGTTTTCGCAATCCATAATGATCGAATCATACGATTATTCCTCGTGTTGTGCCTGCATTGTGCCCGCGTTGTGCCTGCATTTAGTTCATCGCCAACAGATGATTAGCTACCTTATCACTCTCATCCACACTGCGGATGACCTTCATTTGCATTTCGAAACGGCGCGAGTTGTTGATCATCTCCACCATTGCGGTCACTGAATTGACATTACTGCCTTCCAGCATCCCCGGTATCAGCCGCACCGTCGGGTCGGCGGGCAGGAGATCTCCTGTGTTCAGGGCTCGCTTCCCCGCAGCACTCACACGGAACAATCCATCATCACCACGAAGCAGATGCGACTGATCCGCTTTCACCAGCTTCAGTCTGCCGATCGGGGCGATAGTATTCGGGGGATCGGTGGGGCTTAATGCCGAAATCGTGCCATCGGCGGCAATAGTCACTGTCGAATTAGGTGGAATATCAATCGGGCCGGAATCGCTTAACAACGGATAGCCCTGCACACGCAACTGCCCCGCTTCGGAGAGCTGAATGCTCCCATTTCGGGTATAGGCTTCACTGCCATCTGGCAGCTGAACGGCTAAATAACCATCTTGCTGTAGGGCAACATCCAGTGGACGTTGCGTGTTCTGCACTGGCCCTGGTGTATTATCAAAACCGGGTGTTGAAACAACCGAGGTGGCACGCGTCAGCAAACCAGGCCCGTCGACAGGCACCGCTCGCATCGCAGAGAGCTGTGCCCGGTAACCGTTGCTCGCAGCGTTAGCCAGATTATTGGCATTGACCGCCTGCATTTCCAGCGTCTGCCGGGCGGCGACCATGGCGGTATAAATTGCACGATCCATAATAGTGAGATCCCGTCAGTGAAATTAACGCAGATTGACCAGCGTATTCAGGATACTGTCCTGAGTCTTAATCGACTGAGCGTTGGACTGATAAGCGCGCTGCGCCACAATCATATTGACCAGTTCATTACCCAAATCAGTATTGGATGATTCCAGTGCCCCGGCAGTCAGCCGGCCATAATTTCCCTGCCCGGCAAGGCCGAGCATCGCCTGACCGGACTCTGCCCCCGGCTGCCAGGTGTTATCACCCTGCGGCACTAATCCCTCCGTGTTGGTAAAATTAGCCAGTACTATCTGTCCCAGTAGCTGTTGCTGCTGGTTAGAAAAGTTACCCGCTATCTTGCCATCCTGATTAATGACGAACCCGACAAAGTTACCGGCTGGGTAACCATTTTGACTAAGCATCGAGGTAGCGCTGCCAGCGCCGGAATTTTGCTGCGTCGTGCCGGTAAAATCGACATTCATCGTTCCCGCGAGTGAGCCGTTTAAGGCTCCCAGCGCGACAGTCACCGTAGCAGCGGGAGCGGGAGCAGTAAGCTTCCCGCTGGGGTCGAATTGAAAAGTGGTCGCTGTAAATGAAGGAGGGGGCGCCGCCGATCTATCTATGGGGTAGAGATCCCATGTATTAATAGCTGTTTTAACAAAATACATACTGACATTATGGGTGTTACCCAGACTATCAAAGGCAGTCATACTGGTAACATAATTGTACGTTGCAGGATTATCGGGATTAAAGGTGGTCGGCGTGATCGGCGGAGCAATAACTGTCGTATTAGAATCTAAATTGACCACCATCTTGCCCGTAGTACTGGCCTGCGCCGCCATACTGCTCTGTGGCACCGTCAGTTTTACCGGGTCAGCACCCTGCAAAATAACGGGCGGTGTGTCTGTGCTCGCCGGGTAACCGGTCAGATATTTCCCCTGCATATCGGTAATATTGCTGTTTTTATCCAGGGTGAACTGACCATTGCGCGAATAGTAGACACTACCGGCACTGTTCTCAAGGCGAAAAAAGCCGTTCTGGCTGATGGCAATATCCAGATTACGGCTGGTAGTGGTCGGTGTGCCATCGTTAAAATTTTGCACAATTTTAGAGACCTGGGTGCCCATACCCACTGCGGATGAGGATCCGTCAAACATATCGGCAAAAGCGACGCTGGACGCTTTAAACCCCACCGTTGCTGAGTTGGCAATATTGTTACCAATCACATCCAGGCTGCTGCTGGCTGCATTCAGACCACTGACGCTCTGACTAAATCCCATACTATGTTCCTTCTGAAATTATTGCTATAATTCAATTAATTATCAATTAATTATCTATAAAATCTGGCGCACATTTTCCAGGCTGGTCACCCCTGACAATCCAAGGTCTAATTGTGATCCCTCTTTGCCGCGGGTTACGCCGGTAACGCGCGCAAAGGCTAGCGTGGTGGCCAGAACCGGCTCACCACCATTGCTGGCCGTGAGCAACACCTTGTAGGCACCATCTGCTGCCACAGCACCATCAGTCAGCCGGCCATCCCAGCTAAAACTGTGTACCCCGCCTGTCAGATTGCCCAGATTTAGCTGACGCAGCACCTGGCCACTGTTATCTGTAATGGTCGCTGTCACGGTATCTGCCGCTCTTTCCAGCTCCACCCCAAATGGCGTAGAAGTAACCTGACCACCCACCGAACCCGTCCGAATGGTATTACCCGGGATCATCACGCCATGACCAATCAGGGTGCTGGCCTGTAGCGACTGATTATGATTAATCTGGCCAGCGATAACGCCGAGCGTGCTGTTGAGCTTCTCAACGCCATGCACCGTGTTGATCTGCGCCAGCTGGCTGGTCAGTTCAGCGTTCTCCATCGGCTTGGTGGGATCCTGATTTTTTAGCTGTGCCACTAATAATCTGAGAAAACTGTTCTGTAGATCCTGGCTACTGCCACTGCCGTTAATACTGTTATCGCGGGGCGGATCACCCACCCTGGTATTATCAAGCGTGTCATTTAATGAATTAATTGCCATTGTTCACCTGGCTTATTTATCTGGCTTATTTATCTGGCTTAGTTATTCCGCTTACTGGCCCAGTGTCAGCGTCTTGAGCATCATTGTTTTGGTGGTATTCAGCACTTCAACGTTAGCCTGGTAGCTGCGTGATGCTGAAATGGTATTCACCATCTCCCCCACCACATCAACATTCGGCATTTCTACGTAACCTTTTTCATCCGCCCACGGATGATTAGGCTGATAAACCTGGCGACCAGGGCTGGGGTCTTCGATTACTCTGGCAACGCGTACTCCCCCTGTCTCTGAGCCTGGACTGGCCACCATTTGAAATACTACCTGTTTAGCGCGATAGGCTTCGCCATGCGGGCCCGCAACGCTTTCAGCATTGGCCATATTACTGGCGCTGACGTTCAGACGCTGTGACTGGGCCATCAGCGCCGAACCACTAATATCAAAAATATTTAATAACGACATTCGTTTAATCTCCTTTCTGCAACACTGACATCATCCCTTTAATTTTATGGGTAATGACGGTCAGATCGGTTTGATATTTCAGGCTATTATCGGCAAAATTGACACGCTCACGATCCATATCCACGGTGTTATTATCGATTGTCGGCTGGTCGGAAACGCGGTACATAAGATTTAGATCGCGCAACGTCAGCGGCGGTGCCTGACCTGCTATATGCCGTTGAGTGGTCAGAGTGAGCGATATGCCCTGCTGACCGCGCGCCCGCCCCTCGGACAGGATCTTCTTCAACTGGCTGGAAAAATCAATATCCCGGGCCTGGAAGCCTGGTGTGTCCACGTTGGCAATATTGGCAGAAAGGATCTCCTGCCGCTGCGCCCGCAGGTTTAAAGCCTCCTGATAAAACCCCAAAGAGGCGTCCAGTTTATCGAGCATGCTCCCCCCACAAGACCAGAATTCTGAGCGGCCAGCATAAACCGCTCACGAAAAAGCCCATCGCCAGAATAAACGCAAAATGTGGTGCTATTTATCCCCTTAAGCATAGCCCGCCGGGAGTTACAGTGGTGCAGAGTGTAAGATGGCAACGTTTTGGGACGGGAGTTGTCTTAATTTCTTGCGGAGCAAATTACCTACGGTATGAAATATATGAGAGGTACTGCACGATATCTCATTCTGATGTTACTGTTTTGTAGCAGGGAAGCCCTCTCCGTGAATCCTGCCGCCGCCGCGCTGGAAACGCACATCAGGCACTATTTTCAGCAGCAGTATGCCAACACCGGCTACCAGACAGAGGTGAAACTCAAAAATCCGGCGGTGAAATGGCCTCAGTGCGCCAGCCCTGAGATAACTCAGCTTGCCCGCGCAAGGGGCTGGGGTTTAATCACGCTCTCCGTCCGTTGCGGACAACAGCGACAGTTTGTTCAGGCCATGGTAGAGGTCAACGGAAAATATATTACGGCGAAACATCCTCTTGCCGCGGGTGATACGATCACGGCGGCTGACATCGTGATAAAAGAAGGTCTGTTAAATCATCTGCCCAAAGATGCTATACTGGCGCCCAGGTTTGTGACCCGTGCCGTCAGTCTGCGCACTATCGCCGCCGGGCAACCATTAACTCACAGCATGCTGCGTCGGGCGTGGGTAGTGCACGCCGGGCAGTCAGTACAAATACTGGCTCAGGGAGAGGGATTCAATATTGGCAGTAAAGGCAGAGCAATGAACAATGCTGCTGCGGCAGAAAATGTTCGTATCCGTATGGTTTCAGGGCAAATTATTCATGGTATCGCTGGAGAAGACGGTGTGATACGCATTGTATTGTAGTGATGTATTGTAGTGATGTGTTGTAGCGATGCACTGAGGAGACGGGACACTACTATGGCACTGTTAACAAAATTATTTTCAAGGTAGTATCTTATTTTTTAGCAATTTTTTAAAAATGAAAGAGAGACATTATCCGATTGCTGAGGCGAATTTTATAAAAGATATTGAGCCCCTCATTATCAGGCATAACAAACGTCCAG
>CANJWD010000027.1 GCA_947478475.1 Enterobacterales bacterium
CACGCTCTGCCATTGAACGCTTTTTCGGCAGGATAAAAGAGAACAGAAGGCTGGCCCTGCGTTTCGACAAACTGGATGTCACTTTTTTCTCTTTCTTCGCTATTGCCTGCCTTAAAGCCTTTAAATTAATTTGTTAACAGTGCCATAGCGAGCAGTTGAAATAATTAAAGTTTTCCTGCCACTCTGCCGATAGCATCTTTAAGGCGATAGATAGATGGACGGGACGATAATACGGGTCCCGTTATGTTGGAGGATAAACCAATGGATATTGAGCGCACTGCACCCATCCATTCTGTGATCGCAGTTAAACAACGGGCCACTGATGATGAGCGGCAAACCGCAGTAAACGTAGCAAAACAGACCACTACTGCAGAAAATTTAAGCAGTACCGAGGTTACGCTGTCTGATGCCAGAAACAGGTTCTGCTGGACGACCTGGCGGCATCCCGATGAGGGAACCGATACCCCGCGTCTCGCGGCGATAAGGGAGGCTATCAGGCAGAATGCGCTGTCTGCTGACAGCAGTAGAATTGCTAATGCTCTGCTTGCACTGCCAGAAAATAGTGCCAGAAAATAGCGTCGGCAGATAGCCTATCTGTTAGGAAAAACGGTCAGTGAAAAATTTAATGCTAATCTTGCAAAAGCAGCTGGAAAATCTTGCAACACTGACAGACGTCACAGATGCAGAGCAGCTTTTGCTCTGTGCCGGAAGCATAGAGAGCCCGCAGCTGCGCGCTGTCACCGAAAAAAAAAGCGCACTACTGGCAGAGCTGGCCTCCATGGATCAACAGCGTTGTGATCGGGAAGCGGCCCTGGCCCTGCGGGCTCCTTATTCTAATGTGCCCCTGCTCAATGCGCAGTGGCAAAAAATACAACAGCGTATCACCTCTCTTCATGCGGTAAACATGCAAAATGGATCGTTGCTTAGCCACCATATCGCTCATAATACTAAGGCACTGGCAATACTGAACGCCCATCGCCAGGTCTCTCTGTACGGCCCTGATGGCAGAATCAGCAGAATCAGCAAAATCAGCCAGGCCAGTGCATAAGCCGTTTTTTTCGAAAAAGCTGTCCGGAAGCGTCGTTAGGACAGGATCGCAAACTTTGAACTGACGGTCAGTGGTTTTAGCGGAGAGTGTTTGTAACACTACTCTGGTTCCAGTAGACTACCTCCCCGTCCCGGTTTTTTTACTGTCAATTCAAAATTCTCAGGTTCAGCATGACGACAGACTATATTTTTGTGACCGGCGGAGTGGTATCTTCTTTGGGGAAAGGAATCACTGCTGCCTCCCTGGCAGCCATCCTTGAAGCGCGTGGTCTCAGCGTTACCATCATGAAGCTCGATCCCTATATTAATATCGATCCTGGCACCATAAGCCCGCTTCAGCATGGCGAGGTCTTTGTCACCGAGGATGGTGCTGAAACCGATCTCGACTTGGGTCACTACGAACGCTTTATCCGTACCAAAATGACCAAACGCAATAACTTTACCTCAGGGCGGGTTTACTCTGAAGTATTACGCAAAGAGCGCCGTGGCGATTATCTTGGCGCCACCATCCAGGTGATTCCTCATATCACCAATGTCATAAAAGAGCGTATTATCTCAGGCGCTGAAGGGCACGACCTGGTACTTGTCGAAATTGGCGGTACGGTCGGTGATATAGAGTCTCTGCCGTTCCTGGAAGCCATTCGTCAAATGGCCGTTGAAGTAGGGCGTGAACATACGCTCTATCTGCACCTGACATTAGTGCCCTGGCTGTCGGCCGCCGGAGAGGTCAAAACCAAACCCACCCAACACTCAGTAAAGGAATTACTGTCTATTGGCATTCAGCCTGACGTTCTGGTCTGTCGTTCTGATCGCACTGTTCCTGCCACGGAGCGGGCAAAAATCGCACTATTCTGTAATGTTCCCGAAAAAGCGGTCATCTCTCTGAAAGACGTTGATTCCATTTATAAAATCCCGGAGCTTCTAAAATCACAGGGGCTTGACGATTATATTTGTAGACGATTCAGCTTAAACTGTCCGCAGGCCGATCTGACGGAATGGGAGCAGGTCCTCTATGCAGAGTCCAACCCTGTTGGAGAAGTCAGCGTAGGACTGATAGGGAAATATGTCGAACTGCCTGACGCCTATAAATCACTTACTGAAGCGTTAAAGCATGGGGGATTAAAAAATCGTCTTTCGGTCAGGATTAAATTTATCGATGCACAGGACGTCGAGACACGTGGCACAGATATGCTCAGAGAGCTTGATGCTATCATTATACCTGGTGGTTTCGGTTACCGCGGCGTGGAGGGTAAAATCGCCGCCGCGCACTATGCACGCGAATACAATATCCCCTATCTTGGCATCTGTCTCGGGTTACAGGTGGCCCTGATAGAGTTTGCCCGTAACGTTGCTGGCATGAAAAATGCCAATTCAACAGAATTTGTACCAGACTGTGAGTATCCGGTGGTGGCACTGATTACCGAATGGCATGATAAATACGGGAATATTGAGATACGCACCGAAGAAAGCGAACTGGGCGGTACCATGCGCCTGGGGGCACAAAAATGCCACCTGACGCAGGGCAGCGCCGTGCGCCAGATGTACGGCATGCCAGCGATTTGGGAACGTCACCGCCACCGCTACGAAGTTAATAATCGGCTGCTAAAACCCATCGAAGCGGCGGGCCTGCGCGTCGCCGGGCGTTCGCATGATAACAAGCTGGTCGAAATCATAGAGCTCCCTGCTCATCCATGGTTTGTTGCCTGCCAGTTTCACCCTGAATTCACATCGACACCGCGTGATGGCCACCCGTTGTTTACTGGCCTTATTAAGGCTGCCTCTGATTACCAAAAACGTCAGGAAAAACAAAATAAGACCTGACAATCATGCCCTGTCATCATAACGCATCATTTCTGCCTTTTAGTTTAACCTGTACTGAGGAAAATCTAATGTCAAAAATCGTTAAAGTCATCGCTCGCGAAATCATTGACTCTCGCGGTAATCCAACGGTGGAAGCCGAAGTCCACCTCTCCGGCGGCTTTGTCGGGCTGGCGGCGGCGCCCTCCGGAGCCTCTACGGGTTCTCGTGAAGCGCTGGAGCTACGTGACGGTGATCCTGCCCGTTTTATGGGTAAAGGCGTACTGAAAGCGGTGGCTGCCGTTAATGGCCCTATTGCACAGGCGATCCTGCGGCAGGATGCCAGAGATCAGGCACACATCGATAAAATTATGATTGACGCCGACGGTACGGATAATAAATCAAAATTCGGCGCTAATGCGATTCTCGCCGTTTCTTTAGCCGTGGCAAAAGCCGCCGCCGCTTCCAAAGGCCAGCCACTGTATGAGCATATTGCTGAACTCAACGGCACCCCAGGAAAATTTTCCATGCCACTGCCAATGATGAATGTTATCAATGGCGGCGAGCATGCTGACAATAACATCGATATCCAGGAATTTATGATCCAGCCGGTTGGCGCTGGCACGTTCAAAGAAGCCGTGCGCATCGGTTCTGAAGTATTCCATCATTTAGCAAAAATACTCAAGGCCAGACATCTGAGCACAGCGGTGGGTGATGAGGGAGGTTATGCCCCAAATCTGGAATCCAGTGCCGCGGCGCTGGCAGCAATCAGGGAAGCCGTTGCAGCTGCCGGTTATGTACTGGGTAAGGATATCACTCTGGCCATGGATTGCGCTGCCTCTGAGTTCTACAATAAAGACGCTAATGAATATCAGCTAAAAGGTGAGGGCAAAACATTTACTTCCCGTGAGTTTACACACTATCTTGAAGATCTGACCAAAACTTATCCAATTGTTTCCATCGAAGATGGTCTGGATGAATCCGACTGGGAGGGTTTTGCCTACCAGACTCAGGTATTAGGGGGGAAAATTCAGCTGGTCGGTGATGATCTCTTCGTCACTAACACTAAAATTCTGCGGGAAGGTATCGCACAAGGCATTGCTAACTCTATCCTTATTAAATTTAATCAGATAGGTTCACTGACAGAAACCCTGGCAGCGATTAAAATGGCAAAAAATGCAGGTTACACGGCAATTATTTCCCACCGTTCCGGTGAAACAGAAGATGCTACGATTGCCGATCTTGCGGTTGGAACTGCCGCCGGGCAGATTAAAACAGGCTCCATGAGCCGTTCTGATCGCGTTGCCAAGTACAATCAACTGATTCGTATTGAAGAAGCGCTGGGTGCCCGTGCTCCGTTCAATGGACTGAAAGAAGTTAAAAATCAGACTTAATAATGGTGTTTTGCCAGATATTTCGTATAACCTGGCCACCGGCTTGCCCTCACATTTAACCCGTTGCGGCGGGTTATCAAATTCCGTCTTTTCCATGTCCGGAGCCATTGATGCTATATCCAGTTAATGAAATTTTTCAGACCCTGCAGGGTGAAGGTCATTTTACTGGCATACCGGCAATTTTTATCCGTTTACAGGGCTGTCCGGTAGGATGCAGCTGGTGTGATACGCAGTATACCTGGACGCAGCATGCCAGTCGGGAAACGAGCATGCAGCAGGTTGTGCTAAAAACTGCCCGGAGCGATACCTGGAGCAATGCCAGCGAACAACAGCTTCTGGAGGTGATACGACAGCAGCGCTATACCGCCAGACATGTGGTGATCACCGGCGGTGAGCCCTGCATCCACGATCTGCTGCCGTTAAATTTGCTGTTAGAACAACAGGGATTTATGTGCCAGATAGAAACCAGTGGTACCCATGAAGTCCGCTGCTCACCGGATAGCTGGGTGACTGTATCAGCCAAAATAGGGATGCGTGGTGGTTTCCGGATATCCGATCAGGCGCTGCGGCGCGCTGACGAACTCAAACATCCCGTTGCCCGGGAGCAGGATATTGAAGCGCTGGATAACTTACTGGCCGGACTGGGTGACCAGAAACCCAAAATCATTGCGTTACAGCCCATCAGCCAGCAGGACAGAGCAACCAGACTGTGCATTGAAGCCTGCATTGCCCGAAACTGGCGCCTGTCAATGCAGGCCCATAAATATCTGAATATTGCCTGAAAACCGCCACAGCGGTGATAAAACGTCATAATCGTGACCCGCCGCCATCAGCTTGCTCCGTCTAATGAAAAAACCCGCAATAATGCGGGTTTTTGTAGCTAATTTGTGTTGATTATACTGGAATTACATTAATTGCAGAGGGTCCTTTTTGACCTTCCTGAATTTCAAATTCCACATTTTGCCCCTCAAGCAACGACTTGAAACCGTTGCTTTGAATCGCAGAAAAATGGATGAACACATCTTTATCGCCATTCTCCGGAGTGATAAAACCAAACCCCTTAGAATCATTGAACCACTTAACTTTGCCTTTAATCTTTGCCATCTTGCGTATTTCCTTCAGATTGTTTAAATCGCCCTAAGGCTGTCACACAGACAAACTAGAGTCGTTACTGCCTGAGGCACTAAGATAAGGAACGGCAGAGAAGCAGCACTCAACGCTAACGTTTTTACCCAAAACTTCTTTACTGAACATGCCATACATACAGAGAACTACGCTTCGTTTTACCCATATGCGTTATTACACACTATGTACTCAATGGCAAGCCATTTTTAATCAGTGATGCATTGAGTGCCCCTCCTCTTCCTGGTTATCGTTTTAAATATCATTAATATTTTAATATCAAAGGAATAGTCAAATTTTCTACACGTGATATAAAATTCTGCCACAGGTAATAAAAAAACATCAGCACTTAAAAACGCCGCTGGCAGCAGCATCGATTCTCAGTGACGGACAGAAATCAAAAATAATGGGGTATTTTTCATGTTTACCGGTATCATCCAGTGCACCGCACAGTTGGTAGCAGTTAAGGAGCGGTCATATTGCCAAACGCATGTTGTTCAGTTTCCGCCAGAGTTACTGCCACAACTGGAGCCAGGGGCATCAGTTTCACACAATGGTTGTTGCCTGACAGTAACCCGGATCGAAAGGAACATGATCCATTTTGATTTGATAAAAGAGACGCTGCGCCTCACCAACCTTGGCCAGCTGGGCCCCGGTGACTGGATTAATCTGGAGCGATCAGCCAGGCTGGGTGATGAAATAGGCGGACATTTAATGTCCGGTCACGTTGTGTGTACTGCGGAAATTATCAAAATTTATAGTTCAGAAAATGCCCGAAAAATTTGGCTTCGCTTGCCTGTAAATCTGATGAAATATGTGCTGCACAAAGGGTTTATCGGTGTTGATGGCATTAGCCTGACTGTCGGGGAAGTGATCAGGGATCAGTTTTGTCTCCATATTATACCGGAGACTCTGGCACGTACGACACTGGGTAGCAAACGCCCTGGCCAAAAAGTTAATATCGAGATTGACGCACAGACACAGGCAATAGTCGACACGGTAGAGCGCGTGTTATCACATCAGAATAAGAGTGCGATGCAAGAAATACCGCATCAACCAGGCCAGTAACTATAATCGTTACAAGTGGACAGTATTAAAACGGGATATCATCGTCAAAATCTATCTGCGGTTCACTGGGGCCCTGAGCCTGATGGCCCTGGCGTACCGTCTGCCCTCCGCTAAGCGGCTGCCCACTCTGTTGCGGTGGCTGAGGATGATTCCAGCTGCCCTGCGTAGCGCCATCCTGTGACACTGATGAGCTCCCGCTGCTCGTACTTCCCCCTTGTTGACGAGCACCCAGCATCTGCATGGTGCCACCCACGTTGACGACGATTTCTGTGGTATAACGATCCTGACCGCCCTGATCTTGCCATTTACGAGTTTGCAGTGAACCTTCAATGTAAATTTGTGATCCCTTACGCAGATATTCACCCGCGATCTCAGCCAGTTTGCCAAACAGCACGACACGGTGCCACTCGGTCTTCTCTTTCTGTTCGCCAGTTTGCTTATCACGCCAGCTTTCAGAGGTGGCTAAAGTAATATTGGTAACAGCACCCCCATTTGGCATATAACGGATTTCAGGATCCTGGCCCAAATTTCCAACTAAAATCACTTTGTTGATGCCCCGGCTGGCCATGCTAAAACTCTCCTGACACAATCAATTTTTACAATTAGGTCCGCCAGTTTAGCACGCGAATACTGGAACCGTACAACGGTTCATATTTCTTCAAATATGCATCTCATGTTTGTTTAACTGGCAGATTTTATTACATTCAGATACTGGATATCCGTTGAAGTTTTTTTTGTGCCATAATCGTCCGCCTCGCACTTAATCTGACAGGCAATGCACTACCTGGCGCGGTTTTATTGGGAAAATATTTGCATGGGTAATATTGAAGTTCGGGGTGCCCGTACGCACAACCTCAAAAACATCAGCCTGACTCTCCCGCGTGACAAATTTATTGTTGTCACTGGATTATCGGGTTCGGGTAAATCTTCACTGGTTTTTGATACGTTGTATGCTGAGGGCCAGCGTCGTTATGTCGAATCTCTTTCAGCCTATGCGCGTCAGTTCTTATCCTTGATGGAAAAACCCGATGTTGATCATATAGGAGGTTTATCGCCTTCCATTGCTATCGAACAAAAATCAACTTCTCATAATCCCCGTTCTACTGTCGGAACGATCACCGAAATTCATGACTATTTGCGCCTGTTATTTGCACGCGTCGGGGAGCCACACTGCCCGGAGCACAAAGTGATACTCACTGCACAAACTGTCAGCCAGATGGTTGATAAAGTTTTAAGCGAGCCATCGGGCAACCGCATGATGTTATTAGCGCCAGTGGTAAAAAATCGTAAAGGTGAGCAGAGCAACACGCTGGAAAATTTAGTTAAACTGGGTTACATCCGTGTCAGAATCAATGGAACAATTTGCGAACTTTCCAGTTCACTCAAACTCGAACCACAAAAAAAACACAGCATTGAGGTAGTGGTAGATCGCTTTAAAATACGCCACGAATTACGACAGCGCCTGGCTGAATCTTTTGAAACTACGCTGGCGCTCTCTGGCGGTACCGCCATCGTGGTTGATATGGATAATGGCGAAGAGTTACTGTTTTCTGCCAATTTTGCTTGTCCAGCCTGCGGCTACAGCATGAGTGAACTGGAGCCGAGGCTATTTTCATTCAATAACCCTGCTGGTGCATGCCCGGCCTGTGATGGTTTAGGTGTAGAGCAATTCTTTGATCCCGACAAAGTGATTCAAAACGCTGAACTGTCGCTGGCGGGCGGCGCCATCTACGGATGGGATCGTCGCAATTATTATTACTTTCAGATGCTGCTATCTCTGGCAGCGCACTATCAGTTTGATATTGAATCGCCCTTTAATTCTCTCGATGTTGCTATACAACACGCTGTGTTATATGGCTCAGGTAAAGAAAACATCGAATTTAATCAGATCAACGATCGGGGTGAGACCAGCACCCGCCGGCACCCCTTTGAAGGGGTAGTGTGCAATATGGAACGCCGCTATAAAGAGACAGAATCCAGTGCGGTGCGTGAAATACTGGCTAAATTTATCAGCAACCGCTCCTGTATTTCTTGTCATGGCACACGCCTGCGGCAGGCGGCGCGCTCTGTATTTATAGAACAGATGACACTGCCCGACATATCCAGTTTTAGTATTAGCCATGCTTTCGATTTCTTTCAGACGATAACATTAACGGGTCAGCGGGCACACATTGCCGAAAAAATTCTGACAGAAATCCGTGAACGGCTAAAATTTCTGATGAATGTTGGCTTGAACTATCTTTCGCTCTCGCGCTGCGCAGAAACACTGTCCGGCGGTGAAGCCCAGCGCATCCGCCTTGCCAGCCAGATTGGAGCAGGGCTGGTAGGGGTGATGTATGTGCTGGATGAACCTTCCATCGGCTTACATCAGAGGGATAATGAGCGTTTACTGAATACACTGATCCATCTGCGCGATCTTGGTAACACAGTGATTGTGGTAGAACATGATGAAGAAGCTATCCGCGCTGCTGATTATGTGGTCGATATTGGTCCTGGTGCCGGTGTTCACGGAGGTCAGGTGGTAGCGGAGGGTAATATCAGCGAGATCATGGCAGTTGCTGAATCGCTGACCGGTCAGTTTCTCAGTGGTAAGCGTACTATCGCTATTCCCGCGCAACGCGTTCCGTTTGATCCCGGCAAAGTACTTAAACTGACCGGTGCTACAGGAAATAATCTGAAGAATATTACGCTGATATTACCGGTCGGCTTGTTTAGCTGCATTACCGGTGTTTCCGGCTCCGGAAAATCCACCCTGATTAACGATACCCTGTACTGTATTGCACAGCGCCAGCTTAACGGTGCTGCGAGCAATAAACCTGCCGCTTATCTGGATATTCAGGGGTTAGAGTATTTTGATAAAGTCATCGATATCGATCAAAGCCCCATCGGAAGAACGCCTCGTTCCAACCCGGCAACCTATACCGGGCTTTTTACCCCAATCCGTGAACTGTTTGCTGCGGTGCCTGAGTCCAGAGTCCGTGGCTATAACGCCGGGCGATTTAGCTTTAACGTGAAGGGGGGGCGTTGTGAAGCCTGTCAGGGTGATGGAATGATTAAGGTAGAAATGCATTTTCTGCCAGATATCTATGTATCCTGCGACCACTGTAAAGGTAAACGTTATAATCGTGAAACGCTGGAAATTAGCTATAAAAATAAAAATATTAACCAGGTATTAGAGATGACTATCGAAGAGGCCTGTGATTTCTTTGCACCGGTACCCACACTGGCACGAAAATTGCGGACGCTAATCGATGTTGGGTTGTCGTATATTCGTCTTGGTCAGTCAGCCATTCAGCTTTCTGGTGGCGAAGCACAGCGTGTGAAACTGGCCCGTGAATTGTCAAAACGCGGGACAGGCCAGACGCTCTATATTTTGGATGAACCCACCACCGGGTTGCATTTTGCCGATATCCAGCAATTGCTGACTGTGTTGCATCGGTTACGCGACCAGGGTAATACCGTCGTGGTTATTGAGCATAATCTGGATGTGATTAAAACAGCGGACTGGATTGTCGATCTCGGGCCGGAGGGAGGCAGCGGCGGGGGCGAAATTGTGGTTGCCGGTACACCGGAGTCGGTAGCAGGCTGTACGGTATCTCATACGGCGCGCTTCCTGAAACCAATTTTGCAAGTGCAGCTGCCCGTCAGCACTGAAAAAAACTAGTTGACGGCATTGTGCCTGATACGCATAATTGCGGCCGGAAAACGTCATGAAAGTTATGCAAAAAATGGCTACGTAGCTCAGCTGGTTAGAGCACAGCACTCATAATGCTGGGGTCACAGGTTCGATTCCCGTCGTAGCCACCACATTTTTTGCGGGAGTGGCGAAATTGGCAGACGCACCAGATTTAGGTTCTGGCGCCGCAAGGTGTGCGAGTTCAAGTCTCGCCTCCCGCACCACTTTACTGGAGCCTGTTTTAAATTTTCTTTACAGTGTGCTCGGGTGAAGAAAAAATACGCAAGGAAATGCATTTTATGCAACATAAAATGAGCACTATAAAATGAGCAGTCTGAGCGAGTTTTAACGCAGTATTAGCCCGTATAAAAGATTTTTGATGAAGTTCATACAGCTAGCTTATGGGATATCGCCAAGCGGTAAGGCACCAGGTTTTGATCCTGGCACACCCAGGTTCGAATCCTGGTATCCCAGCCATACAACAGAGCAGTAGTTCGTCATGCGTGCATCAGATCTCTCTTCAGGAGATGCGCCGTCAAGAGATGTGCCATCAAGAGACGCACCGTGAACTGGCGCAGTAGGCGTGTTATATGGTCACAGATTACATTTTTGTCATGCTATTCTCTTTCTAATGTTCTCTCTAATATTGGGGTATCGCCAAGCGGTAAGGCACCGGATTCTGATTCCGGCATCCCAGGTTCAAATCCTGGTACCCCAGCCAGGTTGCAACTCAAAAACGAATCGGCGCATTTTAAAAGTTAAGGAAGAAACACAGTGACGACGATCGAAAAAATTCAACAGCAGATTGCAGAAAATCCGGTACTGCTGTACATGAAAGGCTCACCTAAAATCCCAGGTTGTGGTTTTTCTGCTCAGGCTGTACAGGTGCTTACCCTCTGTAATGCCCGTTTTGCGTATATCGATATTTTGCAAAATCCTGACATTCGTTCGGAATTACCAAAATATGCCAACTGGCCCACTTTCCCGCAGCTATGGATCGATGGTGAGTTAACAGGCGGTTGTGATATTGTGCTGGACATGTACCAGCGTGGGGAACTGCAACCTCTGCTAAAGAAAACTGAGCAAAAATATGAGTCCCCGCCCGCCGCAGAGTAGATTTACAGAATAGATTTATAGAGTCGATGTATTGTTGAGTAATTAGCTTTCAGGATAAAAAATACGCGGGCGAAAGCTTCCCTGAAATATAAAGCTTCCATGTTTGGGTTGTTTACCTCTCAGCTTTCCTTTCGCGCGGGCAATCGCCATGCCTTCTCGGGTCCGCAGACGTATCAGATATCCTTCGAATTCAGCAAAGGTAGCCAGAATGTTGAAAAACATTTTTCCCATAGGTGTTGCTGCCAACACCTGGTATATCACAGCAAAATCTTTTGTATTTTGCGAGCCTGGCAAATTTTTACACCGTACACGATCTGCGCGACTTTAAACCAGAGCAAACCTGCCTGTATCTGCTGTGCTACGCCTGGGCCCTGGCTGCGCTGCCGTTGACGGGCAGAAGTTCAGTGCGGCGCGGCCAACGGTAAAAGCGCGCTCTTCGCGCAAATATTTTAGCCGGAGGAAGTGATTTATGGGCACTATTACGATTTATCATAACTCTGCATGCGGCACTTCACGTAATACCCTGGAATTGATCCGCAACTAAGTCTCGTTTTTCAAAGGGCCTGGGTGTACCCTGCCAAACAAAGCCCCGGATGCAATAAATGACTTAACAGGTGCATTATGAATGACGTTTTCGGGAGTATGTTGCGCCATAGATTCAATTAACTGCGTAATATCCGTAAAATTAAGGTATTTTCCTTCTACGGCGAGCTGTTCAATCCGCTGCTCCATGACGTAATAATTTGATAGAATAACCTGTTGACGAGTATGGGCTTGAATAGGCTGAGTTGTCTGTTGGTCATTGATGCGGATATGGAGGTCTTGTTCTTTTTTTACAAACTGTAACATTGCGAGAGTAATACCGTCGCCAAAATGCAACGTATCATTGCCGCCGCTATCGATAATAGTACTTTGCCCATGTCCAGGACTGATAGTATAGTTATCATCACCAAGCCTACCGTCTAGCCAATTATCACAACATCCGCCGGAGAGTTGATTATTGTGTTCATTGCCTAACAACCATGCATTACTTCTTGTATTATCAGCATTCAACGGGCCTTGTCCCGCGATAATATCCAGGGTTGTCTGAGTTTGTAGCGCAGATAATACATCTTTCAGTACCAGCGGGGTATCTGGTTGCAGAAGGAGTTGCAAACCATTGTCTGCAGCCTGCTTTGCATCTTTAATCAACAGTGAACTGCCTTCATGTTGTCCTGACCGTAGTAGCAAATCATTGCCATGCAGGCTAGCGCGGAACAGCATACTGTCTTGGCTGGAAATATCATAATAGATCGTTGTATTCTTGCCTGTCTCACGGAGGTGAATTTGAGGATATTTTGTCATGGTAGCGTCATTGAGAATCAAACGAGACTGATTGGAGGCAATACTCAACAACAAAACGGGTATATTCTTAAGCAGCGGCGGTGTAATATCTTTGACCGAATTGGTACTACTCACTAGTAGAGAAACAATACCATTTTGTTTATCTACATGCATGAAATCATAATTGCCAGTGACGGTAGCTCGATTATCTGTCACTAAGTAGAGGTTATTGGTCTCTGACGCATAGCAATAATAAGCATCCTGATACGCTGCCTTGCCAAGAAAATAGGGACGATGGTGCTGATCAATACCGTTTGCTTGAACAATTTTGTTGTCCTCAATATTGAACCAGGTAGGCGCCTGTTGCGGAATCAATAATGGCACAGCTGCTGTTGCACTAACGACATCACGTAACAATAATTGTATTTGGACACTGAGCCGATCAGTATCCAGCATCGTACTCTGCCAGGCAATCAGACTCGGTTTTGTATCCAGCGTTGCTGAGAGAGTTAATTGAAGAACAGCGCCTTGTGCCGTTACTAATAGTAAAGCATCATCTTGACGGCGTATCGTAGTCAGGGTCTGCCCAGGCGGGAATGCTTGGTAAGCCAATGCCGTATCGGGTAAGGTGACAGGTGTCAACGCGTCTGTTAAGTTGAGCGGTTGTGTTAACAATGCTTGAAGATAGAGCGTATTCGTTACTGTATCAAAGAGCCATGCATGCGTTTTTGCTGGATTTAATCCTAAATAGTTGACCGCATTACTGAGATGGCTACTGCCTAAAATAAGTTTATCCTGCTCTATATCATACCAAGCCGTTAATGGCTTGTTTGGAGCCTCTTGTAGACCAACAAGCACTAATGACGCGGCCTTGCAGGATGTTGTTTGCGCCAGCGTTTTCAGTGCAATAGACAACTCAGTTCGCTTAGTTTTCACCCACTCTTTGGTTACACCTACTAATTGTCCCTGGCCCTGGTTATCTAATGACCAGAATGTATTTGTGGTTGTTTGTGCAAAATAATTTGCGCCTTGTGCAAAAACGGCAGCTACGTTATCGATCATCACGTCATGGGCTTGTGGGCCTGTCCAGCCTGTGTTTGCTTGAAAATACAGCTTATTCGTTTTTTGACTAAAAAAGTAATAGCCTTCTTGATCGCCATTTTTAGTGATGGCAGCCAGCATTAGATCAGGCAGAGTTTGTGACATATTGGCACGCACATAAACATATTCATCGCCATCCTGCTTCCTTACCCAAAAATGCTCTCCATTGCCGTTTTGTTGATGTGTCACGTGTAATATCGACGCTACAACGCCTCTAATGCGATTTCCCCCTAATACTTCTGTTCCTGTCGAATAATCTATAGTGTCAGCGAAACAGCGGTTATAGGTCGTTTGCTGCTTAGCGAGAGCATGTAGCTTATCTATATAAAATTCATCGCCGCTAATACTAACTAATTCGCAGGTATCTTCAGTGACCTGATACAAATATTGCACATCATAACCTTGCAAATGTCGCGTCACTGAGAAATACAGCATATCCTCCACGGACCACGCGTGACTAGCGCTGACAACGCTATCTAATTTATCATCATCTTCATCATAGTAGATGGGGATATATTGCTTTACTACCTCCCCCGTCGCAATTTCCACTTTCCACAGCATTGCATCACGATAAAACCACGCATGTGTATCCGTAACTTTTGCTAATTTGGCATGGTTAAGCCAGTTGATGCCATCGTCCCGGTAGTCATTATCCAACAAGTTTGTATAAATAAAACGGTCGCGGCTAGATTGATAAAAGGCACGACCCACACTGACCGTACTGCCGTTAGGCTTATAGTTTTCAACTGTTATCCATTCATTAGTTTGCAACGCCCTGGTAGCCTGGCTGAGCCGCTCGTGTAAGGATTGCAAATTGACATAGTTATCTGCATTGACTTCTTGTAATGCAAAACGTTGCCCGGCAATACTGTCTATTAATGTCGTTCCCGTTTGTGTCAGCACCGTCATGCTTCCTGTCTTATCCGATGCATACACCCAACAATCGCCGACATAAAAACCGTTGGTCCACCGCGGGTCAAACCTTAATTCGCCCGCAAAATGACGGGCATCCAGTATCCATTTTGTCTGCTCAGCTGCCTCACTCGCTTGTAACCGTAAAAAGGCCCCTTGCTGTAGATGAATTTGATATTCTCCGCTATTACCTGTCAATTGATACGTCATTTTTCCTTGTAATTCAGTGGAAAATATTGGCATTACGATTATCCGAGACTTATCATCCAATAATACTTCCACCGTAGTAGCAACATACTCTTGTTGAATACTTCGCACAATTTGCTCAGAGGGCCAAATATAAAAATCATAATCAAATCGCTCATCCGCTTCTAAGCGCCGCAATACATCAAAACCTCTGTCGTGCCTGGTTGTTGCGCCTGGAAGAGATTCGTACGTGTAGTTAATATAAGAAATTAAGGTACTGGGCAATATCAATATTTCATCATCACCTAACGTAAATTTAACTTGGGGATCGGTATAACCTATCCCCTGTCGTACATTGATAGCTTGTGTTTTATCGATTACAGGTTTTGGCATATCCCCTACCCAACCAATGTAATTGTGTTTGCCAGAACCAGTGTTACCGTGCAACGTACGATACAGAAATTGACTACCCAGGATAAATTGCTTTTGGCGTAAGTCAATTCGCTCAACCACTGCACCGGCAATAGGCTCTATCGTTGTCATCCCATTGGCGGTAATACGCTGGTAACCGCCATTTTGATATGCTTTATCCAAATTCGCAAAATAGTTCCCAACCGCAATCGCGTCATCTGCCACTGCACTGTAAGATTGCACTAAGGCATTAATACTGATCCCTAAACCAGCAAAAATAACGCCTATACCACTGACTACACTGGCAACGGCAGAGGCCCCTGAAATAGCTGCTCCTGTTTCTATGACACTTAGCACGAGGCCGGTGCTATCAAAAGCTAATTGAGTTCCAAACAGCGCTGTTTGCGTACTGTTTTGCGCATGCGCTAATTCATAGCTATCCAATACGATGCTGCCCAGACTTAAGGCAGCCCCAACACCGGCGTTGAGTTTGCCACCTAAGGAGGATAACGCCGTAGTGAGTCCAGTTACCAAGGTTTGTTCAGTGCTTAATGCAGCTTTACATAATGCAATGATTTGATTAATGTCATTCACTGTGCCTTGCGCCATTTGAGCCATTGCTATGTATGTGTGGATTCGCAACGCAGTTTCAAGCGTCTCTGAAACACCTCTATCCTTTCCAGGCCCGCGATTTCTTTCAGCAAACCAATCGAGCACCGCTTTCACTGTAAAGGCGGCATTTAATCCATCAATATGATTCTCTTCGATTGCTGTATGTTCTGTGCGCACAAAGCGCTTACTGTCGTAACGGTAGCGTGAGGTTAGCGTGTTTAGCTGTTTAGCATAGGCAGTGACGAAATCCCATATGTGGCTATCTTGAGTCGTTATTACATGCGTTTGCTGAGGATTGTCTTGATTAATAAAAGTAAGTCGATAATTGCTACTACTATCCTTATCCTGCATGCTGCTCAATAGAGGTATCCACTTTCCTTCGTTTGGCAAATGTAATTGCAGTGTTTTAAGCGCTTCTTGACTTTTATCTGCTAACTCTAATGTAAATAACACTTGTTCTTGTTGTGTGACAGGATTTGGAGTTGTTGCGTCATTGGCCCACTGTGTAACTCGGCCGTCTGTGTGACTCTCTCCCTCTGGGGGAAGATTTCTAGTGAATGACTGTTCATCCTGGGGAACGACAGGGTCCCCATTCTCAGGCGTCCATAATACATCACCGCCGGAATCTGTTGTAAAAACATGATGGGAGTCAACCGAAAGGCTTTGCAGTTTCTCGACAATTCCGATAATAGCGTTACGATGCTGACCAAAAAGTTTTTCCTCTTCTACAGAAGAAAAAACATGTTCATCTTTGCCACTACCCCCTTTTTTAGAATTCTGGTTTGCAAGTTTTGTCAGACTACCAGGTGTATTTTGATTAGCAAAGGAATTAGCCGTTGCAATTACGTCCATGATCCCGTTTTTATCAGGGGATATTTGGGCATTTTTCAATTCTTGCAGGACAAGGGCATGGTTATAAGGAGCAACCCTCCCCCGGTTTGGGTCATCTCCAAAAGGGGATCCTGCATTTCCAGAAACCTTTACGCGAACGCCCGGTAACCTGGACGAAAGTTCTTTCGCAGTCTTTTCTGCAAAGCTTCCGCGAGGTTTGAGATCAGGGGGACCCTCGGTATTTACTGCTGTGCCACAGGCATCAAGTGCTACTTCTAGATTGCGGGTCTTAGCATTGTGGTGTGTTTTTTTAATACCCTTAACGATTAATTCAGCTAATTTGTCCGGTCTGACTACTAAATTCGGTTCAACTCGAAGGCCGGTTCCATCCATGCGACCGTGGGCAATAATAGCGAGCCTAACCGAATCTGCTGACTGACCTGTTACAGCAGCTGCAACGCCGGACTCAAATGTTGAACCAGCGCCAGCAATAACCTGTATGTTACTACCGGAAGGTAAAGTATTTTTTGCTTCATCCACCCAGTTAGTTCTTTCTTGAGGGGTAGCTGGAACAACAACAGCCCCTACTTTTTTATTCCTCCCACGATTAAAAGCTATGTCTAACAGCGGTCTCTTTGAACGAGAAAATCTATGCCTTCAGCACCTTTGGTCTGAATTTCATCTAAAAAATCTAAAGTTTCCATCATTAAATAGGAGAATAATTATATATTAACTAATATGTTATAATGATAATTTAAAGCAAATAAAGAAAACAATAGATAAAATAAGGAATGAGCAATTAATGACAGGCTTTATTCGGCAGCGGGTTCTCTCACAATAAAAAGGGTAGTGACTCCTATTTATTGATAGTGATGGATAGTCAGATACCAGCCGATAATTTTATCGTGCATTTTTTCTGATTTTGAAAAGCAAAAGACGTACCTTATTTCAGGCGGTTGATAAAGTACGTCGCGGCCTTTTGGAGAATGGCCAGTTCTTCTGCCTGCTCTGCCAGTTGGCGTTTCAGTCTCGCAATTTCAATGGATTGCCGCTGCTTACGCTCAGAACTGGTCAGAGTCTGCTGTTGTTTCTTATTTTATCCAGATCAGGTTAAGGATAACGACTTGTCGACACTGAGAGCGACAGTGGCAAGGTGTGTCAGTGGATGTGGCACATACCGAGGATTGTCTGCACCATTTGATCGCTCCTCCATACTTGCCATTGCACTGGCTAACGCCTGAAGGTTGTTTTTATCAATCCACTGCTCAAATTCAGCGGCAGAATAGTCCTGACCGGCAACCTGTATGGTTTCTATCCTGTTATGTCTGATAGCGACATCCGTTCTGCCCGTTTTTGAATTGCTGTCTGAACAGGCATGACGAGTAACCTTAAACTGCTGCACCAGAGTAACACTGCCAGTGATAGAGTTATGTTCATCGGAAAGGGTAATCTTTAAGTCATCGCCCAAACCATCTCCATCACTATCCGTACCAGAGCGCGTCAAATGCATATTCGCCAGGGTAATGCCTTGTGTGAAATGCACTCTGTCGTGCTCACCATCGCTGTCATAAATATGGTCATGGCCTTCATCAAAACCTGTAAAATAATGGTCGCTATCACCAAGTCTGCCAGGGCCCGTACGCCGTCCTCTGTCATCAAAATCACCAAAGAGCCAGTCATCTCCGGTGCCTCCGGCTAAATAGTCGCGCTCGATACCGCCTTCCAGACGGTCATTGCCAGCACCACCAAATAACCAGTCGTTGCCATGATTGCCGTAGAGTTTATCATCCCAGGCACCTCCATAAATCCAGTCATTTCCAGCTAATCCGTGGATTTCATTAGATCCTGAGTCACCTGTAATCAAATCATCAGCATCCGTTCCATCTTTCTTATCCGGACCTGAATAATTTATCGCACGCATCATCACTTCCCAGGAAGGTTGTGGAAGGCTGCGTTGTCGGGTGTCGTCTGCCAGGATGCCGTTAACATAAAACTGCTCTATCTTGCCCTCCCTGAAGTACCCCTGCAGGGTGAGTTTGTTGGCAATGTATCCCTCGTGGTGGAAGAAAATAACCAGGTTGCCGTCGTCCTGATACCACCAGGAATTTTCCAGGCTTAATCCTGGTGCTAAACGTAAGAACAGGCTATCTTGCCCAGCCGCATCGAGGACAGAGTTCCCGGCACCTCCTTCATTATGCAGATAATAAGGCAGCACATTAATAGCCAGATAATACCGATCATTCCCGGCACCTCCTTCCAGGCGATGTATTACACCGCCTGCTTGCGCTAAGAAGAGGTGATTGCGGTTATCTTGCGCTTGTGCCCGTCCGTTAATGGCACTGATAATGCTGCCATTACGCTGCGCTTGCACCTCTTTTTCAGGTAAGGCAATAAAACGATAACCCGGATTATTTTTTGCCGCCTGTGCTTGCCGCGAATTGTCAAAGAAACCGAGTTTTTCAATCCTGTTGCCAGGCAGGAAGTAATTTTGCAACGTGACAGAGCCTGTTATACCAGTGTTATCAAAAAACGTCAGGACGAAGTCATCCCCGGCACGCTGATACCAGATATCATTTTCAGGCTTGCCGCTAATGAGATATAACCTGTCATCCCCTGCGCTGTCTGCAACGATATTGTGACCCGTGCGCGAGATAAAGTAATGGTCATTACCTTGCCCGCCATAAAAGCGGTTATCACCTGCAATATCAGAGAGTTCATCCTCAAGATTACCCCCAACAAGCACATCATTGCCCAGATGAGAGCCGGAAAATTTATTGCGTTTTTGACGCTTTCCAAAAAGATAATCCCGATGCCGCGTCCCAAATACAGACACAACTTCTCCATCATCTGTGTTGACAGGCGGCGTGTTTGCAAGGTGTCGTACTTCGTCATCGGTAAAGGTCACCGCCTCCAGTTTTAGGTTGATACGCGCCTGGCCCGGTGTTCCATTCGTAGCAAAGTAGTGGCTGACAATGACCTTATAGCTAACTTCCTATAAATTGACATATTATAATCAAATGACATATCCATTAAAATTTCGTCAGCATGTGATGAAAGTGAAGGAACAAGAAGCCCTCACCTTTGCTGAAACGTCATCCCGTTTCGCTATCAGCATGTCCAGTCTGATG
>CANJWD010000028.1 GCA_947478475.1 Enterobacterales bacterium
ATCTGGTATCGTTGCCCTTCAGTTAGCTGCTGGTAGTTCATGGTTACTCGCTCATCTTTGATCGGAGGAGCAGGATAGCTTATCAGCAGCTAACCTTCACCTCACCATTATGACCGAGCGTTGCACTTATTATCTGAATTCGCCAACAAGTAGCTAACAATTTAATAATCTAATCAAATAATGTAAGAAAAAATTATGAAAAAAGAGTTAATCGATTATTTTACTAATGCCTTATTAAAGGTGACTCGCATTCAGCAGTTATCGGGAACTCAGGAAGAGATGCCGGATAGCAGTACGTCGTTACATCACCCCGTGATGCCACTTTTTGGCGTCCTGGTAGCAGAGATTATTGAACAGTACAAGAGACAGCGCGGTCAGGCGTTAACTGTCATGCTGGAGGGAGAAGCTGTATCCCTGAAAGAGCATAACGCTAAGCTTTATATCACATGGGGGGAAGAAGAAAAACCACTGGCTGATATGACGCTGGCTACGTTGACAGCGCGTCTTCAGATAGACAGATGGCATCGCGCCAACAGCTATGGGCTGTCCGCTGATGAACGGCAACACTTACTCCGCAATGCTAATTTTAGCACGGCCGATCTCAGAAACGTGGATCTGAAACTGGCTGATCTCAGGAAAACGGATTTCAGTAATGCTGACCTCATGGGCGCTAGTCTCGGCAACGCGAATCTCACTGAGACAAAATTCGTGTATGCTGACCTCACGCATGCATGCCTTATTAAGGCTAATCTCCATAAAGCTGACTTGTATGGCGCTACTCTCAATAAAGCTGTTTTTCATAATGCCTGTCTCACCGATGCTGATCTTACGAATGCTAGCCTTAAGCGTGCTGATTTCACTAATGCAGACCTCACTAATGCAGACCTCACTAATGCAGACCTCACCGATGCTGATTTTACCAGTGCTAACCTCAGTGAGGCTAATTTCACTGCTGCTGATCTGACACAGGCTGATCTTACCAATGCCAGCCTTAGGCGTGCCAATTTCACTAATGCAGACCTCACTAATGCTGATCTTATCAATGCTAATCTCACTGAGGCTAATCTCACGGGTGCGGATTTCAGTGCTGCTAATCTCACGGAGGCGACGCTCACTAATGCCACGCTTACCGACGTACTTTTCATGGGGGCTGATTTACGTCGCGCCAGCCTGAGTAGTAATCCCGTCATCAGAAGTGATTTCCGTTCTGCTGACCTTACAGGCGCTGATCTGAGCGATTCCAAAGTGATACTGCGTCTCCCGACAGTATGGAATGACGCCAGGCTGGACGGTTATTTAAACCATACCGCCAACGGACGCAGCCTGATAACAGCCATCAACAGTATTGATATGCGTTTTACCGGGCTCAAGATCGACATGATGCGGCAGTTAATATCGGGGCTTGACCGCCAGCCAGGGATTAACCTGCATTCTTTTCTGCACTCTCTGCTCGACTGCCTGCGGCCACACTATCTGGCCGATACAATGCTGGCGCCTTTTTTGGAGCAACGCGTGATCCTGCCTGTTGCTGTCGTGGCGGATAGAGTGCCCTGGCGGGTGGCTATAACTAACGTGAATGCCTGTCAAAGCTTACTGGCATGGGTGCAAGAGAAAAGTGATGTTGTGAAATATGGGCAGACTGCCTTTGCAGATTTTGTGCTACAGCACAACGGATTTTTCATGCAACTGATATACCAGGGCAGGCAGCACGAGGAGATAAGAGAGCAGGCAGAA
This sequence comes from Enterobacterales bacterium, assembly GCA_947478475.1. Classification (GTDB taxonomy): domain Bacteria; phylum Pseudomonadota; class Gammaproteobacteria; order Enterobacterales; family Enterobacteriaceae; genus CANJWD01. The sequence goes on from CANJWD010000028.1 coordinate 1,735, forward strand.
GCGTTATACGAAGACTATCTGAAACTGGATCGCATCAAGCCCTACCGCAGCGATCGCTATGGCGTTTTTGGTGATTTCTCCGGCCAGGTGGATTGGGAGAATAAGACAGCGAGGAACTACATTTTCACAGCTGGCTTGGGAGACGAACAGCAAACACTGATTGTATCTGAAGATCAGCTCGACGGTATGCTTGATGCAACTCGCCCGAAGCCATCGGGGTTCTGGGGAGAACTTCTTTTTTACAAAAACGGCGTCCAAATCAAAAATCTGGAAAACCACATTGAGGGCTTATTTAACAATGAGTTTAAGCTTTTTTCGGCCTCTTATATCTCTTCTCTCCTGATGGCTCAGAGTGGAAAATTATGGAACCTGTTTGCATGGGATCGGGTAACGGAGAAAAATTACCATAACCTGTTCATACGGGCTGTAACCTATGGCAGATCTCAGACAAAGCTGGTTGAATTGGGGGAGCAGGAGGCATTACAGCGCATTTTAGGCGACACATTTATCTTGTCAGAGGAGGGGAGCGTTGAGCCGCGTCTTAATGAAAATCACTGCCATGCTCTCCTGAAGACGCTCAGGCTGACACAGGCGAAGAGCAGTGATCAGGCAAAAGGGCTGATGAGCGTGGCGCAATTGTTTGTCAGGCTTTCTTCCAGCCAAATTTTCGGTACCGAGGATAACTCACCGTATGTCCTGAGAAGTTACGCGGCGGCATTGCTTGCCAGGGCAAACCAGCTTGACCCGTCGGCATTTAGCGCATCAGAAGTGGCAGGCGATAAAACCCGGTATCAGGACTGGCAGGACAGACTCCTGGGCCGAAACAACACTTTTACTTGTACCGATATTCTGTATGAGATGATGAATGCGTATAGCCAGGTCCATTATTCACAAATTTTAAACAGAGTTAATGCGCTGATTCAGGCTAATCCGTCCGACAGCCTGGCAGGTTATCCGGATGTCTCAGGCAGCCCGCCGATAAACAATCGGGATGCTGTTTCCTGGTCTCTCCCGCCGTCTGCGCTGATGGCTTCGGCCCGCCGCCCGGCGAAAAGCACAAAAACGCAGTATCAAAGGCAGCTCATCGTTCAGCTGGAAAACGATGATGCGGTCAGGCACGCAGCAGTCAGACTGGCAGGCAAACATCCGGATCGCAGCGTTCTGGTGCAAATGGATGTTCAGGGAGACTTCCTGGCGTGGAAAACAAATAATAACGGCACGTGGCAACGGTTATCTGACAGTGAGTTAAAAGAGTTTTTCCAGGACACTGATCAGGTACGCTGTCAATATGTCGCACACGGGCGCAGCCTGGAAGGGGAAACAGGCACTGGCAACAACAGCACTCTGGGAGGCCAGACGTCTAAGATACTGGCGAAAAATTCGAAAATCTTATTCAAGGCTATGGATCGCGCCCCGAATTATATCAGCCTCGTGGGCTGTGCGCTGACGGATGGGGAAAATCCTGACAGCTATGCGTATCAGCTGGCCACACTGCTTAAAGCGCAGGGTATTCAGGCGGATATAGGCGCCCGCTCCATGGCAGTCAGGGTGGATGAGCAGGGTCGAAAATTGACTCAGGACGTGAAGGGTCAGTGGCATTATAAGAAAAGCGAAGACAAGGTGGTCTGGCAGTGGAATACAACGGGTGAACTGATAATAAGGCGTTCCCTGGAGCCTGAAACGGAGCGCGCGGCTCTGTTACTGGAAACGTTATGGCAGGGAGAGCGTCTGCCCGGTCAGCTGAACACAAGAGAACGTCAGCTCTGTTATGATTTTTTTGCCCTGCAAAATCAGGATCAGCTGGATTCGTTATTACGGGAATATACGATACAGAGCGACGACGCCGCGCAGTTGCGTGCCGCAGTAATGACATTAGGGCAGGAGGGGCTGCTGCAAAAAAAACGTCTGGTCTCCCTGGAAGAGCTCACTACCTGGGAAAACGTTACCCAGGCACTCAGCAGTGATGCCCTATCACTTCCCGCGTTCCCTAAGAGCGAATCTCTGCTTCCCTCTCTGTTTAAAACATCTCAAAAACTGTTTAAAACATCTCAAAAACTGTTCAGCAATAACGCAGAGAACTCACTGAGCCGAATAACGGGCATTGCAGGGCATCTGACGCAGGGTCTGGGATCGGTATCATCGCTGCTCAGCATTCTCTCCCGTAAAGCGGCGATGGCAGTTGCCGGGCTGACGAATGAAGAGCGCTCCGTCATGCAGCATGAGATCGATGTATCGACTGCTGAACTCACTGTAGGTCTGGTGGGTAGCGGTATGGAGCTTGCCGTTCACCCGTTGTACCGATGGCTGTTTGCACAACAGCCACAGATGACAAAACTGATAGAGCATGGACTGCATGGAGTATTGCGGCAGTTACAGGGCGGTTTTGCAACACTGCCAAAACAGACACTCAGTTTTTTGCGCTTTGCCGCTGCCGGGCAGATAAACACGCTATTGCGTGTTACCGGCATGGGCGTGCAGGCGCTGGGCCCCCTGTTTGCAGCAACGGGCGTGGGGTTTGGTCTCTATGATTTTTCACAGGCGATAACAGCGCTGCAAACAGAAACGGACCCTCAGAAACGCCAGGATTTACAAGTGCGTGCGGCCTTTGCCATGACAGGTGCGCTAACAGGAATGGGGACAGCAGTAGTACCGGCAGTGGTTGCCGCGGTTGCCTGGCTTTGCGGTGCGACGGCAGTTGCTGCCGGTGCCATGACTGCGTTAAATGTTCTCGGGCCTGTGGGCGCTGCCATCGGCGTACTCATGCTGGCCGGAGGCTGGATATATGGCGGGGTGCGCAGGGTGGAAGAGGTGGGTAAAGCAATAACACTGAGCGGCTGGGATAAATTTCGGACTGGCTGGTCATCCCTCTCTGGCACCCTGCCTCCGGATGTTAAAATACGTTATGCCGCCGCCGCACTGGCTGAACAGCTCGCCCGTTCGCTGGAAGAGGGCAGCCATGAATTTTTAAAAAAGCACACGCAGTATGATGCCTTTTATTATTCACATCAGGCTATTCAGCCAGGCCATGTGATAGTTCCCAGTAATTTTGGCGAAGGAGTCTTACAGGAATTCGTAAGTATGTGGACATTAGGAATGGTTAATCCTGCAAAAACAACCGATCCCACGGTTATTCAGGCTGATGATACGATTGAAGGCGATCAACAACCCGTGGGTCTTCACGATGGTGGTACTTATGACAGAGCCGTTGCGCTTCGCTCACGGGTGGAAAAGCAGGCGATAGCTATGTGGCCTGTAAGCTATTCATCAGAAAATTCGTCTCGTAGCGAAATCGTGCATTCAGCCTCAATACCGTTACGTTCACGCGAATTTGGTCCGGAATTTGGTCCGGAAAAAAGAAATATCATTCAGATTCGTCCTGATAATAAGGGTACTCTGCGAGCTTATCTGTTTCCCGGAAGGCGCAATGGCATCATCATAGCGGGAGATTTTAATGGTGATGGTCAGGATGATTTTTTGACCCCGGTTCATATGCGCCTCTTTCATAGAGTTAGCGTAGCGGTGCAGGATGCTAAATGGATGCTAAGTGGTGATGTTAATGGAGATGGCTGTACGGATATCATTCTGATTAGTGAAGATAACAGGGTCAGGCTGCTACAGGGCAGAAGTGAACAGCAGCAGCCTTTTGATGCTGCCATCACGCTACCGGATACAAAGGGTCTTGCGGCCATGCTGCGTACTGTTTTTAGCTCACCGTCATGCAGGTATGTCAGGCTGTTTCTGCATGATATGAATCGCGACGGCTGTGCCGATTTGGTGGCCATTGATGACAGCATGCAGACTCAGGTGGCGCTGGCTGATGGCAGTGGCGCTTTCAGTGCGCCGGTGAGTACTTTTGCACTGCCTGTACTGTCCGGCCACTCATTGGAGGGCGCCAGCATTATCGGTATCGAAGCAAAAACGCAGCGCCTGATGGTGATAACGCCAACCCCCTTCAGCGATAACCGCAACCAGCTTGAGTTACACCGCTTTATCCGTGACCGCCAGGCATATGTTCATCTGGGCAAGGGTAAGGATACGTTTCGTGCATCGGGCAGCGCCACAGAATCTGCCTATCTTTTTGATTGTGAAGATGGAGATAAAAATTACACCGGCGGGCAGCAAAATGACATCTTTCTATTACGTGAAAGCGCCGCAAATGCCCGATCATCACTGGATGGCAGTGCCGGTGAAAACACGCTGATTCTTCAGGGTTATGGCGGGAGTGATATTGATTTGAAAAAAGAGCATGACGCTATAAACCGCACTACATTGCGTAATATTTCGCATGTTCATGGGGAAAGTGACTTTTTTGGGACCCGCATATCGGGTAATGAGCATAGCAATCATTTCACCGATCGGGGAAAAAATAGCGTTTTTAGAGGTTATGACGGTAATGATGTCCTGACCCTGGCAGATGGCCTGGCGGTTGGCGGGCGGGAGAGTGACCACTATATTATTGTGAAACCCGGGTTTGAAGGTATTGTCAGGGACGGCTTTGACGGAAGAGATATTAATATCGAGCTCCGTGAAGAAGAGGGTGCCAATGTACCGGGCGATGGTGCCATCAATAGTGTGGAGCTACAGGACTATGTGGCTGCGGATATTGAGCTGATAACACTAACTGACGGGCGGATCACCCTGTTATTGAACAATGGCGACGGACGCAGCACCAGGTTAAAGGTATCGGGCAGAGCAGCGGAGTATCTGTTTGTCACACGGGACGGGGTGCAGTTTACCCTTCCTGCTTTAACTGCCTCAGAAGAGCGCCGCGACTACGACACCCATAACAGGCTGGCGGTAACCTACCGGCCTGAACAGGATAAAACAAGAGAGGGCCCGCAGAAAAAGATAACCCTGAGCCGCCTTCAGGAAAGAGATGAGATAACCGTCAGCCGGCAGGATGGAAAGTATGCGCATACACATCAGCTGCCGCTATTTATGCAGCTACAGCTGCATGACACCGCCTTTGATGATGTGCGACAGGGCAACCACGAGGAGGAATGGCTGGAAAGCCACCAGGGCAGCGATTTTCTTCAGGGCCATGGCGGCAGTGATCATTATGTGATCTTCGCAGAGAAAGCGGTACACAGAAAGGTCTGGATTAATAACTGCGACGACGGTGCAGTGCCTGCTGAAGACAGTCTGCACCTGCCCTGGTCAGTGGCAGACACAGCATTGCACTGGCAGGATCAGGATCTGGTATTGACCGACAGCACAGCTGAAGCAGCCTCAGTGGAAATACATCTGAAGCATTTTGCTCTGTCAGCACAATATCGTCATCTGAACGTACAGGATGCGAATGACCGGCGCGGAGCACTCATCTATAAGGAGAGTGATAGTGCCGTAACCGGAGCGGCATGGCTGGTCAATGAAAAAATGCTCAAGCCCGGTACAGAAAATAATCCGGCCCCTGAAACGCTCTATGCTGGCACGACGCCGATCACGCTGGGTACAGCTGAAGAGGTGAAACCACAACGTCTTTTCAGTATGAGCGCCCAGGGCGCGGTGCTGCGTGGTGGCAAGGGCGGGGATTTTCTGATGGCAACCGCGGGGAAAAATTTATTCTATGCTGGCCAGGGGAACGATGAGATGGCAGGAGGTTTTGATGATGATGACTACTATTATAGAAAGGGTGATGATGATGATATCATTACGGACAGTGGTGGCAATGATAAGCTGGTGCTTCAGTATATACAAAAAAGACAGCTTCATTTTTCACAGAAAAGCGGCAGCCTGATTATAGCTTTTGATAATTCAGAGGAGAATTCAGCAGATAAACTGACGATTAAAAATCAGTTTACCGGTGCTAAGCAACAGGCCATCGAGCGTATTGAACTGGATAACGGCAGCTATCTGCTGCTGGCCGAAGCGATAGCGGCATTCAGTACAGGAACGCAGAGCAGTGAATCAGTGAGTTTGCAACAGCATCTGGAGCTGGCGTGGCGCGCGCCGACGCTGGGCACGGGTTCAGGGTTGACGCACGAAATTGAAATTTAGCTGTGCTCTTTTAGCTGTGCTCTTCTCCAGAGCCGCCGGTATCGACCTGTGGATGGCCACGGAGCAATAAGTCAAGGATGCAGATATGCAAATTATTGTGATATCGATTTTATTTCTTTTATTTTGTGGACCTAACGTGCTGGCTGCGCCGCCACAAAATTATCTTTACACCTCTTCCGGACAACTTGAAAAATTACAGGCATTACTTGCACGACCAGATATTGATGGTGTGCAAATTATTTATACATGGAAACAGTTGGAAAAATATAAAGGAATATATGATTTTTCAGCGGTAGAGAATGACCTGGCAATACTTAATAAAATGAATAAAAAACTATTTATCCAGATTCAGGATCGATTTTTTAAACCCAACGATAAAAATATTCCATTCTATTTGCAGCAGGAACCGCAATATCATGGCGGTTTAATCGCGCAGTCCGACAACCCTGGTGAAGGTAAATTCCCTGCTCAGGGTTGGGTCGCTATGCAGTGGAATACAGCGTTAAGGAAAAGATACCAGCATCTTCTCACCGCATTAGCAATATCATTTGACGGCAAAATCACGGGTATTAACCTCCCCGAAACAGCCATTGATATTGATATGAAAAAAGAAAATACAGGCTTTACTTGTAACAGCTATTTTTCAGCGACTCTGGACAACATAATATTTGCCAGAAAAGTTTTCAAAAAATCGTCGGTTGTGCAATATGTCAATTTCTGGCCCTGTGAATGGAATAATGACCATAATTATATGTCACGCTTCTTTGATATTGCACAGAAAAATAATATTGGACTTGGCGGTCCTGATATTATTCCTTATAAGAGTGGGCAAATGAAAAATTCGTACCCCTTTTTCCATAAATATAAAAATAAACTAAATCTCGTTGCCATGGCTGTTCAGGAGCCTACGCTGACTTATACTAACCCGCAGACCAAAAAAAATTTACTCAGCAAGAGTTCAGCAAATTTGCAGAGGAATATTTGGGGGTTAATATTATTTTCTGGAGTGTCAGTGCTCCCTGGCTTAATCCTTAAAAATGGCACAGGCGTAACAGCGCTTTCCTTTCCCCCTTGATAAACTGAGGGAATACTGGTCCAGTCTCTCTTTACATTTTTCAAAATTTCATTTTTCAAAATAAAAAGCGGGCATCGGCTATAATGCGCCACAACTTTCTTTTTGGTAACTTTTGGTAATAGTGTGTTATGAATTTTCTGTTTGCCAGCACGGCACGTGGTCTGGAGGAGCTGTTAAAAGCAGAGCTGGAAGTACTGGGTGCACAACAGTGTAACATTGCGCGGGGAGGGGTACGTTTTCAGGCAGATTTGCGGGTTTTATATCACAGCTTGCTGTGGAGCCGTCTGGCGTCACGGATTTTATTGCCACTGCATGAATTTACCGCACACAGTGAATCAGAGCTTTATCAGGGTGTGCAGTCAATTGACTGGCCTGCTATTTTTACCCTGGATAAAACTTTTATGGTGCATTTTAATGGGCTGAATGAGGCAATCCGCAACAGCCAGTACGGTGCACTCAGGGTGAAAGATGCCATCGCTGACAAATTTATGAGCGATATGGCTCAGCGCCCAAGTGTGGCAAAGCAGACACCCGATATTCGGATCAGCGTTGTGCTGAGGCAGGATAGAGTAGCGGTGGCACTCGATTTGAGCGGTGAAAGTTTACACCAGCGTGGCTACCGTTATCAGGGTGGGCAGGCCCCGCTGAAAGAAAACCTGGCAGCGGCGATTGTATTACGCTCTGGCTGGAAGAGTGAGAGTGCACTGATCGATCCACTCTGTGGCTCTGGCACTCTGTTAATTGAAGCAGCGATGATGGCTGCTGATTGCGCGCCCGGTTTACAGCGCGCGCACTGGGGTTTCACTGCCTGGAATGGCCACGATCAGGCGCTCTGGTCTGTGCTGATGAAAGAAGCTCGCACCAGGGCAACATGTGGTTTGCGGCAGACGACCGCCCGATTTTTTGGTTACGACCACGACACTCCGGCCATTGAGATGGCCCGGGCCAACGCGCGCCGTGCCGGTGTGGCACCGCTGATAACTTTTGCCGTACAGGATATCAGTCAGCTGGTTAATCCACTGCCAGAGGAAGCCGCAGGCACGATTCTCAGTAATCCGCCTTACGGTGAGCGTCTCTCCAGCAAACCAGCGCTGATTGCGCTATACAGTGTGTTGGGCCGCAGGGTGAAACAGACTTTTAGCGGCTGGCGGCTGTCACTGTTCAGCGCTTCAACTGAGTTGCTCAGTTGCCTGCAATTACAGGCAGATCGTGAATTTAAAGCTAAAAATGGTCCCCTGGATTGCGTGCAGAAAAATTATTTACTGACGACACGCCCACACGGACACGCAGGTGTTAGCAGCGAGATAGCGCAAAATTTTGCCAACCGTTTACGTAAAAACATGCGGAAGCTGGATAAATGGGCACAGCGGCAGGGAATTGAATGTTATCGTTTATATGATGCGGAGTTATCCGAATATAATGCCGTGATCGACCGTTATGGCCACCAGGTAGTAGTGCAAGAGTACGCGGCACCGAAGCATATCGATGCACAAAAAGCGCGTCAGCGTCTGTTTGATGTGATAAACACGACGCAGTCAGTGCTGAACCTGAGGGCTGACCAGTTAATTCTGAAAACACGTCAGCGGCAAAAAGGAAAAAATCAGTACCAGAAACTGGCAGAGACGGGAGAAATGTTGCTGGTAACGGAGTATAACGCTAAATTTTGGGTAAACCTGACCGATTATCTTGATACCGGTCTGTTCGCTGGCCATCGTCTGGTACGTCAGATGCTGGGTAATATCAGCCGTGGTAAAGATTTTCTCAATTTGTTTGCGTATACCGGTACCGCCAGTGTTTATGCCGGTCTTGGCGGTGCGCGTACTACCAGCACACTGGATATGTCGCGCAGTTATCTGCAATGGGCAGAGAAAAATATGCGTGTCAACGGGCTGACTGGCCCGCAGCATCGTCTGATTCAGGCGGACTGCCTTTCATGGCTGCATAATACCGATGAGCAGTTTGATGTTATCTTTATCGATCCCCCGACCTTTTCCAATTCTAAGCGTATGCAGACGACTTTTGAGGTTCAGCGCGACCATCTGTTGTTGATGAAAGAATTGAAACGGCTATTACGCCCTCAGGGCACGCTGCTGTTTTCTAATAACCGAGGCGGTTTCAAAATGGATCAGGCTGGGTTATCGCTGCTGGGGCTGGTGGCAGAAGATATCAGCGCACAGACACAGTCAGTGGATTTTGTGCGGAGCGGTCACCTGCATCACTGCTGGCTGGTGCGCCATGGTTACCAGTAATAAACATCCGCTGTTTTTTTATTACATTTTGTTAAGGTTAGTGCCATGGGTACCACACTATTTAAAGATTTTCAGTTTGAAGCGGCACACCGTCTGCCCCATGTTCCTGATGGCCACAAATGTGGCCGTCTGCACGGCCATTCATTTATGCTCCGCCTGGAGGTAACCGGAAAAACCGATGCGCATACCGGCTGGCTGATGGATTTTGCCGCACTGAAAGCCGCATTCCAGCCACTCTGGGAACAACTGGATCACCATTACCTGAATGATATCCCCGGACTGGAAAATCCGACCAGCGAAATTTTGTCGGTCTGGATCTGGCAGCGGCTGAAACCTCAGTTACCGGAGCTGAGTGCCATCATCGTGAAGGAAACCTGCTCGGCGGGATGTATTTATAGAGGTTAAATACTGCTTTATCCCTAAAATATTTATAGCAAAACCTCTGCAAAATTTTTGTTGGATGTTTTTTCTTACAATTAAAACCTTTAGGTTACTACAACCTTTAGGTTACAAATAATAAGCCTCTTCGCAGGATTCATGAATTCCGGGGCCTTCCGCCGGGCGTTATTTGACATTATATAGCCAGTATTTTAACATGGCGCCCATTTATGAGTACTGTTTAGTACAGCCAGTATACAACTGTGTCCGTCGGTAAATGTTCCTGCTTCTCGCTGGTTTGGCGTGAGGGTCGGTCAGGAAGGCAGTTTAAGTAAAGGGAGGTGTTTCGAATCCATAAACTCTGTTATTAGCCTGTGTGCCCTGTGTTCTGGCGGGTTGTGGTTTTGAATACAGGTCTGTTGTGTTAAGGGAATATGTAAAGGAAGGTGAGAAATGAGAATTTTCCAGCGCTACAACCCCGCCAGGGTCGCCATGTATGTGAAAACCTTATTCCGAGGCCGGTTATACATCAAAGAGATGGGAGCATTCGAATTTGATAATGGCAGAATTTTACTGCCTAAAATTCGTGACAGGCGCCATTTTAATGTTATGTCAGAGGTCAATCGCCATGTTCTGCGCTTGCGGCTGAATTGATGATAAAAGCCGGTTAAATCGAATAAAAACTCATTCATTGCGGCCCCCTTCAGGGGTCGCTGCTGTTTTAGGTGTCGCTATTTTCATGAGTCGCTATTGTCATGAGATAAAGAGTCCGGCTGATCCATCAACCTTGTTACCAACAGCTGGTCGATTTTGTGGTTGTCAATATCCACCACTTCAAATTTATAGCCCGAAGAGTTGACGAAATCCGTACGTTTGGGGATCTTGCGTAGCATATACATCATAAAGCCACCGATGGTTTCATAGTTTTCAGCCTGGTAAAATTCTTTAATATTCAGCACGTGCATCACGTCATTGATTGGCGTGCCTCCCTCGATGAGCCACGAATTCTCGTCACGGGCAACAATTTGCTCCTCCTGTCCCTGGCCAACCAGGTCGCCCATCAGTGTGGTCATGACATCGTTCAGCGTAATGATACCCACGACTAAAGCGTACTCATTCAGAATGACGGCAAAATCTTCGCCCGCAGTTTTAAAACTTTCCAGCGCTTCTGACAGCGTCAATACATCTGGTACAGCGAGTGCCAGATGTATTTGCACCCCGTTATTTAATGCCAGACTCTGATTACCCAATACACGATTGAGTAAATCTTTGGAATCAACGTAACCGATAACGCGATCGATACCGCCATCGCCCACCAAAAATTTCGAATGCGGATGTGTAGCGATTTTCTTTTTAATGCTTTCTTCGCTCTCCTGTAGGTCGAAGTAGATAACATTTTCACGGGAGGTCATTGAAGAGGGTACTGTGCGTGATTCCAGTTCAAAAACGTTTTCTATCAATTCATGTTCCTGTTTACGCAATACCCCCGCTAACGCGCCAGCTGCCACTACCGCATAGACATCATCAGAGGTGATGTCACTGCTTGTGACTATTTTTAATTTAAATATTTTAAATATCAGATCAGCAAAACCATTGAACAACCATACCAGCGGCCGGAAAAGAAGCAGACAAAAGCGTATTGGATTAACAATCCTTACCACTACCGCTTCCGGTGCAAGCATTCCGATACGTTTTGGTATTAAATCAGCAAACAGAATAAACAGGCTTGTCACCAGCGTAAACGAGCAGACGATGCTGACCTGCTCAGCCAGTTTTGGTGACAGAATCGGTTCGAATATCAGTTGCAACGAAGGGGAAAAAACGGAATCTCCGGCAATTCCTGCAAGAATGGCAGCAGTGTTAAGACCAATCTGTATGACGGTGAAGAATATTCCTGGTGTTTCCTGCAATTCCAGCACGCGTAATGCGTTGATATTCCCCTCATCGGCTAATAATTTGAGTTTTATTTTGCGTGAGGCTGCCAGTGAAATTTCCGCCAGGGAAAAAAAAGCACTGACTGCGATCAGAAAAAAAATCAGTAAGATACCGTTTAACATAATCTATCCTGGTTGTGCCGCCGCTACGTCGAATGAAAGACGATAAAATGAAAAATAGTGGAAAAAAAATCATGATCAGGCTGTACTGGTGGTGACCCGGCTAGTATAGCGTTGTGCCGTCAGTGTTGACCATGTCGGATAATTATTCAGGGGTGCGCGTGCCACGATATTCTCTCCTTTTTTTCGTATTTATTGTTTCCCCGTTTGCCTGGGCTGAAAACGTACGGCTACACGTTAAAGGTCTCAGCGGAGAGCTGGAACAGAATGTCCGGGCACGTTTATCAACCGTTAATACCGACTTAACCATTAATACCGACGGTGTGATAGCAGACGAAGGTTTCTACCGGCGTCTCGATGAGGCCCTCCGTCAGGGACTGCGTGCTTTAGGCTACTATGATCCGACGATCGATTTTGAATTTAAGGCAAAACGTTCTCCTGGACATTCGCTGTTGATTGTCAACGTGAAGCAAGGCGTTCCGGTGCGCATTGCGGGTAGTGATATCGTGCTTAAGGGGGAGGCCAGACAGGACAGTGAGTACCAGATGCTGCTGAAAAAAAGCAGGCCAAAGTCCGGTTCAATACTGAATCATGGCCACTTTAGTGATTTTAAAGCGTCACTGCTGAGCCTGGCACTGCGCAGAGGTTACTTCGATGCAAAAATGGTGAAAAGCCAGCTTGCTGTTGCACCACAACTGCACCAGGCATTCTGGAAGATGGAATTTGACAGCGGGCAGCATTACCGTTTTGGTAACGTGCTGTTTCAGGGTTCGCAAATCCGTGAAGACTCTCTGCAAAATCTGGTACCTTTCCGTCAGGGGGAGGATTACAGCGCGGAAAAAGTGGGTGAGCTGAACCGCAGGCTGGCATCCACTGGCTGGTTTAATTCTGCGGTGGTGTCGCCCAATTTTCGGGGTGCTAAAAAGAGCGGAATATTACCAATGGATGCTGTAGTAACACCACGGACCCGCAACACAGTGGAATTAGGCGGCGGCTATTCCTCAGATGTTGGAGTCCGTTTTAAGACGAGCTGGAAAAAACCGTGGATGAATGCGAGCGGCCATAGCCTGACAGCCAGCGCTGATCTCTCTGCCCCCGAACAAAGCCTGGACGTGGGTTACAAAATACCCTTGTTAAGAAATTCACTGGAACACTATTACCTGCTGCAAGGCGGACTGAAACGTTCAAATCTAAATGATATCGCATCCGATACCACTATGCTGAGTGCGGCACGTTACTGGCGTTTGCCCGGCGGCTGGCAGAGTGCCATTAATCTGCACTGGAGTCTTGACCACTATACTCAGGCCGACGTTACCGCTACCACCATGCTGTTGTATCCCGGGGTAAGTATTAATCGTACCCGTCAGCAAGGCGGCATGATGCCAGTCTGGGGTGATAGCCAGCAATATTCGGTCGATGTATCCAGTGCGCTATGGGGATCGGGCACTGATTTTATCAGACTGCAAATTCAGCATGTTTGGATCCGCACTGTTGCAGAGAGACATCGTTTTGTGCTACGTGGCCAGATTGGCTGGATCGAAGGTGATAATTTTGATCGTATTCCCCCTTCACTGCGCTTTTTTGCTGGCGGTGATCGCAGTATCCGCGGTTACAAATACGCCAGTCTTTCTCCCAAAGACAGTGAGGGTAAAATTACCGGAGCGTCTAAAATGCTTACCGGTTCACTGGAATATCAATACAACGTTACTGATAAGTGGTGGGGTGCGCTATTTTGGGACGGTGGTGAGGCGGTTAACGATATCAGACAAAATGATTTTAAAACGGGTGCTGGCATAGGCATTCGTTGGGCTTCGCCTGCTGGAGCGGTGAAATTTGATATTGCCGCGCCCATTAATAGTGTTAATGCCAGCAGATTAGAATTCTATATCGGTTTAGGGGCTGAATTATGACCAGGATCGGTAAAATCAGCTTCTCATTACTGATGGCCCTGCTGCTGCTGTCAGGTTTGATGGTGGGTTTGCTGGCGACCACGGCGGGTTTGCACTGGGTGATAAACAGTGCTGTTCGCTGGATTCCCGGGTTAACTGTTGCCAGTGTTAGCGGTGGCTGGCACGATCTCCGCCTGCAAGGGATTCGCTATAAGATTGCTGGCGCAAGCTCTGATTCCGGTGCAGATTCCGGTGCAGATTCCGGTGCAAATAACAGTGCAGATAACAGAGCGGCGGTGCTGGTTAATCTGGGTCAGCTTAATATTTCACTACAGCTCTCATGCCTGCAACAGGGTGAATTGTGTATCAATGCTATCGGGTTGCAGGATATTGATGTAATCGTGAATACCGCCGCCTTCACGCCGCCAAAATCAGCAGCAACTACACCTCAGGCTGCGCTGCGTACTGCCTGGCCGGTAACATTAAAACATCTGGCGGTGCGCAACCTTAAACTGAAGGTGGATGATACCGAAACGGTACTGGAGGAATTTGATACCGCTGCCCGCTGGCAGGAGCGTACGTTCTCGTTAATGTCGACTCATATCAGCATGTTGAAAGTCACTTTGCCACAAACTTTGCCACAAACAGATGTGGCGCTATCCGGGACGACCGCTGTTGATCCGCCCCTCCCGTTAGCTGAAACATTAAAATTACTGTTTGCCAAACCATTATTACCTGCTCTGCCCACCTTTCATCTGCCGTTAGATATTCAGCTGCAGGGCATATCGGGCCAAAATCTGTCGCTGCACGGGGATAGCACTATTTTTATCGATAGCCTGTTACTGCGGGCGCGTACGCAGGACAACCATGTCACAGTGGATTCACTGGTTATCAAATTACCGCAAGGTTCACTCACGGCGCATGGTCAGGCAACTCTGGCTGATCAGTGGCCGCTTGATATAACGATCAACGCACTATCCGGCACTATTATTGCGCGTAATGAACCACTGCAAGAGCAACAGCTGAATCTGCGTCTCAGCGGAGAATTACAAAATCAAATAAAGCTGACATCAGATCTCACGGGGCCCGTTAACGCACAACTGGACGCTGTAACATCCGTGACAAAGCCGGGGTTGCCACTGTTATTTACGTTGCGCAGCAAACAGTTATGCTGGCCATTAACAGGAACCCCTTTGTATAACATCAGTAATCTGAAAATGCATTTTCAGGGGCAGGCCACTGATTATCTATTATCACTGCGCTCTGACTTAGCAGGAAAAGACCTGCCTGCCGCGGTGCTGACACTGGAAGGTTTTGGTGGTGTTGAACAATTTACCCTGAAGCGGTTACGTTTTGAGGCGTTGCAAGGACACGCTGATCTCAGTGGTGTTATAGACTGGCGGCGGGCAATGAGCTGGAACGCCGTCCTGAGCCTGAGCCGTATTGATACTGCGCGGCAGTGGCCTCAGTGGCCACTTAAACTGGATGGAAAAATCATCAGCCAGGGCAGCTGGCATGACAAAGGGGAGTGGCAATTTCAGCTGAAGCAACTGGCCCTTAATGGCAGGGTAAAACAGTACCCGATCTCCGCTAACGGTTCGTTCACAGGGAATGCCCGGGGAGTGTGGTCTGTCCCTGGAATTAAACTGGCAGTCGGGCACAATACGTTAAATGTAAACGGTAAGCTTGATAATCAATGGGTGCTGGATGCCACTCTCGATGCGCCGGGCCTGGATGGCATTGTGTCAGACCTGGCTGGCGTTGCTAAAGGTACTTTGCGATTACGCGGTAATTTACAACAGCCTGAGTTATCGGCGAATTTTAGTGCAAGCGGTTTACGGTGGCAGCAGCTCTCGGTCCGGTACCTTAAGCTGGCCGCTCATGTACAGTCCGCACAACCGACACAAGGGAATGTAGCGCTGGAGGTGAGGCAACTCAAACAGGATACACTGCATATTAATACGCTGACACTGGCGGCCAGCGGGGACGAACGGCATCATCAGTTAACACTGCAACTGGACGGTAATCCGCTCTCCGGGCGGCTGGCACTGGCAGGGCGCTTTGACCGGCAACGGCAACGCTGGCGTAGCACACTCAACAGCACCCATTTTAACTGGGCGCTGCCCGATCCAGCCGCAGATTCACCCGTCACGTTTAGCGGCATGCTGAACGGGTATACGGATGTACGCTGGCCGGCTGAAGGCGGTCTGGCAGAAGCAGAGCTTGCACTGACAGGGGATGCGATAAAAATAAAACGTCAGGGACACAATGGTCCACGGGTAGTGGCGTTTGATGCGTTTAATGTTAATGCCGGACTGAATAACGGCAAGGCAAGGCTCGGCTGGTTAATGGCACTGGCGCACGGCGGCGGTCAGTTTAACGGCCAGTTGCAGCTGACTCCTCAGCGCGGGCAGCGCGCGATCGCAGGCAATATTAATATCAGCAATCTCTCTATGGCGGTGCTCGCCCCGATTCTGATGAATGGCGAAAAAATCAACGGCCTGCTAAATGCCAGCCTGCAGCCAGGCGGCAATACCGAAAAACCGCTGATTTTTGGTCATATGAGGCTCGACAGTATTACAACGGGCGGAACATGGCTGCCCGCTGAGATCCGCCATGGCTACCTGGGACTGAGTTTTAGCGGTGCAAATTCAGTACTGGAGGGTCTGCTCCGGACACCAGAAGGACAACTTAATCTCTCCGGTAGTGCTGACTGGCGCAATATTCATGCCTGGCGTGCGCGGGTTGCCGCTAAGGGCCACCGAATCAGAGTGAGGATCCCGCCGACGCTGCGGCTGGATGTCTCACCCGATTTGCTCGTGGAAGCGACACCCCAGTTGTTTTCTCTCAGTGGTTCGGTAGATATCCCGTGGGCGCGCATTACGGTACGAAATTTACCGGAAGGTGTTGTGGGTGTCTCTCACGATGAAGTGGTGCTGGATGACCGACTGCAACCGGTGGCAGCCAAAGTCGCACCGATTTCTATTGATAGCAATCTCGTCATTCATGTTGGTAACGATGTGCGCCTGGATGCGTTTGGTTTACGGGCCAGGTTGCAGGGGGATTTAAAAGTGATTCAGGGCCAGCAGGGATTGGTGCTAAATGGCCAGATTAATGTTCCATCGGGCAGATTCCGCGCCTATGGGCAGGATTTAATCGTCCGAAAAGGGCTGTTGTCGTTTGCTGGCCCGCCCACTCAGTCGTTACTGGATATTGAGGCCATTCGTAGCCCTGAATCCACCGCAGACAGTGTTACCGCCGGGATTAGGGTGACTGGTATGGCGGATGCCCCAAACGTTGACGTTTTCTCCGATCCGGTGTTATCCCAGTCAGAGGCGCTCTCCTACCTGCTGCGCGGTCAGGGTCTCAGTCAGTCTGGCACAGACGCTTCGATGATGACCTCAATGCTGATTGGTATGGGGGTTGCAAAAAGCGGCAAATTTGTCGGCAATATTGGTGAAGCATTTGGTGTCAGCAATCTGGCGCTGGATACTGAGGGGGTGGCGGATAAATCCCAGGTCGTTGTCAGCGGTAATCTTACCCCTGATTTACAGATAAAATATGGCGTAGGAATTTTTGATTCGCTGGCAAAGTTGACGGTGCGCTACCGTTTGATGCCTAAATTATACCTGGACGCGGTATCCGGGATTAATCAGGCTATCGACATACTTTATCAGTTTGATTTTTAGCGATGATCTATTGCTAAATGATCGATTGCTAAAGTCATTGCAACGATTTGGCTTGAGGCGAAAGCTTCGCTTGCTAAGGCGTTAGCCTGCCGATCCCTAATTCACAATGATATGATATTTTTTCAATATTCTAATCCCCGCATCAAGTGGAATCACTATTTTTTTAACATCGTTAATATCGGGATCTATCATTAAATTCAGGCAAGATGAAAAAATTGATGATTGTAGATTGCACTCTCTAAATTCACTCTTAATGAATTCCGAATATGAAAAATTTGATGCAATTAAATGACATTCTGAAAAAAAACAGTTATCAAATTTATTACTGGATAAGAGCCTATCCCAAAAGGATTTTATTCCAGACAATGATGCCACATGCAAAATGCAGCATTGCCTCATAGTTCTCGACCTTCTTCTCCCACCGCGTCAGTACGCGACGAAAGCGGTTCATCCAGCTATGCGTTCTTTCTACAACCCA